>JBIKYB010000501.1:0-3138 GCA_044355475.1 Prosthecobacter sp.
CGAGAAAGCACATTCCGCTTCCCAACCCCCGATTGAATGCGCTGCCCCAAATGCGGAAGCTCCCAGGATAAAGTGATCGACTCTCGCGAGGCGCGGGAAGGTCATGCCATCCGCCGCCGCCGCGAGTGCATGAAGTGTGACTTCCGCTTCACGACCTATGAAATCGTCGAGCGCGAGGAACTGCGCGTGGTGAAGCGCAACGGTGCCCGCGAGAGCTTCAACCGCGACAAGCTGCTGGGCGGCGTGCGCAAGTCCTGCGAAAAGCGCCCGGTGAAGATGGAGCAGCTTGAGCAGCTCGTGGATGACATCGCCAACGAGCTCGAAGAAGAAGGCTACCGCGAAATCCCCTCGACCGTGATCGGCGCGAAGGTGATGCGCCGCCTGGAGGCCATCGATCACGTCGCCTACGTCCGCTACGCCTCGGTTTACCGTCAGTTTGAGGACGTGGGTGAGTTCATCGACGAAATCAAGAGCCTGGGTGAACGCCGTCCGCGCGATGGGCGGCAGCCTGAACTTTTCCGTTAATCCGCCATGTCCGAGAAGACCATTTTCCAAAAAATCATCGACCGCGAAATCCCGGCCCCGCTTGTTTATGAGGACGAGTTGGTCGCGGCCTTCAATGACGTCAATCCACAGGCTCCGACACACATCTTGATAGTGCCGAAGAAGCTAATTCCGCGTGTGGGCGAGGCTGAACCGGAGGATCAGGCCACGCTGGGGGCTTTGCTGCTCGCAGCGGGCAAAATCGCCGACAAACTGGGAATCAAAGACCGCAGCAAAGGTTTCCGCCTCGTGATCAATCACGGCAAGGACGCGGGCGAGTCCGTGCCGCACCTGCATGTGCATCTGCTGGCCGGACGCAGACTGGAATGGCCTCCGGGCTGAGAAATTTTGCAACTTCGGGCCGCTGAAGCGGTTTTTTTGACATCATGGAACCATTCTCGCCCCAAGACCCTCTCACGAAGCTGCTGGCCCAGGCCCGCCACATTGAGGTGCGTTCCAATTTCACTCAGAACGTGGTGCGTGCGGCTCGCCAGACCCCGCAGGATCGTGGCTGGTTGGCTGCGCTGCGTGCGTGGTGGGAGGAAACGAGATGGTTCGCTCCACAGGCCAAGTGGAGCTTTGCCTCAGCAGTGACCATCATGGCTGTTGTTGCGTTAGCGCTGCTGCAAACGCCGCCCGACACAACGCCGCAAGTTGTCGAAAAGGCTGTTGCCCCAGAGGCTGAACTGCCCTTGCTGCCTGCGGCGGAGACGCCTTGGGAGACCGCCTATCAAACCGAGGCGCTGCTGGCCGTGGAAGACACCACCCAGTTCACCGACAGCGAGATCGGCTTCCTGCTATATTGAGGAGGCACTGCGGCACCAAGCGACTAGGTTGCAACGAAACTGTTGCATCTTGAATGCAGACGAAAAACGCCTGCATGCCAATGGGCTGCATGCAGGTTTTTGAAGTATCGTTTTGGAATGAGTCTCGCTGCCGCAACCATGGATGGTGGCTGCTGCTGGTCCTGACATTGATCTTGTACCTACCGGGAACCGGGACGATACCTCTGATGGACCGGGATGAGCCGCGTTTCGCTCAGGCGACGGTGGAAATGATGGTGCGCGGAACCTGGACGATCCCATATTTCAATGACGAGTATCGTTTCGACAAGCCGCCGCTGACCTATTGGTGGATGCGGTTGCACTACGCCCTGCTGGGCGTGAACGAATTCGCGGCGCGGCTGCACAGTGTGGCGGCGGTCTTCGGGACGGCGCTGGTCGTGGCTGGGATGGCCCGCCGCATAGCGGGAAGCTCCCCGGCGGGGCTGTTTGCCGGGGTGGCCTGGCTCACCAGCCTGCAATCGCTGATCCATGGCCGGTTGTGCGTGGCGGACATGCCGATGATCCTGTGTGTGGCGCTGGCCTGCCGCGCACTGGTGGAGCTGCTGACAGATGAGGCTGGGAAACCGCCTTCACGTTTGTGGTTCTGGTGTCTCTGGCTTTCCCTGGGGGCAGGTTTTTTGGCAAAAGGGCCGGTCAGCTGGCTGGTGCCGACGCTTGCGCTGGTGCTGTGGCGCTGGGTATTCTGGAAACAGCCGCTGCCATGGCGGCGGCTGGGCTTGGTGCCAGGAACAATGCTTGTGCTTGCGATGGTGGCCTCCTGGGGCGTTCCCGCGCTGGCGGAGACGCAGGGAGCTTTTTGGAAGGTGGGCATGGGCGAGCATGTGGTGAAACGCGGCACGGATGTGTTCAACGGCCGCAAGTTTGTGCCGGGCTACTACCTGCTAACGACCTGGCTGAGCCTGTTTCCATGGCTAGGTTTTGCGCTGCCGGTCTGGCGGCACCTGCGGGCGAACTGGACGGCGCAAACGAGCTTTCTGGCTGCTTGGTTTGCCGCTCCGCAGGTCATTTTTTTCTTCTACGCCACCCAACTGCCGCATTATGTGATGCCGGGTTACCCTGCTTACATCGTGCTGCTGGCCGCCGCTTGGATGAACCGGTCGTCCGAACCGCCTGCGCATGTTCCAGGCGTGGCGAAATGGCTCACCCTCGCGCTGGTGGTCCTGGTGTCCGCTGCCTGCGTGACCGGCTGGATGGCCCGGATCGACAATCTGACGATGCGAGGGCTGCTGTGGAGCGCCCTGCTGGTGCTAGGCGTGGTTTTTGCCGCAGGCGGACTTGCGGCTGCTATGGTCTGGACAAGGCGTTCCCACTGGCTGGCGCTCGTGGCGGTGCTGCTGACAGCGGCCAGCGTCTCCCTGCTGGGAGAGCGTCTGCGCGAGTCCTCTATTCCAGTGAAAGTGGCGGAGCACCTCGGAGCCATGTCCGAGGACATGACCTTGCATGGCTGCGGATACACGGAGCCAAGTCTCGTGTTTTACACGCATCGTAAATGGCTGTTCACCGATGATGTGAACGCCGCGAGGCGGCATCTGGACTCGCCCGGCCCCGTCGCGGTGGTTTTGCTGCGCCGGGAGTGGACGCTGGACCATTGGTTCAAGGGAATCACGGGCGCAAAGCAGGCGGGCTTGCCGGCAAAGGATTATTCAACGATCGTGAACGAGACGTTGCTAGAGAAAACCGGCCTGGAATGCCGTGAGATCGAGGGCTTCAACGCTGCGCGCTTCAGTTGGGCGGAGGTGTCGCTGATCGT
>JBIKYB010000558.1:0-2691 GCA_044355475.1 Prosthecobacter sp.
ACACCGCAGTCACCCGTCGTTGACGGAGGAAAAATAGCCGTCTTAATGCGCATCTTTCCAAAATGTATGCCCCGCCGCCAGCCCCACCCACCTGTGTGCAGTGCGGCAAACCCATGCTCGCAGCATTGGGCGGTGTAAGCTGCCCAGGCTGTCTTTTGACGGGAGCGGACGACCTCAGCGGCATCTCATTGAATGAGACGGGCAGTTTATCTGATGGAGCAGCAGTGAAAGCCTTCGGAGTGGCGATGAATGCGGACAATCCGAAGCAGTGGCAGCCGCCGAGGCTGGATGAGTTACAGGATATGCTGCCGGGTTACAAGATCGACAAGCTCGTGGGCCTGGGAGGCATGGGGGCGGTGTATCGCGGGGTGCAGACGACGCTGGACCGCAAGGTGGCGATCAAAATCCTCCCACCAGGCCTCGGTGAGCATGATCCGGCTTTTGTGGAGCGCTTCCTGAATGAGGCGCGGCTCATGGCAAAGCTGGCGCATCCGAATGTGGTCACGATCTACGACTCGGGCGAGACGAAGGACGGTCAGCTTTATTATGTGATGGAGCTGATGGATGGCACGGATGTGTCTCGGATGATCGCGACACAAGGCCGTCTGTCCGTGGAGCAGGCGCGGGCGATCTGCCTGCGTGTGTGCGATGCGCTGGCAGCGGCGCATGAGCTGGGCATCGTGCATCGCGACATCAAGCCGGCCAATGTGCTCGTGGGCACGAAGAACGTGGTGAAGGTGGGCGACTTCGGCCTCGCCCGGCTGGAGGATGCGCACAGCGGCCTCACGCGCACGGGTTTCATGGTGGGCACGCCGGATTTCCTCGCGCCGGAGGCGATGACGCCGGGCGTGGAGGTGGATGGACGTGCAGATTTGTATGCGGTGGGTGTGATGCTTTACCAGATGCTCACTGGCTCGCTGCCGCGAGGGGCTTTCAAACCAGCTTCCGCACTCGTGGCTGGCCTTGAGCGGCATTTCGACAGCGTGATCAGCCGGGCGATGCAGACGGAGCCGGACGATCGCTATGCCAGCGCGGCGCAGATGCGGCATGACTTGGAGCAACTGAGCGTGGTACTGAATTTCCGCGAGATGGCGGACTCGACGATGGCGGTGCCGGTCGGCAGGCTCACGGCGGAAAACATCGCGCAGAGGCCGGTGCCGAAGATTTCGTCCGTTTCCCCGAAAAGCGGCTCGCAGGCCTTACCAGCGGTCAAAGCGCCCACCAAGGCGAAAAAGAAGTCGAAGCTCAGCGAGGCCAAAATTCGATGGTCGGTCACGTTGCTCGTCATCGTGCTGTGCGCGGCGGCGGGCTATGTGGCGCTGTTTCGCGTGGGCCAAGGTGTGGTCACCTTGAGCTATGACCTGCCGTTTCTCGTGCACCGGCCAGGTGGGGCGGGGGAGGTGTGCATGGTGTATCTCGATGAAAAGGTCGGCGACACGCTCGACCGCAAGTTGCAGCCGGCTTTGCTCGACAAGCTGGCAGCAGATGGTGCGCGTGCGGTGGTGTATGACCTCATCTTTGAATCGAACTCGGCTGAACCGGCGCTGGATGTGGCTTTTGCAGAGTCGATGAAGAAATTCCGTGCTGGAGGTGGCGTCGTGATGCTCGCCGCTGGACGTGAGGCGACCCAGCAGGCTGGTGTGGCCATGGAAAGGCTGATCGTGCCAAATGACACGCTGCTAGATGCGGCGGATGATTACGGCATCGTGGCGCTAGTTCACGATGATCGCTATACGGTGCGTGAGCTGATCGCGGGCACGCTTGATGAGGCCTCACTGACCTGGAAAACGGCTCAAAAGCTTGGTGCGCCACTCGACGAGGCAAAACGGCTCGTTGATCGCTGGATCAACTACACGGGCCCGCATGACACGATCCCCTCTGTCTCGGCGAAAAACTTGCTCGATGGCGTGGATGCGACTTTTTTCCGTGGCAAGATCGTCGTCATCGGCGGGAAGCCCGGCATCGTCAGTCCGAAGCTGGGTGAGGATTTGTTCAGCACGCCGTTTCACCGCCTGGATCGCCGCGGCAATGTCCCTCTGATGAGCGGTGTGGAGGTGCAGGCTAACATCCTCGTAAACCTCCTGCGAGGAAACTGGCTCGTGCGCAGCAGTGACACAGCGGACCTGTTTTTGGTGCTCGGTGTGGCTTTGGTGGCTGGGTGGGCCTTTTCACAGCTGCGGCCGTTCTCGGGCTTTTTGCTGACCTTTGCGGGCGTGGCACTGCTGAGCCTCGCTGGCGTGCTGGCGGTTCATTTTTCCGGTGTATGGTTCCCGTGGAGCGTGGCAGCGCTGGTGCAGTTGCCGGTGGCGCTCGTTGCGGGCACCGGAGCCCACTTTTACATCGAGCGGCACTTCCGTGTGAAGCTGGACGCGGAGCAAATGCGTCTACGTGAGGCATTCTCGAAGTATCTCTCGCCACGCATGCTCGAACGCTTCACGGATGAGGACTTTCAGCTCGATCCCGGCGGCGACAAGACACACGCAGCGATGATGTTCACCGACATCGAAAATTTCACCAACATCTGCCAGCGTGTGCGTGATCCACTGCACATCGTCGAGCACCTCAATGGCTACTTTCAACGCACCACGGACCGCGTTTTCAACCACGACGGCGGCGTGATCAAATACATCGGCGACGCCATCTTCGCCGCATGGGGCGTGCCCTTTGCCGATGAGCACGCGGCGGTGAAAT
>JBIKYB010000502.1:0-3130 GCA_044355475.1 Prosthecobacter sp.
GGTAGGCTGGCAGTTCCAGGCGCTCAAGGCTGCCAAGAACACCAGCCTCAAGATCGAAGGGCTTCATGCCGCTATCGGCAAGATGACTGATTATCTGGAAACCATGCAGACGAAGGATGGCGGTTTTGGCGGTGCGAACCGTGACGCGCACTACAACCAGTGGAGCCTCTCCGGCGTCGGGATCCTCGGCCTGCAAACCATGGCCAAAGGGAAGACCACCGCCATCAAGAAAGGCATGAAATTCCTCACTGATTTCCTCACCGCTGAGCCGCTTGACTGGAACAAGAACTGCAACCTCTACTGCTGGTACTACTACACCCAGGCCTTCTTCCAGCAGGGCGGGGACGACTGGAAGTTCTACAACCAGCAGTTCCTTCCCCAAATCCTTGCAGCCCAGCAGGCCGACGGCATGTTCAAACGCGGCCGCCCGAACTGGCCTGCTGGCGATGCTGCCGACGACATCTACCGCCAGACCCTCTGCACGCTTCAATTGGAGGTCTATTACCGCTATCTGAAGGTCGGAGACCGTGAGGAAAGTTCCTTCTTCGACAAGTAATCACCAGTTGGTCGCGCTCGCTTCATACCGGGCGCGCCACAACGATGCCCGCATGGCTTTTGATGCCAGCTAGGTAGTCATGGATGGATCTGTCCACGACGACTTTCTTGTGCGTGAGCGAGGCATGCATGAAGCGGCATACGCCATCCTGGGTTCGCAAAGCTAGGCCGACGTGCGAGCAGAACACATGCGCCCGATGCGTCACGATGCCGATGATGTCGCCGCTTTGAATGCGTGGTTCACAGGCTGCGACCTGTTGCTTCGGGATATAATCAAACGGCACGCGCTCTAACCCTGCCTCAATCTGCCGCATGGCTGGGACCAGCGCCGGATTGGTCCGCAGGTAGCGGTAGAGTTTCGGGTTCAGCGACATTTCATCGTTAGCACGCCCTGTCAGCCTCACCACGGGGCCGACCTCACGGGTCACTGGGCGGATATTGCCCCGCGCGGCATTGTCCGTGAACCATTCGTCCAAGTAATGAATCCGGTCGAGATAATGGCCCCGGCACACACCACCCCGGTAGCGCGTCCACTCGATCTGCCGCAGTAGATCGGATGGCGAGTAGCCGCGCTGGCGTTTGCCGATCATTCGTGCCAACCCCAGAGCGATCTCAAAAAACGTCCAGCAGTCCAACCCGTTGAAATTCGCGGAAGGCGACTCAATGCGGTCATCGATCTCCAGCGTCCAGGCCACATACTTCGTCCCCAGCAGCGCCTGTCCAAACTGCGCCACACGCATGCCCATTGGCAAGGCAGCCCAGTTTTCCGCGACGGCTTTTGCCACGATCTGCTGAAATTTCCCGTCGCCAAGAAATGTCACGCTTTGCGGAAGAAACTCAGCGGCGGAGAGCGTGGATGCGGCGCTTGTCAGTAGGCCCAGTTGGAGAAATTGGCGTCGGTTCATCATGGTCGTGCTCAATACAAACTTTCGTGCGTTGTCATGACGCTTTCACCTTCCTGCGTCGCGTCCACCCACTGTGCCTCGTCCACTAGGCCGAACTGTTTGGGGATCAAGCGGCATAGTTCGCCCAGTTGGCGGTCTAACTCGCGTGTGAAGGCTTCAATGGCCTGGCCGAGATGTCCACGCTGCAGCGGATGCGCAGCGGCCTGGAGGCAACTTTGAAGATGCGTCTCTTGGACGAAGGGTTCCAGCCCGTAGCCCACCATCGTGATCGCACGCTCGGTTTGCGTGTCGATCAGCAGCAGCACCAGATGATTGGCTCCTCCTTTTTCCACCGCGCTGGCAAGCTGGCTGCGGTTGAAGATCCAAAACGCATATGCCGCCAGTGGTGCTTGCTGTGGCACCTCAGTCAGCACCACAGCGACTGCCACTTGCGGGAAACGCCGCTCCAGATCCGCGATCACCCTCGCGACCTTTTTGCGCGCGAAAGAGCCGAGCACCTCCAAGCTGTCGCTGATCGGTCTCTCCAGCATCGGTGCGATGCCAAAAGCACGGTCCGCTGCCTCCAGCGAAAAGCCGCACTGCCGGCAGGCAGCATCGGTTTCAATCGCAGGAGTTCGGCAGGCAGGGCAGCGCACGGCCTGACTCTAAATCCCGCTGCCGCCTTTGCGCAATGATCATTCCTTGCCATGCCGCCAGCGTAGCAGCGCACGCATCAGGGCGCGTGGCATCACTCGGAAAATGCGGGCGGCGATGGCGACTCCCGCGCCTGGAAAGACACAGGGGCGGCCTCGCTGCAAAGCCGCCAGTGCCACCGCCACCACTCGCTGCGGTGGGATGCGCAGAAGTCCTTGTCCTTCACGATTGGTGTCCGTACCGTCCTCACGCTTCGCAGTTTTGCTGAAGTTTGTCGGCGTCGGCCCCGGGCACACGCAGGTCACGGTGATGTTTTGTGGGGCCTGTTCCACCGCCAGCGCCTCGGAAAAACTCGTCACATAGGCTTTTGAAGCCGCGTAAACCGCCAGATCCGGCATTGGCAAGGTGGAAGCCAGCGAACTGACGTTTAACACGCCGCCCGGTCGTTCCATCCTCGGCAGCAGGGCATGCGTGAGCATCGTGAGCGCCGTGATGTTCAGCTCGATCAGTGTCCGGGTCTTTTCCGTCGTCGAACTCGTGAAGCTGCCATAATCGCCCATGCCCGCGTTGTTGATGAGCAGGTTAGGCTTCAGATCATGCCCATCCAGAAAGGCGAGCAACGAGCTTCGCCCTGCGTCCGTCGCCAGATCGGCCACGCAGCAGAAAATTTCGGCAGGGAAGCCTGATAGTTCGTTTTTCACCGCTTCGAGCGCGTCAGCTCGTCGTGCCACCAGCACGAGCGACTCAGCTTGGGGGGCGAGTTGTCGGGCAAATTCCGCCCCGAGGCCTGATGAGGCCCCCGTGATCACCGCACGGCAGTTTTTGAGAGGAAATCCGTTCGCCATCATGTGCCACAGCAGTAACACAGTCCGAGCATGACCATCAACCCGCTTTCCGCACAAACTCCCTTCACCACCAAGGACGGCAGCACCATCCGCAGCATCCTCGACCGCACGAACGCCCCAGTGCAGAACCAAAGCCTCGCTGAAGCCACCGTCCCCGTTGGCCAACCGACCGAACGCCACTAACACAAGCTC
>JBIKYB010000567.1:0-2618 GCA_044355475.1 Prosthecobacter sp.
CTCAATGTGGCGCTGGTGAAGACGCAGGCCTTGTGGCTGGCGAAAAAGATCTGCCGCAGACGCGGCGCGACATCGACGGGCGCGGTGTGGAAGGAGACGATGCGATTGTCCAAGCCACCGCGCTCGACCCAATGAACGTGGTCCTCGTTTTCTTGATCGAGGAAGGTCTTCAGGCCGACGCGGATCGCGCCGAGGCGTTTGGCGAGATCATGGAGTTCGAGCTTGGTACCTTCTTTGTTGGCGGCATCACCCGCTTTGATGGCTTTTTGGGCGAGACGTTGCAGCGGCAGGCTGAGCGTGTCCTCGACGAGTCCTGGCTCGCGCACGCGGAACTCGCGTCCCATGGCGTTGAATTTGCAACTGGCCTCAGCAGCGCGGAAAAAGGTGTCCACGCTGTCCAGGGCCATCAAAACCTCGCGTACGCCGTCTTTGTCGCCCACGAGTTGGAAGAAGCCTTTGCGCGTCTTCGGATTGTGTAGGCGACCGAGTTCAAATTTGATGTTCGACTCGCTGATGTGCAGGCCGAAGGCCTTCGCGGCGACGTTTTCGATGGTGTGCGCCTCGTCGAGGATGACGAAGTCACGCGGGAAAAGGAAATTGCAGTCTTCAGTGCTGGTTTCGTCGGCGGAGGCGAGCAGGGTGAAGAACAGCGTGTGATTGAGCACGATGACGTCTGCCTGCTCCATGCGGCGGCGAGTGTCCTGGTACCAGCAGCGGCTGCCTGGTGGGCAACGGCGAGGCGTGCAGGCATGCGGCTCGCTGCATACGAGCGACCAAACACGGGCGCTGGGTGTGAAATCGAGATCGCTCAGCGTGCCATCCTCGGTTTCAGCCACCCAGTCGAGCAGGAGCTTCAATTCGGAGGCTTCGGAGGTCGAAAAGAGATCGCCGGACTCGTTGAGCGCACGTTTGAGGCGCGTGGGGCAGATGTAGTTGCCGCGGCCTTTGAGAATCTCGGCATGGAAGTCGCCGACGAGCTGTTTGACGATGGGAATGTCCTTTGAGATGAGTTGCTCCTGCAAATTGATCGTGTGCGTGCAGATGATGGCCTTGCGCTTTTGCTCCAGGGCAAACGTGACGGCAGGAACGAGGTAGGCGAGCGATTTACCAACGCCAGTGGCGGCTTCGCAAACGAAGGCGTGATTGCCATCGAGCGCAGCACCGACAAGCTCCGCCATGCGCTGCTGCTGAGGGCGATACTCGAACTGTGGCGACTCGGCCATCTTCCCGTCGTTGGAGAAGGCAAAGCGCATGCGCGGAGCTAGCGGCGGGCGCGAGATGCGGCCAGCGACTCCTTCTTCGTGATCTTCAGCGACGTGAAACATGCGAGGGCGGATAGCAGAGAGCTAAGGGACTAGAGCAACGTGGTTTTTGCATGCCGCGTCATTTTCCACGCTCGAACCAGACGACGCGCAGGCCAAGTTTTTGGGCGATTTGGCGTCCTTGTTCGGGACCAAGAACGAGCAGGGCGGTGGCGTAGCCGTCGGCCTGGGCAGCGGATGAATGAATGACGCTCACCGAGGCGAGTTCATGCTCAACAGGACGGCCGGTGCGTGGATCGAGGATGTGAGATCGCTGTTTGCCTTCAGCGGTGAAGTTTTGACGATACACACCGCTGGTGGCGATGGACTGGTCCTTGAGCTGAAGAATTTGAGCCGCTTCGCCAGGCGGAGCGCCGGGCGTTTGGATGCCGACACGCCACTCACCACGCGCGAGGACTTCGCCGCCGATTTCGAGGAGAAACTTCGTGATGCCGATGGATTCGAGGTGCTTCGCGAGCTTATCCAAGGCCCAGCCTTCGGCGACGGCGCTGAGGTTGACCTGGAGATCGGGCCGAGTTTTGCGCAAGGCAGGAGGGTCGTGGCGGACTTGGAGGTGCTGCCAGCCGCACCTAGCCATGGCGGTAGCGACTTCGGCCTCCGTGGGAGGTGAATCGCGCTTCCCTTTGGCACCGAAGCCCCAGAGATCGACAAGCGGGGCCAAGGTGATGTCGAGCGCGTGGTCGGTGTCGCGGCCGATTTGCTGCGCGAGTTCGACGACTTCGATGAATTCGAGAGGAACGGCCATCCAATCGATGCTCGTAGATGAATTGAAGCGCGAAACAGCGGAATCAGGCCGCCAGTGGCTCAGGATGGCCTCCCAGGAGTCCAACTTCTGCTGGAAGTCGGTGGGGCGAATTGCTTGGGCGTCCGCCTCAGCCCGCAAAGCCCACGTTGTTCCCATGGTCTTCCCGTTCATTGTGATGAGGCGGTCATCACGCTCGCAGCCGCAGAGCAGCAGGATCAAAAGGACAAAACGCATGGTGAGAGAATGTGAAGTGCGCTTTCGTTTGAGCCAGCGCCATGCATTCCTCGCCTTTTTCCCGCCGTCGCGCCATTCAAACGCTGTTTTGCTCCTCTGCCGCACTCGCCTTGAATGTGCGGCCGGACCGGCTGGCGGCCGAGGTTGCCAAAGAAGCGCTGCATCTGCTCATGATCGGCGATTTTGGCACCGGTTCGGCCAATCAAGTGAAGGTATCGCAGGCGATGCAGAAATTCATGGCCGGCAGCGGCATCAAACCAGCGGGGCTGCTGCTGCTGGGAGACAATTTTTACAGCAAGGACAAGGAGGGCTTCAGC
>JBIKYB010000163.1:0-11165 GCA_044355475.1 Prosthecobacter sp.
TTCGGGCTTGTCCTGTTTCCATCTGATTATTTTTTACCATGACCCCAGTGACCATCTATGACACCACCCTGCGTGACGGCACGCAAGGCACCGGCATCTCCTTCAGCACGCTCGACAAGATCCGCGTGGCTGAAAAACTCGACGACTTCGGCGTCCACTACATCGAGGGTGGCTGGCCCGGCTCCAACCCCAAGGACGCGGCTTTCTTTGAAGAAGCCGCCAAACGCACCTGGAAAACCGCGAAGATCACCGCCTTCGGCATGACCCGCCGTGGCAAGATGAAGGTCGAGGACGATCCCCAGGTCAAAATGCTGCTCGATGCGAAGACGCCCGCCGTCACCGTCGTCGGCAAGACTTGGGCGCTGCACGTCACCGAGGTGTTCCAAGTCTCGCTGGAAGAAAATCTGGCGATGATCGCCGATACCGTAGCCTATTTGAAACAACATGGCCGCGAGGTGCTCTACGATGCCGAGCATTTCTTCGACAGCTTCAAGGAAGACCCTGAGTACTCGCTCAAGACCGTCAAAGCCGCGCAAGATGCCGGTGCGGATCTGATCGTGCTGTGCGAGACGAACGGCGGCGCGTTGCCGGAGTTCGTCGAAGAGACGACACGCAAGGTCATCGCCCATCTAGGCCGTCCGGTCGGCATCCACACGCACAATGACGGCGGCGTCGGTGTCGCCAATGCTCTGGCCGCCGTGCGCGCCGGAGCCAATCAGGTCCAAGGCACGATCAACGGCTACGGTGAGCGCGTGGGGAACTGCAACCTCACCACCATCATGCCCGCGCTCCAGATCAAGATGGGCATTCCGCTCGGCCTAGATCTCACACGCTTGCGCGAGCTGGCGCATTTCGTGAACGAACTCGCCAACGTGCCGCACGACATCCGAGCACCGTATGTCGGCCTCGCCGCGTTCACGCACAAAGGCGGCCTGCATGTGCATGCGGTGCAGAAACTCGCCCGCACCTACGAGCACGTCGATCCCGCGCTCGTCGGCAATCAACGCATCATCAGCATCTCAGACATGTCCGGTCAATCGAACGTGCTGGTGAAAGCCGAAGGCATGGGCTTCAAGTTTGCTAAAGGAGCGCCGGAGGTGCAGTCCATCCTTTCCGAGGTGAAACGCCTCGAAAGTGAGGGCTGCGAGTTCGAGGCCGCCGAGGCTTCGTTCGAAATGCTCATCCTCAAGCAGATCGGCCAGCACAAACCGTTCTTCAATCTCATCGAATACCACTCCACTCACCGTTTTCACGGCGGCGAGCACGGCTTTGAGACCTGCGAGGCCACGGTGAAGATCGAAGTCAATGGCGAGCGTGTTTACACTGCCGACGAAGGCGACGGACCGGTGAACGCACTCGACAACGCATTGCGCAAAGCCCTCCTGCCCTTCTTCCCGGCCCTTAAAAACATGCGCCTAGCCGATTACAAGGTACGCATCATCGACGGCGGCAGCGGAACGGCGGCAAAAACCCGCGTGCTCATCACCAGCACCGATGGCAACGCCACTTGGAGCACCGTCGGTGTCAGCTTCAACATCATCGACGCAAGCTGGCGGGCGCTGGTGGATGGCATCGAGTATTTCCTCTCTCGCAAGGCGGCTTAAACATCGTCTCAACAGGCGGAAGCCGGCACGGATAGAGATGTCCGTGCTACTTCAAACTCTTCAACCATGCCACGAGGTCGAGAAGCTCGGCCTCCGGCATGGTCTGATCGAGTCCCATGGGCATGAGACTGGTGGTCAGTGTCGTGTCACCCGTGATTGTCTGATGGGCGATGTTTTTCTCCTGGCCGGCGATGTCGAGGACGAGCAGGCCTTCGGCGGTGTGAGATTTGATGACGCCGAGAGTTTGCTGACCGTCGCTGGTTTCAATGATGTGGGCCTCGTAATCGCGAGCGAGGGTGTTCGACGGGAAGAGGATGCTTTCGAGCAGGTCACGTTCGGTGCGGATGGTGCCGATCTTCGTGAGATCGGGGCCGATGGCGCGACCGGTGTCGCCGATTTTGTGGCAAGCGATGCAGGTGCCTTTGCCGGCTTTGAAGTGTTTTTCGCCGTTCGCGGCGTTGCCGCTGGCGGCGACTTTGTCGGCGAGCGGACCAAGTTGGCGTTTTTTGGCCTCGGTGGCTGCCACGGCGGTGTTGTAGGCAGGCAGGATGATCGTCTCAAAGATCTCCGGCGGCAGATCGGCGAGCGCCGTGCGGTACAAGCTCTCCTGCTGGCTGGCGATGGCTG
Organism: Prosthecobacter sp.; assembly: GCA_044355475.1. GTDB lineage: Bacteria > Verrucomicrobiota > Verrucomicrobiia > Verrucomicrobiales > Verrucomicrobiaceae > Prosthecobacter. The sequence goes on from JBIKYB010000163.1 coordinate 2,232, forward strand.
GATTCTTGGCGATCTGACGAGCGAGTGCTTTGACGATCTCGGCGTCCTTGTGACGCTTGAGCAGTGGCAGCAGCGTTTTGAGTTCCACCGGGCCGACGGCGGCCAGCAGCGGCGCGATTTGAGGCATCTGCTCCTTCGTGATCGGCGCTGCGGCAAGCATGCCTGCGGCCTGAATCTTCGCGGCGGAGGATGATCCAGCATCGGCGAGGACGTTTTTGACCATGTCGAAGGTTTCGCCGGTGAGTTTGACGGACTTGGCGGAGTCGAGGGCTTTCAGGCGAATGGCAAGTGGCCGCTTCGTGTCATTCGCGATGGCCTGGAGCGCGATGTCGAAGTGCGGGGTCTTGAATTTCTTTATGGCGTCGAGAACGAGCGGAGTAGCAGCTTCGGCGAGAAGTTTGTCGAGTGCGGGAAGCCAGGCGTCGTTGCTCACGCCTGCATTTTGGGAGGCGAGGATGCCCAATGCCGTCGTGCGCACCTCGACAGAGGTATGAGAGAGCATCGTGGCAATGAGCTTCTGTGTTTCGGGCTTCGAAATAAGCGCCGCGCAGAGTCCAGCCAGGGCCTTGCGTCGCTCAGGTTTCACATCTTTGCTTGTGAGCCATTTTGAGAGATCAGGGGCCACCCATTCGTCCGCGTCGGGGTGCGAAGTGACCTGAGTGAGCGCCACTCGGGCGAGATCGGCATCGGACGAGTCCAGATGCTTGGCGGCCACGCCCATGGCGAGATTCATCGCGGCGACATCATCTGGCGCGAATGCCGCAAGCATGCGGCGCAGGGCCAGGGGATGGGTTTCCTGCTTCAAGTCGTCCAAAGTGACGGCGAGCAAACCCATCTTATGGGCGGCATGAATCAGGCTGTGTTCCACAGGTTCGTCTAGTGGCAATGCCATCAGGCGGTGCAATTCAGAAGCAAGCTGCCTGGGCATGTTGACATGCGTTTGTGACTCCCAATCCTTCTGCGCTAGGTTTTCCAGCGTGTGTCGGAGAGCGTGCGGATCTTTGGATTGGAGATCGGCGATTTGAGATTTGAGATCGGTTTTGCGGGTGGGGGCACCCGCGCTCCTGGCTGCCAGCGGGGCTGGCTGTGGCTTCGTGGGCTTGATGCGGTAGATGGCCCCGAGGAGATCGGATTTGGCCATGAGGCTGCTGGGGCAGCCGATGCGGAACCAGCCGCCGGTGTCGATGAGGAGGAGGGAGCCGTCGCGCGGGTCTTCCATCACGTCGGTGAGGTGGATGTCGGGGTTGTGGAGTTTGAGAAACTCGTTTTCGACGGCTTTGTAGGTGCTGCCGCTGGGCGTGAGCTCCATGCGGACGAGGCGCTGGGTGTTGAAGTGGGTCACCATGAAGTTCTCGGTTCGCTGTTCTCGGTTCGCGGTTGGATAGCTTTTCCAGAAGCAGCTGCCGCTGACGGCAACGTGGCCGAAGTTGTACATGACGGGCATGGTTTCGAGGGTGCGCGGGAGATGGGCGATGGCCTTGAGCTGATCGCTGCGCTCGTAAACGCCGCCATAAAGCCAGTGGATGATGGTGTCGCCGCGTGGCTGGCTGTAATACAGGTTCTGCACGCCGATGATGTCGCCGCTGCGGGTGAAATCGACTTCGACGGGGTTGTCGCCGCAACCGAGCGAGTGCCAGGCAACGTCGCTGCCGTCGGGTTGGCAGCTCCAGATTCCGCAGGCGAGCGAGGCATCGACGGGCGTGCCGTCCTTCTGCTTCACGTCGTGGCCTTTGCGGCCGTGGCACCAGTAGAGGCGGCCGTTCGGATGCAAAAACGGGCCGTGGATATCGGCGGCGTTGCCGGTGTAGTCGAAGCCGGTGACGATCATCTCGCGCTGGTCAGCGACGCCGTCGTTGTTGGTGTCGGTGAGCTTCCAGATGCCGGGAGGAGAGCCGACGTAGAGGCTGCCATTCAACCAGCACGCGCCCTGCGGGAAGGTCATCTTGTCGGCGAAGATCGTGCTTTTGTCGAAGGTGCCGTCTTGGTCGGTGTCTTCGAGCATGAGAACGCGGTTTGGCGGATTCTCTTCGAGCTGTTTCTTGTTCCAATTCACGCCGGTGGCATCGCCGACGAACAGGCGGCCCCGGTCATCGAGGCAGCCCATGATCGGATGCGTGACGAGCGGCGACGCGGCGGCGACTTCGAGCGTGTAGCCGTCCTGCAGATCGTGTTTCGGCAAAGCGAGTGACGATTTGCCTGTGACGACGACGGGGCGCTTGGCGCTGTCTGGCATGGTGTTGCCTTGGTCCGGTGGTAGATCGGCGGCGAGGACGGGAAGAGCGAGGAGGCAAAGAAGACGGCGCATGAAGCTCAGTACGTCCTCAAGAGAGCGCATGTGTCACATGAGAGGCATGTGACATGGCTGTGTTACAGGCGACGCACTTCCTGGACTTCGAGGCCGGTGAGCTTCCACTCGCCTTTGGCGGGAGTGATGGTGACGCGGGCGTTGTAGATGTTCACGCGGGGATGGCTATGGCCCCAGTGGCCGACAATGCCACGCGCCATCCAGTTGCAGTCGGCGCTGAAGCCTTCGCCCTTGTTGTTGGCCTCCACCTTGTCCACCGTGGCGGAGAATTCGGCGATGGTGACGCGGGTGCCCTCACGGCCTTCCAGCGTGAGCGCCTGGATGGTTTCGAGGTAAAGCTTGCGCAGCAGTTCGCCATCGACGCTACGTTCGAGCACATCGTACACGTCGGATTCGACGCGGTGGTCGAAGGCGCGGTAAACGTTGCGCAGCAGCGGGGTAACGATGCGCTGGGCCTCATCGACCTGGGTGATCGCAGGGCCGCCGGAACCAGTTTGGATGGGGATGACCAAAAGCTGACTCATCAGCACAGCGCCCAGCAGCCAGACCGCGAGATAGGGCATGCTGCCGCCGGGCAGGCGATAGTCTTTGACCTTGAGGTAGGTGTAAAACACGAGGCCGCCCAGCAGCCACACGATGGCCCCAAACGGAACACGCACAGGTTCGGGTGCCTCATACTGCGGCACGCGGGTGAGTGGAGCCGGGCGAGGCAGGCGGCCCTGATTGCGCCAGCGATGCGTTTTGACAGTGGCGTTGATCTCAGCCGTCTCGCTCTGCGTGCCGAAGAAAACTCGCAGGGGTAGTTTCGTGCGCTCTTTGAACCAACCTTTCCAGGTCACTTGCAGCTCTGCCGGTGCGGGAGGTGTGGCAAACTCCCACATGAAACCGACCATCGACTGATTCAGCGTCACCTCCTCGCCCTCAGCGATGGGAAACGTGTTGCCTGGAAGGCCTTTGATCACGGACACATACAAATGCGGTGTCGCCAGGGGGGCATCACCGCTGCTCATCGTGCACCAGTTCTCCGCGCGTGAGGCAGCTTTTTCGCTCAACTGCCGTTGTTGCTCAGCGGTGAGAGTGGCAGGCGGGGTTTCGTCTGGAGAGAGCCATGAGAGCATGGTGGCGGCATCAAACAGTACCTCGAAGCGCGTCTGATACGGCTCCACATAAAGATAAGCCTGCGCGAGAGGCTCCTTGATGATCAGAGCATTGCTCGTGGGCAGTGGTGGCGGCGCTGCCTGCGCTGGGGGAGGCGCTGGCGCAGCAGCAGGCTTCATTTCTGCTGCTGGCGGGGGCACCGGGGCAGGCGCTGGCTGGGACGAAAGCGAGGGCAGCGTCTGCAAAGGCTGCAACGGGCCGATTTTGATCGTTTCGACAGGGTCTTGGGCGTGGGCGAGCAAGGAGACGATGACGAGTGCCGAAATCCGAATGACGAAGGAATGCCAAAATCCGAATGACGAAGGTGTGCCCAAACCAAGGGGCGGGGCCGTGTCTTCGTGCTTCGTCATTCGGGATTCTTTCGTCATTCTGAATTTGTCATTCGTCATTTCGCTCACAGCGCCCACGGTTTGCGCCACTCTTTGGAGAGCAGCTTCGAGGCGGCGGCGTTGTCGGCGATGGTTTCGGTCTTCGGGTCCCATTTTAAGCCGATGCTGCCGCTGCGGAGCGCGACATTGGCAAGATGAGCGATGCTGATGCTGCGGTGCGAGACCTCAATCGGTGTGGCGGTCGGTTTGCCGTCGTAGATGCAGGAGAGGAAGTTGTCCGTGTGATCCTTGCTCTCGTAGAGGTGGATTTCGCTCTCAGCGGCCTTGTCGCGGAGGATTTCAGGACTGCTGGCGGTGATCTTGCCACGGTTCACATAGATCCACTTGCCTTCATCGCCCTCAAACATCACGCCGACGTGGTCGAAGGGCTTCTTCGCATTCGGATTGGCGAGCGCAGCTTCAACTTCAGGCATGAGCTTGTGCTCGGGGCTGGCCACGTGCATGACCACGCCGCTTTCATACACGCATTCAAAGGAGAAGGCGGTCGCGGTGTTGTAGAGTGCGTCTTTGTTCAACGTGCCGGAGACGTTGCGCAGATCGACGGGGCCGGTGTTGTCGGTGCCCATGCCCCATTGGGCGATGTCGATGTGGTGTGCGCCGAAGTCGGTAATCATGCCGCCGGAGAAATTGAAATTGTGACGCCAGTTCAGCGGCAGCAAGGCGGGACGGTAGTCCATGTGCTCCGCTGGCCCGAGCCACATTTCATAATCGAAGTCAGCGGGCACAGGCGCGGTGTTGATCTGATCCGCCATGCCGTTCCAATTGGAATGACCGCCGGGCAGGCCGACGCGGACGCGCTTCAGCTTGCCGATGCGGCCATTGCGCACCTGCTCGCAGGCGAGGCGGAAATACACGTCGCTGCGCTGCTGGCTGCCGGTTTGCCAAGTGATGCCCGCTTTGGCGACTTCATCGGCCATGAGGCGACCTTCGGCGATGTTCAGCGCGAGCGGCTTCTGACCGTAGATGTGCTTGCCTTTGCGGGCGGCATAGACGGCCATGTAGGCATGCCAATGGTCGGGCGTGGAGACCTGCACGGCGTCGAGATCTTCCTTTTCCATCATCTCACGGAAATCAGCATAGCTGGCGCAGGCTTTGACCGGCTTGTTCACGGCTTTCGAGTAGTGCTCGTCGATGATCTTCTTCCCGGCCTCTCGACCGCCTGTTTCCTTGCCGTCGTAGCCGTAGTGGCCGTATTCCTTCATCGGATCGGCCACGGCGATGACCTGACACTTGTCATTGTTCAAAAAGGAAGGCGTCCAATCACCCGCAATGGTGCCCCAGCCGATGGCACCGACGGTGATGCGCTCTGAAGGGGCCGGTCGGCCACCTTTGCCGAGCGCGGTGGCCGGAATGATCGTGGGGAAGCCGAGCGCGGCGGCGCTGGTGGTCAGGAAACGGCGGCGGGAGAACGAGGGCTGGGCGATTGGCATGGTGTGGTGGTTATAGCGAGGTGTCCTCAGGAGGCCAAGAAAGATTTCGTGATGAGGTTGCAGCAGAAGCCGCGCTCAACACCTTTCGCGCCCATGTCCCGCATCCCGGAGGAAACCATCCAGCAAGTGATTGCCGCCACTGACATCGTGGCGCTGGTGGGGCGTTCCGTGAAGCTGCGCAAGGCGGGCACGAACTACCTTGGCCTGTGCCCGTTTCACAACGAGCGCACACCGTCCTTCAATGTGAGTCCTTCACGCGGCACCTATCACTGCTTCGGCTGTGGAGCGGGCGGCACGGCGATCCGCTTTGTCATGGAGCATGACGGCATGTCGTTCATTGAGGCTGTGAAACGTCTCGCCGACGCGGCGGGCATCCGCATCGTCGAGGAGGTGTGGGACGCGAACGCCGAGGCGGAGGCAAAGCAGCGCGCGCTGCTGCTGCGGGCGAATCGTGAGGCAGCGGAGTGGTTTCACCTGCTGCTCATGAAGCACCAGCTTGCCGCACCTGCCCGTGATTACCTCAAAGCACGCGGCATCAATGCGGAAATGGCCAAACGCTGGCAGATGGGCTACGCGCCGGAGGGCAAAGGATTGTACCGTGAATGGGCGATTCAGCAGAAGCTCTCCGAGCAGGCGCTGGTGGAGGCCGGCATCTTCAGCGTGGCCGACCAGGACGAAAACGGGCGAGGTGGCCGTGCCTACCCGCGCTGGCGGCACCGGCTGATGTTTCCCATCCGCAACGACAACGGCGACGTGATCGCTTTCAGTGGTCGTTTGCTCGAAAAGAAGGAAAACACCGGCAAGTACGTCAATTCACCCGAGACGCCGGTCTTTAGCAAAAGCCGCGTGCTCTTCGGTTTCGACAAATCGAAGCGTTTCATCGCGAAAGCCGATCAAGCGATCATCTGTGAGGGCCAGATCGACATGATCATGGTGTTCGAGGCCGGTCTGCAAAACGTCGTCGCAGGACAGGGCACCGCCTTCACCGAGCATCACGCGAAAATGCTCAAACGTGTCTGCAACGAAGTCATTCTCTGCTTCGACAGCGACAACGCGGGCCGCGAGGCCACGGAAAAAGCCTTCCGCATCCTCTCCCCGCAAGGCATCAGTGTACGCGTCGCGGCATTGCCGCAGGGCGAAGACCCTGACTCGCTCATTCGCAAAGAAGGAGCGGACGCGCTGCGCACCATCATCACCGACGCACCGGAGTTTCTGGAGCATCAAATCCGTCATCTGAGGGCCAGCGCAAAATCTGAGAGCACCGTGGAGCGCGTGCGCATGGCCGAGCAGGTGGCCTCGGCCATCAGCGTTTTCTCCGGCGTGGCCCAGCGTATCACCGCCGTGAACAAGGTGGCCAAGCTGCTCGAAATTTCCGAGGAACAGCTCAACGCCATGGTCAAACGCGCCGGGAACGACGCGAAAAACAGCGGGTCACAGCAGCGCGGTACGGATGCGTCTGTGAATGTCGTGGATGACGCGAAAAAGCTGCTCGCCTCGCAAAACAAGACCTCCCTACTTCTCTGCCAAATGGCCTTGAACGACACCGAGGTGCTGTACTGGCTACGCGAGGCCGATTGCGATGACATTCTGCGCGAAGTGCCCGGCACAGAGCTACTCTCCCTAATTGCCCACAGTCGCTTCAATCCTCTCGATGAAACTTCACACCTTGCATTCATGGCCGGACTTGAACGGCATAAAGAGGCCGCTTTCACGCAGTTACAAACGCTGTCAGGTCCACCAAGTGGACTTCATCAAGCACGACAACTGCTCTACACATTGGAAATTGCCCGGTTAGAAAGTCTTCTTCAGAATACACACGCTAAGCTGCGAGAGCAGGGTCTGCAAAAAAATGAAGTCGAACGGCTGTGGCAGCATCTCATGGAACTCACCGCCCTTCGCAAAGAATGCCTTGACCGTGCCAAGGCCTCCCCAGATAGTCCGAATCCCTGACCGACGCTCACGGAACCCCCGAGGCATGTATGGCCGTCTCCAAAAGCTCCCATAACGGAAATCATCACGCACCCGCCGCCAGCCATGCAGAAAAACCTGCGGCGGCGCCGAGTGATGACGCGGTCGTGAAGCGCGGCCGAGGCAGACCGCGCATCCATCCGCCGAAGGAGAAGCCATCTGTCGAACTCGACGCGTCCGGCCTCCCACTGCGCCGCCGCCGTGGTCGTCCGCCAAAGGGCGGCTACCCCGGACGCCTCGCGCAGATCACCAATGTCACGCATGATGACATCCACTCCCCAGACGTGCAGGCGCGCCTGCGCAATCTCATCCGTACCGCCCGTGAGCATGATCATCTGACTTGGGATGACATCAACGATGCTCTGCCTTCAGGCTTCGTGACCCCGGAGCTGATGGACGCGCTCATCACCCGACTGCGGGCGATGGAGATCAAAATCATCGACGAGGCCGAGGTGGATGGTGGCCCGGCACGTGCTTCCGCTGCGCGGGAGCGCATCGCCGCCGAGCGAGATGCCGCAGCCGCGAAGCTGGACGTGTTTGACGATCCTGTGCGCATGTATCTGCGCCAGATGGGCCAGGTGCCTCTGCTCACCCGCGACCAGGAGATCCAGATTTCCAAGCGCATTGAAAAGGCCGATCTCAGCCTGCGCCAGTGCCTGCACACCATCGGCTTCATCGGCCAAGCCTATCTCCAGTATGCCGAGGCGCTGAACAGCGGTGTGGAGCGTTTTGACCGCATCGTCAGCGACCGCAAAGCGGACGAGCGCGAGATGTACTTCAAGAAGCTCAAACCGCTGCTCGACCAGGCGCGTGAAGCCCATGAAAAGGCCGCGAAGCTGTTTGTCGCGCTTTACGAAGCAGGTCCGCGCAAGCGCCAAGCCTGCCAGGAGGAATTCGATGCCACCCGCCTCGCGTTTTTCCGCCAGTGCGAGAAATTTCACTTCAAATCCAAGCTGGCGGAGGATTTTGTCACGCTGCTGCGCCAGCGCCTGACCGATCTGGAGAACCTGGAGCGTCATGTGCGCGACCATCCGCGCCAAGAGTCGGCAAAGGAGGCGGTGCGTGCCTTTGAGCGCGAATGCTGGATGACCGCAGCGGATTACCGCTCGCTGGTGACGGCGATGCTGAAGCACGTCGCCGACTCCACCAAAGCAAAGACTGAGATGATCGAGGCGAACCTGCGTCTGGTCATCTCCATCGCCAAAAAATACACCAATCGCGGCCTGTCCTTCCTGGATCTCATTCAAGAGGGCAACATGGGCCTCATGCGCGCGGTGGAGAAGTTCGAGTACCAGCGCGGCTACAAGTTCAGCACCTACGCCACCTGGTGGATTCGGCAGGCCATCACGCGCAGTATCGCGGACCAGGCGCGGACCATCCGCATCCCGGTCCACATGATCGAGACGATCAACAAGCTGATGCGCGTCCACAAACAGCTCCTTCAGGAGATGGGACGCGATCCGACGCCGGAGGAGATCGCCGAGGAAATTCATCTGCCTGTGGACCGCGTGAACGCCGTGCTGCGCCTTTCGCAGCAGCCCGTGTCCATGCAGACCAAGGTCGGGGAGAGCGATGGCGACACCGAGTTCGGCGATTTCATCGAGGACAAGGAGGCCGGCAACCCCATGGAGCTGACCGCCATGCACCTCCTGCGTGACAAACTGCGCGACGTGCTCGACACGCT
>JBIKYB010000164.1:0-11147 GCA_044355475.1 Prosthecobacter sp.
TTTGCAGGCGTCGGTGACTTGCTGGCCGCGATTGCCTTTGGCGATCATGATCATGCTGCCGCCGTGGCTTTGGAAGAGATCGACGTAGCTGTCCATGCGTCCTGCGGTGGTAGGTCCAAAACTACCGCTGGGCATGCCAGCGGGCGTTTTGGCGGGACCGGCGTAATAGACGGGGTGGTTCTTGAAGTAATCGGGCAGCGGCTTGCCGGCATCGAGCATCTCCTTGAGCTTCGCGTGCGCGATGTCGCGGGCGACGATGATGGGGCCGTTGATGAGGAGGCGCGTGGTGGTGGGATACTTGCTGAGCTCGGCGCGGATCTCGGCCATGGGGCGGTTCGTGTCGATGCGCACGGCGTTGGTGTCTTTGCGGTGGCGCAGCTCCTCGGGGATGTATTGCAGCGGGTTGGTTTCGAGCTTCTCGATGAAGACGCCGTCACGCGTGATCTTGCCCTTCGCCTGGCGGTCGGCGGAGCAGGAGACGCCGATGCCGATGGGCAAGGACGCGCCGTGACGAGGCAGGCGGATGACGCGGACATCGAGGGCGAAGTATTTGCCGCCAAACTGGGCGCCGATGCCGCACTCGCGGGCGGCTTGGAGCATTTGCGCTTCGAGTTCGACATCGCGGAAGGCGCGGCCGTGTTCGTTGCCGGTGGTGGGGAGGCCGTCGTAATACTTCGTGGAGGCGAGTTTGACGTGTTTCATCGTCGATTCGGCCGAGGTGCCGCCGATGACGAAGGTCAGATGGTATGGCGGGCACGCGGCGGTGCCGAGCGAGGTCATTTTATCGCTGAGGAATTTCACGATGCTCTTCGGATTGAGCACGGCGCGGGTCTCTTGATAGAGGAAGGCTTTGTTCGCCGAGCCGCCGCCTTTGGCGATGAAGAGGAATTTATAGGCGTCGCCATCGGTGGCATACAAATCGAGCTGCGCGGGCAAGTTGGTGCCGGTGTTCTTTTCGTCGAACATGTTCAGCGCGGCGTTTTGCGAGTAGCGCAGGTTGTTCTCCGTGTAGGCGAGATAGACGCCCTTTGAGAGTGCCGCTTCATCACCGCCGCCGGTCCAGACCTGCTGGCCTTTTTTGCCCATGATGATCGACGTGCCGGTGTCCTGGCAGAAGGGCAGCAAGCCCGCTGAGGCTACGTCGGCATTCTTGAGCATCGTGAGCGCCACCATGCGGTCGTTTTCGCTCGCTTCGGGGTCATCGAGGATGGCGGCGACCTGCTTGAGGTGCTTCGGCCGCAGGAAGAAATTGATGTCGTGGAAGGCCTGGTTCGCCAGCAGCGTGAGCGCCTCGGGATCGACGGCGAGCAGCTCTTTGTCGCCGATTTTTTCGACGCGGACGTGTTCCTTCGTCAGCAGGCGGTATTCGGTGTCGTCGGTGCCGAGTTCGAGGAGGGGCTGGTAGTGGAAAGCGGGGGTTGGCATGGCTTGCGTGAGCTAGCAGCGGTTTCGGAGGGCTGCAACGCCCTGAAGGTGATTTGGACACTCGTTTTTGCCGCAGAGGGGGCAAAGTTGGCGCATTCGCCAGAATGCGGCGGGAGCATCAAGTGACTCCCTGTCCCACAGACTCAGACGACGTTCCGATGCTCAGCGGTAAAATGCAGGGATGATTGGATTTCCGTGTCTTCCGCGTATTCCCTAGGCCACATGAAACGCATTCTCTTCATCTCTTCCTTTTTCGTCTTTAGCTGGGTTGCTTCAGCGCAGAACGACGCCACCTGGCTTCGCGAAAAAGGCACGCTCATCTTCCATGACGCCTTTGAACGTGAAGAAGACGGCAACCTCGCCAAAGCCATCGGAAACGGCTGGAACAGCGCCACGGCGGATCGCGTGCCGCACATCAAGATGGCGGATCTGGATGAAGGCATCCTCAAGATCGCCAGCGCCTCCGTCGAGGCCAAACACGCGGCGCACATTCATCATGAGGCGGGTTTTGCCGATGGTGGCGCGGTGATTCGCTTCCGGTTTCCAGGCCTCAACAAGGCGGAGACGCTTCAACTTGGGTTCGTGGACCGTGAGACAAAGGGCATCTGGGCCGGGCATCTCTGCTACGGCATTCTTTCGCAAAGCAGCATCACGCTGACCGACCAAAAGACCGGCATCATGAATTTGGAGAACCGCAAACGTCGTGATGATGCCGTGGCGAAGAAGGAAAAAGTCCCCGCCGACCTCGAAGCCTTACTGAAGACCAAAAACATCAGCGTGCCCTACAAAGCCGACACCAAATGGCATGAGCTCGTTCTCGCCACCGAAGGCAACGAAATGCGTCTCAGCATCGACGGCAAGCTGCTTGCCAAACATCGCTCCGAAGGCTTCGCGCATCCGATGAAACGCTGGTTCAGCTTTCTCGTGAACAACACCGTCTGGATCGACGATGTGAAGATCTGGAAGGTTCGTTAAAGCACTGCGTTCATGCCGACTCATGAAATCGTCTTTGCTTCTCTCCCTCTGCCTCACCGTTGGGTGCGCGTCACTCCAGGCCGCCACGCCGAACATCATCCTCATGATGGGAGATGACCACGGCTGGGAGGAAACCGGTTACAACGGCCATCCGCATGTGAAAACGCCCGTTTTGGACGAGATGGCGGCCACAGGTTTGAAATTGGAGCGCTTCTACGCCGCGCATCCGAGCTGCTCGCCCACACGCGCGAGTTTCCTCACCGGCAGGCATCCGAATCGCATGGGCACCTTCATGCCGGGCTGGTCTTTCCGACCGGAGGAGATCACCAGCGCTCACATTCTCGCGAAAGCAGGCTATCACTGCGCGCATCTCGGCAAATGGCATGTCGGCGCAGTAAAAAGGGAATCGCCTGTGAGTCCGCTGTCCATGGGATTTCATGAGTGCCTCTCGCATGACAACTTCTTCGAGATGAACCCGTCGCTCTCGCGCAATGGAGGCCCGCCGGAGCTTTTCAAAGGCGAAAGCTCCGAGATCCTCATCCGCGAAGCCATCCAAGTCATCGAACGCGCTCAAAAGGCCGGAAAGCCATTCTTCCAGGTCATCTGGTTCGGCTCGCCACACGAGCCTTACAGCGGCCTTCCGCAGGATCTCGCGCTCTACGACGATCTGCCCGCGAAATACACGAAGCTGGTCAAACTCACCTCCAACGAAACCGGCGGTGCCACCAAACGCCCGCAGGGCGAGGTGTTGCGCGAGCGCTACGCCGAGATCACCGCCATGGACCGCGCCATCGGCACGCTGAGACACCATCTCGCTCAGAACGGCCTGCGAGAGAACACGCTGCTCTTCTACTGCGGCGACAACGGCACCTCTCCTGATGCCGCGCTGGGCTTTCCGCACCGTGGAACCAAGGCGACGTTTTATGAGGGCGGGACACTCGTGCCCGGCATTATCGAATGGCCGGCACGCATTCCGAAGCCACGTAGCACGAGTGTGCGTGCGAGCACCAGCGATCTGCTGCCCACCGTGGCCGCCATTGTCGGCCAGCCGCTGCCACAGCATCCGCTCGACGGCATCGACCTCGCCCCGGTTCTCCATGGCACGATGACAGCGCGTCCCACGACGCTGCATTTTTGGGAATATCAGGCTGGAGGCAAATCAGCCAGGGGTGAACCTTACATCGACCCGGAGCTTCAAAAAGGCACCACACCACTGGTAAAAAAGATGGGCGGCAAAGCCACGCGTGACTTCACGAACTTCCGTCACCCCGTCATCACTGAGGAAGACTACCTCGGCCCGCGCTCCATTATCGAAGGCGATCACAAGCTCGTCATTCATGAGCAAAAGAGCGGTGAGCCAAAGATCGAACTCTTCGATTTGAAGGCTGATCCCGCTGAAAAGACAAATCTGGCCGCTCAGCAGCCAGAACTCGTGACATCTCTTCAGGCCAAACTCCGCGATTGGCAGAGAAGCGTGCTGAAAAGCCTCACGGGCGCGGATTATCGGAAGTGAAGCCAGTCGTAGGCCGGATGTGTTCCACGGATTGAGCTTCGCAACACCCCAAGCATCCTCCGCCGAACGATCCGGCTGGCTTGGGAGACGTGCGGACGTCGTGAAGCATTCGCCAGCACCCAGAGCCGGATAGTTTGGCGAACCTGCTTCATCCGTGGCGGCATCTGTTCGCGCCAAACACATCCGCCCTACAACTGACGATCTTTGCCGCAAGCTGCCCGCCCATGCCGCGTTTCATCACGCTCCATGAAGCTTGTCCTTTTCTGTCTCTTAGCCCTCAGCCCTTCGCTCTTCGCCGCAGCCTTGTCCTCCGAAGCTTCAGCGAAGGATGGAAAGCCCAACGTCGTCTTCATCCTCGCGGATGATCTCGGTTACTCTGATCTCGGCTGCTACGGCGGTGAGATTGAGACGCCGAATCTTGACTCCCTGGCGAAGAACGGCCTGCGCTTCACGCAGTTCTACAACACCGCCCGCTGTTGGCCCACTCGTGGGGCTTTGATGACAGGATTTTACGCGCAGCAGATTCATCGTGACGCGCTGCCGAATGTCGGCGGCGGTGGTCAGGGTGTGCGGCAATCATGGGCTCGACTGTTGCCTGACTTCCTCAAACCGGCGGGTTATCGCAGCTACCACAGCGGAAAGTGGCACATCGACGGCAAGGTGCTCGATGCTGGATTTGATCGCTCGCTCGACACCCGGAACCAAGGAAACTTTTTCACCGCCAAAGGCAATGCCATCGACGACGTGCCAGTTGAAGTGCCTGCGGACGAAAAGGGCTACTACACGACCATCGCCACCGCCGACCACGCCATCGAGTGCCTCAAAGACCATGCGGCGAATCACTCAACGAAGCCCTTCTTCCACTACATCCCCTTCATCGCGCCGCATTTCCCGCTGCATGCGTTGCCAGAGGACATCACGAAGTATCGGGACAAATACCTCGAAGGCTGGGACAAGATGCGCGAGGCCCGTTTTGTCCGCCAAAAGGAGATGGGCATCACAAACACGACCTTGTCGGACTTGGAACGTGAAGTCGGCCCGCCGTATGCCTTTCCTGATGCGATGGAGAAACTCGGCCCAGGTGAAGTGAATCGTCCGCTGCCCTGGAGTGAGCTGACCGACGAGCAGCGGCGCTTCCAGGCCACGAAGATGGCCATCCATGCCGCGATGGTGGACCGCATGGACCGCGAGATCGGCCGCATCCTCGCGCAGCTCAAGAGTATGGGCGTGTTTGAGAACACGCTCATCTTCTTCGCCTCCGACAACGGCGCCAGCGCCGAGATCATGGTGCGCAATGGCGGCCACGATCCCGCCGCGTCTCCAGGCAGCGCCGAGACTTATCTTTGCCTCGGCCCAGGCTTCTCCAGCGCCTGCAACACACCGCATCGCCGCCACAAAACCTGGGTGCATGAAGGTGGCATCAGCACGCCGCTCATTGCCCACTGGCCAGCGGGCATCACCGCGAAGAACGAGCTGCGCACCACGCCCGCGCATGTCATCGACATCGTGCCCACCGTGCTCGAACTCGCCGGTGTCGAGAAACCGAAGGAATGGAACGGCGATCCGATCCCGGAAGCACCCGGCCGCAGCCTCGCTCCCGCCTTCGCCAAAGACGAAACCATCGCCCGCGACTCGCTCTGGTGGCTGCATGAAGACAACAAAGCCATCCGTGTCGGAGATTGGAAGCTCGTCGCCGCCAAAGGCGATGCCTGGGCGCTCTACGCCCTCAAAACCGACCGCGCCGAGCAGCACAACCTCGCCGCCAAGATGCCCGAAAAGGTGAAGGAACTCGAAGCCGCGTGGCAAAAGCAGACCGATGGCTTTGTCGAACTCGCCAAGAAAACGCTCGCTGATCAGCCGAAGGGAAAAGGCAAGGGCAAGAAGGCGAAAAAGTAATCTTCCATCATGAAGCGTCTTTGCGTCTTACTCTTCACCCTTTGCCCGCTACTCTCCGCCTGGGCGCAGCCGAATGTCGTTTTCATCTACTGCGATGATCTTGGCTTCGGTGACTTGGCCTGCCATGGGCATCCACGCATTCAGACGCCGCACCTCGACCGCATGGCGAAGGAGGGCACTGACTTCTGGAGCTTCACGGTGGTGAATCCGGTGTGCTCGCCGAGTCGCACGGGCATCGTGACGGGGCAGTTTCCTTCGCGCTGGGGCGTGCATCAGCACTTCGCCACGCATGAGCAAAACGTGGCGCGAAACATGCCCGACTGGCTCGATCCGAAGGCACCGCTGCTGCCGCGTGTGCTGAAGGAAGCGGGCTACAAGACCGCGCACTACGGCAAGTGGCATCTTAGCGGGCAGGAAAAGGATGGGCTCACTCCTTTGCCAGCGGCCTATGGTTATGATGACGCGGCGGTGTGGGTCGGACCTGGGCGCGGTGTTTTTGAAGGAACAAGTCTGGCCGACATACCCGCCAAGGATGGACCGAGCTTTCAGTCTGTGGCGGCCACAGAGCATGCGCTGCGCTTCATCCGGGAGGCAAAGGGCACGCCGTTTTACATCAACCTCTGGCTGCATGAGACGCATCACCTCGTCTCCGCCACGGAGGACGACAAAAAGCCGTATCCCGACGTGCCTGAGCCGCAGAAGACTTATTACGCGGCGGTTTCACGCGCGGACCGGCAGGTGGGGCGCGTGCTTGATCTGCTCGACCAGCTGGGCATCGCGAACAACACGCTCGTCATGTTCTCCAGCGACAACGGCCCGGAGAACAGCCACTCGCAGCCGGGGCAGAAGTTTTATCACAGCCAAGGAAGCACGGGCGGACTGCGTGGTCGAAAGCGCAGCCTGCTCATGGGCGGCGTGAATGTGCCGTTCCTGGTGCGCTGGCCCGGCGTGGTGCCGGCAGGTCGTGTGGACAAGGAAACCGCACTCGCCGCTGTGGATGTCTTTCCCACCGTGCTCGCCGCCACGGGCGCGAAGGCTCCCGAGGGCTATATTTCCGATGGCGAGAGCATGCTGGCGGCTTTCAAAGGCGAGAAGCAGGCGCGCACCAAGCCCGTCTTCTGGTGGTGGCAAGGCGGCCACACGGGCGATGACTGGCCCGCCTTTGCCATGCGTGAGGGATCGCATGTGCTCATCCTCGACGTGACCAAGCAGCGCGTGGAGCTTTTCGATGTCATCTCGGATCGTTTCCAAACCAACAATCTTGCCACCGCCGAACCGGAACGCGTGAAGCGCATGACCACGGCCATCGACGATTGGTTTGGCACGCTGCCTAAAACTGTCGATCCCGCGCTGCGCGCGAAAGCCGCGCCGAAACCTGCTGCCAAGCCCGCCGAGATCACACCGGAGACCCGCCTGCGCGCCTTCAAAAACTGGGACAAGAACCAGGACGACCACCTCACCCTCGAAGAATACCGCAACGGCCTCGCGAAGAAGGACAACGTTGAAACTCGCTTCAAAAACTTCGACCAGAACGGCGACGGCAAAGTGACCCGCGAGGAATTTGCCGGGAAAGCCGCACCATGACCCCGGAAGTGGATTTCAGGCTGTCGGATGAGCATCACGGGCTGAAGACCGTGAAACATGCCGAGTCGGTGTCGCAGCGTGTCGCGCAAAATGAAATCGAGCTTGGTTTGCGCATCCCGACGCCAAACGAGGTCGAAAAGGCCCGCGAAGTGATGAAGGGCTCCAAACTTTTTCCTCGCATGAGCTGTTCGCGAAGTTGAAGTGAGTCGCGACCTTTCATGGCATGCAGTGTTTCAGTCGGTCACATGAAAGCTGTGCTCGTCTGCCTTTTCCTTCTCGTCACCGGGCTGTGTGCCCAGCAAAAGCATGTCTGGGTGCTACCAGAAGCGGATGCACCGCGCCTGCAGCGTGTGCTCTTTGACAGCAAAGCGGCGGGTGAACCGGTGAGCTGCTATGTCTTCACGCCGGAGAGCTACGACGCGGCCAAAGAACAACGCTTCCCCGTGCTCTACTGGCTGCATGGCAGCGGCGGCAGCTCGCCTGCCTCGGCCGCGCAGGTGGTGCAGCGTTATGGTGAGGCCATGCTGACCGGCAAAATCCCGCCGATGATCATGGTCTTCCCCAATGGGCTGCCGATGGGCATGTGGTGTGATTGGAAGGACGGCTCAGTGAAGCTCGAAACGATGTTCATCGAGGAACTCATCCCGCACATCGACCGCAGCTTCCGCACGCAGGCGAAGCGTGAAGGCCGCGTCCTCGAAGGCTTCAGCATGGGCGGCTATGGCGCGGCGCGGCTGGGCTTCAAACATCCGCTGCTCTTCGCCGCCGTGTCGCTGCTCGGTGCCGGACCTTTGCAGCAAGACTTCAATGAAGCACCTCGCGCCGGCCCACGCGGTCGCGATCAGGTGCTCGGCACGGTGTATGGCGGCGACATGGCGTATTTCCGCGCCCAGAGCCCGTGGCAGATCGTGGAGCAAAACGTCGAAAAGCTCCGCTCCGGCCTCGTTATCCGTCAGATCATCGGCGACCGCGATGAGACGCTCGGCTTCAATCGCGAGTTCAAACAGCATCTCGACGCGCTGAAGATCCCGCACACCTACCGCCAACTCCCCGACATCCCGCACAACCCGAATCTCGTGCTCAACGCCCTCGGCGGGGACAATTGGGCGTTCTATCGGCAGGCTTTGAGCCTCCCTGAGGCTAGGTGACCTCAAGAAGCATCCCGCAGGGAGCGTATGGTTGGACCCTCCAATCATGAAAACGACCCTTCTCAGCCTCTCTCTGGCCGTTCTGACCTCGAGCGTCTTCGCCAAAGTCGAACGCATCTGGATGACGCATCAGTCACCGGACAACAGCAAAATTATCATCTCCTGGGAAACCTCCTCGCCGGGTGATTCCGTGGTCGAGTTTGGCACATCGCCGCAGCTCGGCGAGAGTGTGAAGGTCGATGGCAGCCGCATGCTGCATCATGTGGAAATTCCACTGGCGAAGAAGGATACGGGTTATCACTACCGAGTGAAGAGCGGCGACCAGGTTTCAGAGATCAACACGTTCAAAGGTTATCCATCAAAGCTGCTGCGCATCGCCGTCGTGGCAAATATCCGTGCGGATGCGAAGCTGAACTTCACCGCGATCAAAAAGGATGATCCGCATCTTCTGATCTCGGCGGGTGACACGGCCATGCAGTATCAATTTGCCACCGAGGCTGACAAGGAAGCCACGAAGTCCCACAGCACGGCCATCGACACCCATGCAGACCTTTTCAAAAGCACGCCGCTCATGGTCTCGCTCGGGAATCTGGACCGCAAGATCCGTCCGAACGGCCTCAGCATGGCGGAGCCTGGTTATGACATCGCCGCGACGGGTTACCGGAAGTTCTTCGCGCTGCCAGGCAAGGAATGGATCTGGGCCTGGGACGTCCCGGACTTTGATCTGCGACTCATCAGCGTGGACATGAGCCACACGGGCGACTTCGGAAAGCCGAACCAAGCTTGCAACGCGTTCGACAAGGACTCCGAGCAGTTCCGATGGTTCGAGGAAACGATGAATGCCACGAAAGCGGGCTTCGTCGTGACGATGTATGGCGAAACCGGCGGCACGGTGCGTCGTCACGCCGAGGGTGGATGGAAGCGCGTCCTTGAAAAAGGCAGCATCGCCATCTCTGGCGAGTGCTACCACGCCGAGCGCACCGAGTTAGACGGCATGACCTTCTACAACAGCTCCGTGCGCGGCAATGGCACCTTCGGCCACGATCCACAGGCCTCTTTTTCTGACAAAGCCGCGAGCTATCAACTGCTCACGCTTGATCGTGACGCAGGCACCTTGACCTCCGAACTCAAAGCCCTCGAGGACGGTCGCGTGCTCGACCGTAAAACCTTCACCAAACGGGCGAAATGAGATTCCTCTCTTTTTGGGCGGTTTTTCTACCTCTCTCACTCCACGCTGCGGACCATCCCACGCCTGCGAAAGCCGTCTTTACCATCTCCGGCCTCGAATGCGGGAGCTGCGTTTACATGGTGCAGCATCAGTTGTCGCAAACACCCGGCATCTCCGAAGCGGAGGTGCTACAGGGGATTGAAGGCTACGCCCGCGTGAGCTACGACCCCAAGCTCGTCAGCGATCACCAGATCGCGCAGGCCGTGCGCGAGACTCCCGGTCTGCACGGCACACCCTACATCGCCACGATGAAACTGCGCGTGCCGGGTTTCTCTCAGCACGCGCCCCAGGTGAAGTCGCTCTTTGAGAAGTGGAAGCCGTCCATCGAACTCGTCATCTGGGACGCGCACGCTGGTGAGCTGATCGTGAACTTTGCCGAATTGAAAAAAGACGCGAAGGGAGTCTTCCCGCGCGGCTGGAGCCTCTCGCATCTTGCGGAAGGCCTGCAAGGCCTCGGGCTGAAGTATGAGATCTTGTCTCCTGATACCCTTTGAACTCACGCCGCTGATATGAAACGCCTCCTTGCTCTCCTTTTCGCCACAACGGCATTCGCCGCTGACACCATCCGCACCGAGCACGATGTCGATTATCTCGGAGGTGGCCGCAAAGAAAAGGCAGACCTCTATTTGCCTGCGAATCCGCAGCCAGGGCAGAAGTTTCCCGCTGTGGTCATCATTCACGGTGGCGGCTGGTCCGGTGGAGAGAAGCGGGCGGCTCGCGAGATCAACATCGGCACCACGTTGGCGTTGAATGGCTATGTCGGCATGAGCATCGACTACGTTTTGGCGAACAGCGAGCACCCCGGCTCGACCTGGCCGCAAAACCTGCACGACTGCAAAACAGCCGTGCGCTGGCTGCGGGCGAATGCAGAGCGTTTGCAGATCGATCCCGCGCACATCGGCGTCATCGGCGGCAGCGCGGGCGGACATCTCGCGGCGATGGTAGGCCTCTGCGGCGGCGAACTCGATCCTCCCGGCGAGGGCGATTGCCGCGTGCAGTGCGCTGTCGATCTGTATGGCCCGGTGCTGTGGTTTGAGCAGCGCGACCTCGCTATGTTTCGCCAAACCCGCGCCGAGGCTCCCGAACTCTACAAACAGGCCGATCCACGCTCCCACATCGATAAAAATGATCCGCCACTGCTCATCCTGCACGGCACGGCGGACAAAACCGTCGCTGTGGCCGACTCCGAAGCGCTCGCGGCGGCGATGAAGGCCGCTGGAGCCGCGCATCAGCTCGAAATCATCCCGGATGCGCCACACACCTTTCACCTCCAGCCCAAGCAGCGCGATCTGCGACCGCTGGTGCTTGGCTTCTTCGACAAACATCTCAAAGCCAAACCATGAATGCGGCCACGACACTTGCCATCACGCTGCTTGGG
>JBIKYB010000503.1:0-3102 GCA_044355475.1 Prosthecobacter sp.
CGCATCGCCATCACCGGATCGTTGGTGGTGCATGCACTGTTGTTTTTGCTGCTGGCGTGGATGTTTGCCGGAGATGCCGCCCGCAAGCTGTGGCAGCAGGCCGTCACGCCACCGAAGGAGAAGGAGGTGATGCTGCTATTCCCCGAGCAGCTCATCCCGGAGCCGGTGATGCTGCCCCCTGCCCCGCCACCGCCGCCGAAGAAGGAGGTCTATATCCGCACCTCCCAGAACGAGACCGCCGCCTCGGCCCCGAAGAACGCCCCCTTCATCTCCGACCGGAACACGACCGCCTCCACGGTCAAGGCACCCGCGCCAGACGCCACAGAACCCATGCCCAGCATGGATGGCCTGAAGCTGCCGACCAAGGACATGGCCGACCGCGATCACAAGGATGGCGAACTCAAGGACGATGCCCGTGCCAAGACACCGGCGGGCCAGGTGGCCATGCTGCAACCCCAGCCGCCGACGCCCCCTTCCCCGCCTTCGATCTTGAAGCCGAAGGACGCCGCTCCGCCACCACCGCCCGTCGTGCCTCCGCCGCAAAACGTCGCCAAGGCCGTACCGGAATCCACCCCGCTGACCAAGATGATGGAGGAGGCGGACAAGGCGCTGGCCAGCGTGGATAAAAACCGCCTCACCATTGAGATGAAAAAGGCGGAGCGAGCCGAAGAATCGCCTCCGATGCCGCAGATGAAGGTGCCGCAGACGCCTCCGGCGCGTGAGATCGCCCAGACGCCCCCAGAGACCCCTGATCAACCCATTCCCAAGGCCCTCCCCGTGATGGAGGCAGAACCCATCACGCGCACCACGCCGAATCAAGCCCCGGACTCCTTTGTGCCCTTCACCCGCATGCAGCAGACGAAGGGGACGATCTCCAACCGTGGCAGCCAGGTGTCTGTGGACGCGGAAGAATCTCCCAAGGGCCGCTACATCCGCCAAGTGACCGGCCAGGTGGAAAAGAAATGGCACATCTACCGCCTGCTGCGTCGCGATGGAGTGACCTACGGCAGCCTGGAGATCGTCTTTTACGTGAACAAGAACGGCAAGGTGGAGGATCTACGGGTGGTCAATGACAAGGAATCCAATCCGGTGCTCACCGGCTTCACCATTCGGGCCATTCGCGACGCTGAAATCCCGCCGATCCCCGCCGATGTCCTGCCCTCGCTCCCGATGAACGACCAGGAGCGCCTCAAAGTTGAATACAATGTCCTCATTTACTGATCTCCTCGTGCCCGCTTCCCTGTTCCTCGCCGCCGCCGAAAAAACCGCCCCTTCCGGCATCCAACTCGTGTGGGATTTCCTCGCCACTGGCGGCTTTGTCATGGCGCTGCTTGTTTTATGCTCCATGGCGGCCATCACGGCCTCCATTCTGGCCTGGTTGCAGTTGCGGGAGCACATCATCATGCCGAAGTCCGTGATCAGCCAGCTCCGCTCCATCCCCAACTATGCTTTGAAGGGAGACATCCGCCCTCTGCAGGAGTTTTTGGAGAATGACGGCTCCATGCTCTCCCGCCTCGGCTCCATGGCCATCAGCGGTGCCTTCACCAGCAAGCAGGAATGCCACGCGGCCTGCGACATCAAGGCCCGCGAGGAAATCCACAACCTGGAGCGTGGCATCCCGCTGCTGGAGGTCATGGTCACCGTCGCGCCCCTGCTCGGCCTGCTCGGTACGACCGCCGGTCTGGTCGGGATGTTCTCTGCCTTCGGCACCGGCGGGGATGGCGGGCCTGACACCGCTGCCATCGCCCACGAGATCGGCGTGGCCCTACGCTGCACCATCGCCGGACTCTTCGTGGCCGTGCCGTCCGTCCTGATGCACACTTACTTCACCCGTCGGCTCGATGCCCTCGCCGTGCGCATCGAATCCGTCATGCAGGAGACCATCCAGCACTTTTACCAGCACTTCGAGGTGCAGCGCCCCGCCGCCTGATTCACTGCCCGCATTCTCATGAATCTGCGTCCCCGCCGCCGTCCGGTGCCCACCATCCCCATCGTGTCGCTGATCGACATCATGGTCATCCTCCTCATTTTCTTCGTCGCCACCACCACCTTCAAAAAGGACAAGACCCAGGTCAAAATCACCCTACCAGAATCGAAGTCCCTCGGCGGCACGTCCGAATCGCCCGAGGCCCGAGTCGCCATCAGCATCACCAAGGAGCAGAAAATCTTCCTCGACGGCCAGCCCGTCGAACTCGACAAGCTCGCCATCGCCATCA
This sequence comes from Prosthecobacter sp., assembly GCA_044355475.1. Taxonomy (GTDB): domain Bacteria; phylum Verrucomicrobiota; class Verrucomicrobiia; order Verrucomicrobiales; family Verrucomicrobiaceae; genus Prosthecobacter. The sequence continues at coordinate 2,217 of JBIKYB010000503.1, forward strand.
CCTCCCTTAAAGAGGCCAAGCCCGGCATGAAACTCGAGCTGGAGGCCGACACCACCGCCGCGCTTGGCATCCTCGTCAAAGTCTGGGACGCCCTCCGCGAAGCTGGTTTCAGCATCAACGACGTGCCTGCCAGGATTCAGCGCGCGAATTGAGCAGAGCGCCTACTTGAAGGTGTAAGGCTTCGCGGAACTGAGGGTGTCCATGGTCACATACTCCTTGCCGTTGAACTCCAGGAGGACGAGCCAAAGGTAATAGGTGCCAGCGGGTGGGCGCTTGTATTTGGCGGTGTTTTCCACATCGCTGTAGCTGTAGCCAGCCTGGAGCGCTTTTTTGACCACGCTGCCCATCTCATAGTAGCTACCGCCGGTTTTGTTGGAGAAACCAGGCTTCGTGGTGGCCCACACACTGAGCTTGAGGGAGCCGGTGCCGCCGCTGCGGGTGTGGCTGATCTTTTTCACCTTCATGCTGATCGTGCCTGCCTCGGGGTTCGTCTGCCAGCTCCAGGGGCCGAGCAGGGTGAAGGTCTTGAGCGGGCCGAGGGTGACGGCGTTGGTGTAATTGCGGAAGTCAGTGATGACGTAGCCGCCTTCGCGGTACTCGGTGACGGTGAGGCAGAGGAAGTAGCTCCCCCGTTGCGCGGGCATGGTGGTCTTCAGGATCTTCTTGAGGCCTTTGTACTGAGTGCCGCCCTCGAGCCCGTCGAGCTTGAAGCTGGCGATGACATGCCCGCTGATCCGGCCGCTGACGTATTTCTCTTTGAGCGCCCACAACTGCACTTGAATGGTGCCGGTGGCGTTCTCCGCGCTGTTGTTGGTGATGGCGTCGCAGCCAATCGTGACGGTGGTATTGCCAGCGCCGAACTGATACGGCACTGCGCCGGAGATCT
>JBIKYB010000504.1:0-3097 GCA_044355475.1 Prosthecobacter sp.
GAATATGAACAGATCAAACGAGCGAACGGCCCCGCCAAGATGATCTATGGGAAGTTAGATTCGCTGCTGGTGCAACACTTCAACTTCACGCCACATGTGCACGCCCTGCTTGAGAAGTTGGACGAAAGCAGCCGCGCCTTGATCTTCGCAAGAAGCGAGGACGAGGCTCGGAATCTGGCCTGCAGCAGAGCGGATGAAATCGGCCTGTTTCCCGACACAACCAAGCGACACGTGGTAACAACCACGGCCAAGGCCGGGAGAGGAGTGAACACGCTGACCTGCTGCAACGTGCTCATTACGCGTCCGGTGGTGCCAGATCTTGTTCCCCAGATGAGAGGCAGGCTCGCAAGGCCGGGGCAGCAGCACACTGAACTCAGATGGGTTTGGATGGTGATCGAGCAAACCATAGAGCAGGCCAAGCTGGACCAGAATAAAATGGCCGAAAAGTTTCATGAAGAACACATCGTCCCTCTAGCAAACTTCTACCAGCATGCGGTTCAGATCTGAGCCAATAATTTTGGCTCTTCTGATGCGTCAGCAAGAAACACCAAAAGCCAGCATTGCTTGGAAGACGACTCTCCCAGCAAGACGCAAGCCATGACAGCTAAAATAATCTAGCGCCAGCCATGAGCAGGCCGAGATTATTCGATGTGCGCTATGCGGCCAGTCCGACATAGGTTTCCATCAGGCGGTGGAGCGCCTAGGTGCGTTTGGGGAGTTCGGTCAGATTTGCTTCCTTGGGCTTCAGACAATGCATTACTCGAATGCCGTGTCTCGTGGTTTACGCCATTCCTGGAGGAAGGAAGAAATGCCCCGGTTTCTGCAAACGCCCACATTGGTCGTGCCATTCATGCCTAACAATTGTATGAAGAGCATGGAATCAGGCTCGCCTGTCAAGCATTGGTACACTGGCCCCGTTGCTATGCCGCCGCGAACTCTTCCGGCAGCAGCATGCCCCGACCACAAGCCCCCCCCCTGCCCTGACGGCAGCAAACGTGCCAGAAGCGGCATGGAAGGCCGGGCTAGGATTTGGAGAAGGCTGGGGAGACAGGGAGGAGGTGGCAGAGGTGAAAACCCACCGGGAAGGTTTCACGGCTCCTTTTGCAGGCATGCAAACTCATCCGTGATGCCTGCAACTTCGTCCGTCAGGCATGCAGATTCATCCGCGAAAGGGCTTTTTCCAGAGAGGCAGGCGGTGGAGGCGGTCTGGCGGCGGGTTTGCCCGCCGGGAATGACGAAGGAGTCTGGAGGATCAGCATCCCTGCCTTCGGATCGTGGGAATGGTGGGAAGTGGTGTCGTCACCGGGCCGTGTTTTCATCACATTCTGGCGAATGCGCCTACGGGGGAGGCGTCCAGGTTGGCAGCAGGGCGGACGCGGTAGCGGCGGGCGTTATGCCTCGTGTCATGAGGTTTTGTGAAGGCATGACAGAGGAATGAGGACAAAGGAATCAGATCTCCTATTCAGAAGAGGGCATTGATTTGTGCTCATTCGCGGATATTCGCGACCATTCGCGTTGAGAATTGAAGGCATGAGCGATTTTTTAACGCGAATGGCCGGAAATGAGCGCGAATATCCGCTAATTTGAGGTTCTGGAGAGGTAGCTGGATCGTTACGGAATGAGATCATTCCTGTGTCTCCATTCCCTTGTCCTCGTCGTTCGTGACCCATAGGTTTTCACCCATCGTGATGATGGGAGGCATAGCACGCCTGGGCATGCTGACGCCTGCCTCTACGGGTGGCGGGGAGGGGATTGCGCTGCGGGGGTGTTGATGGGTATGGTGGGGACCATGCCTCGCCCCACCCTGAATGACATCGCCCGTGAGCTGGGTGTTTCGAAGATGACGGTCTCTCGTGCGCTGCGTGGGGAGCGGCATGTGGGGGCGGAGCTGCGGGAAAAGATCGCGGCGATGGCGGAGAAGCTGGGCTACAGGCCGGACCCGGAGATCGCCAAGCTGATGACGCACATGCGGCGGGTGCGTAAAACGACCTCGCCACGCACGCTGGCCTTCATTTGGGCGGAACGTGAGGCGGAGGAGATCGCGCGGTCGTCGTGGTCGCGACAGCTCGTCCTCGGCGCACACCAGCAGGCGAAGAAGCTCGGCTTCCAGCTCGAAGAATTCCACCTCGCGGCACGCGGCATGACGGGGCGGCGGCTTTCGAGCATCCTTGAGGCGCGGGGCATTCCCGGATTCATTCTCTCGCCACTGATCTCACGCAGTCGCGGACATGTCTCGATGGCATGGGAGAAATTCAGCAGCGTGGTGATCGGTCTGGGCTATGCGCGACCGCTACTGCACCGCGTGCATCATCATCACTTTCTGGGCATGATGACGGCGCTGCGGATGATGAAGAAGCAGGGGCGCAAGCGCATCGGCTTCTACTGCGGCAGCACGATCAATGAGCGGATGTTCCGTGCGTGGTCGGCCAGCTTTCTGGCGCATCATCCACTGGTGAAGCCCGGCGGGCTGCTGGCGCTGCGGAAGACGCCGACGCGAGCTGATTTCCTGGCGTGGGTGCGGAAAGAAAAGCCGGAGGTGGTGATCGACGGCGGACATGTGGTCATGGAGTGGCTCAAGACGTTGCCGGAGTCGAAAAGACCGGTGCTGGTGACGCTGGCGTGGCACTCGGATTTCCCGCAGGTGGGCGGCATCGACCAACAGGCGAGTGTGCTGGGAGCGGCGGCGGTGGATCTGCTGGTGACGCAGTATCAGCAAAACGAGCGCGGGATTCCAGAGGCACCGAAAATCGTGATGACGGAAGGCGTGTGGCGGGCGGCGCAGGATTGAACTTGTTTTGCGAGGTGGGTTGGCTTTGATCAACCTTCCACCATGAAAAAGCACTTCCTTCTCGCCGCCCTCGCCCTTGCTGTCTCGATTCCTGCCTTTGCGGAGGAGTGGGTGTCCTTGTTTGACGGCAAAACGATGACCGGTTGGAAGAATCCGTATGAGTGGGGCCAGATCGAGGTCGTGGACGGCGAAGTTCATCTCACGGGCGACAAGAAGTTTTTCGTGGTGACGGAGAAGACCTACGGCGACTTCATCTTTGAAGGCGACATCCTGCTGCCCGAAGGCCAGGCGAACAGCGGCTTCATGTTC
>JBIKYB010000505.1:0-3089 GCA_044355475.1 Prosthecobacter sp.
CTCGTTGGCCCAGTTCAGGCAGCGGCGCAGGATGGCGAGCGTGTAGCCTTTGTTCCTGGAACCAGCAAAGCCGCGCATGCCGAGCGCCCCGGCCAACTTTCCGCTGATGTTCATCGTGTTGCGGATGAAACGATCCAGCGCCGTGTCCCCGTCGCTGGTCTCAGCGTTTTCTGAACGCTCGTCATCCAGCTCGGTCATCAGGCGAATGACGAGATCGTGCGCCCGTTTTTGCAACGGATGCTGCTCCTTGGACTCCTCTTCTTCAAGCCACTGGTCGAAGCCCTCCTCGTCAAACTCTTGGGAATTGCCCGCGTCAGGTTCCCCTTTCCATGCCTCGCCATCGTCAGCCACCTCGGATTCACCCTCACCGCCGCCGAGCATGTGGTCCCAGCCCATCACGAAAGACACACGGTCATCGTCCAGACCGTCCATGCCGTATTTTTCCAGTGCCTCCATGTGCGCGTCGCTCAGGCGATCGGACTGTTTGAGGGATGCCTCCCAGGACTCCTCGCTGTCGTCAAAATCCTCGTCTTCATCGTCATTCTTTGGCTCAGGACGTTGAATGATGCCCGCCAGCCAGCCGCGCATCGTGTGCAGGTTGGTCATCTTCTGCGCCTCCTCGGTGGCCGCGTCCATCTCCCACAGCCATTCAGAGACGCTGATCTCAAAGTCGGTGCTCTCGATGAACACGCGCCCGTTTTCCTCGGAGAACCACTCCACATAAAGCGAGTTTCGCCATTCTGACGCGGCCTCTGTTTCATCGTCTTCATCGAACAGGCCATCCAAATCCTCGTTCTCCCCCTCGATCTTCACCTTCTGCGAGGCGGTGATGTCCCCGACGTAACCTTTCTGCTTCGGGTGCAACGCGGCGGCAGCAGCCTGCGCTTCCGGCATGGGATTGGTGAAGGTGATCCGGCTTCCCGCGACATCGCGCCAGGCATCACCACGCAGGTCGAGAAGGACCGGTTCCGCCCGACCAACGAGCCAGAGCTTCCCCCGTACGTTTCCACGGGTGGTATTGTCGATTTCGCCACGGATGACGGCGGTGTCCAGACGCAGGGCCATGCGCCCCATCAGAGCGTGGACGATGCGGGGGTGTCAAGAACAGCGGCAAAGGAATGCGGCGGCACCGGCCCGGTGAAGTGCGTTCCCCGGCTTGACTCGCCCTTCTGGCTCGCTTGAGGTTGCCCGCCCGCGTCATGGAACTGATCTCGATTGTCGAAGCCCTTCTTTTTGCCACCCAGGAGCCCCTGGGCGTGCCGCAGATGTGCGCCGCCGTCAAAGACACGGCCAAGGACATCGTGGAGTCGGCCAGCGAGGACGTGGTGATCCCTGAGTGGGTGGCCCCGCTGGCGGCCACGACCGAGGAGCAAGTGCGCGCGATCCTGGACGAGCTAATCGCCCGCTACGAGGCCGAGAAGCACTCCTTCACCCTCGTCGAGCGTGCCAACGGCTGGCGCATCGCCGCCCGTGGTCAGTATGCCGAGTGGTGTCGCGCCCTTTACCCTGGCAAGAAAGTGCAGCGCCTCAGCCAGCCCGCGCTCGAAACACTCGCCATCGTGGCCTACCGCCAGCCGATCACCAAAGCAGGCATCGAAGCCGTGCGCGGCGTTTCAGTGGATGCGATGGTTCAGCAGCTCATCGACCGCGGTTTGATGAAAATCGAAGGCCGCGCCGATCTTCCCGGCCGCCCGCTGCTCTACGGCACCACCGAGGCCTTCCTTGATCACTTCGGCGTGCGCAGCCTCGACGACATGCCCAATGCCTCCGAACTGCGCCGCGTGAAGCTGCCCACGGCGGAAGAAGGCCCGACCGCCGCCGATCAACCGCAGGAACATCAGCTTTCCCTGGCCCCGGTGGCTGCGGCCGAGGAATCCTAACCCCCTTCCCCTCCTGCGGCCCATGTCCCTTGATGAAGTCCGCCAAAAGATCGACAGCATCGATCAACAGCTTCTTCGCCTGCTGAACGAGCGCGCCGAGCTGGTGCATGCCGTCGGCGAGATCAAGCGCAAGGACGACCTCGACATCTATGTGCCAGGCCGTGAGGACCAGCTCCTGCGCAAGCTCGCCGAGATCAATCGCGCTCAAAACGGCCGCCTCACCGAGCGTGCCATCCGCGCCATCTATCGCGAGATCATGAGCGCCGCGCTCGCCTTGGAAGACAGCCTCAAAATCGCCTACCTCGGCCCCACCGGCTCATGGACACATCAGGCGGCGGTGAACAAGTTCGGCCACTGCGTCGAATACCTCGCCGAAGTCACCACCGAGGGCGTGTTTGGCCGCGTGGCCGCGCAGACGGCCGACTACGGCGTGCTGCCCATCGAGCACTCCACCGAAGGCGCGGTGCATCACACGCTCGATCATCTCGCGGACAGCACCTTGCAGATCTACGCCGAGATTTTGTGGAAGGCCGATGCCGCCGTCATGGCGCAGGGTCCGAACGGCACCATCACCGAGATCCATGGCCGTGCGCAGATGCTCGCACGTTGCCGCCCCTGGCTTGCGCAGGCTTTTCCCGCCGCGCAGCTCATCGAGTCCGCCAGTTCCAGCGCTGCTGCCACGCTCGCCGCGCAAAATCCCGCCATCGCTGCTCTCGGCACGCCCTTGAGCGCCGAGCTGCACGACCTGCGCGTCATCGCCACCTCCCCGCGTGAGTACGCCACGCAGACCCGCTTCATCATCCTCGGTCGTCGTTCCGGCCCGCCCTCCGGCAACGACAACACCATGCTCATGATCCATTCCAAGGATCGCGTCGGTGCCTTGATGGAAGTGCTGCAAATCTTCGCCACGCGGAACATCAACGTCCGCCAGATCGAGAACCGCCCCACGCCCTGCGGCACCCAGGCCCGCTTCTTCCTCGAAATCAGCGGCCACCACTCCGATCCCGCCATCCAGCAGGCCGTCACCGCCCTGGAACAGCACGCCGCGCAGGTCAAAACGCTCGGCAGCTATCCCGCGCCAGGCTGGGTGGAGGAGCGGTGATCGTCGCCTTGTTGTCCGCCTCATTGCGGAGAGCATCGGCCTGACGTAGTCTCGCCACCGTGTTATCCCGCTTCCTTCCCGAACTCAGCGCCCTGGACGCCGATCTG
>JBIKYB010000507.1:0-3079 GCA_044355475.1 Prosthecobacter sp.
GGGTGGATTCTGAAGACTCGGCGTCTCTGCGGAAAATCTTTGCCAACATGCGTTGCAAAGCGGTGTCGAGCACAGCGGTCGTGGTGAGCTTCACCACCTCGGCGCCGAACAGGGCGCGCTGGAGGCCGCTGGCACGTGAGTAGCGCGGATGCAAGACCGCATAGCGCGGGCCATCAGTCGCAGGGATCGGCCCTTCGATTTCGACGGATTCAATATCGATCGCAGGACCATGCGTGAAGTGGGTGCTCATCAAGGAGTTCCCATAGAAGTGCATTTGATAACCACCGAATCCGCGCGGGTTCTTGTTCACATACATGGCGTCCACCACCTTCCTCGCCGCTTCCGGCGTGGCGGCTGCGAGATCCAGATCCGTCCTGTCGAGTTCCGCGTCGTAGGCTTTTTCCACCTGCTTCTTTTGCAGCTCATGGCCGGTGTCATAGGTCTTCAACCGGATGGCACCAGTGGCGGAATCGGGCCCTGGCTCGTGCAGCGGCAGCCAGGCGGCCAACAAGCGCGGATGGCGCGCAAAACGCTGAAGCAGGGCATCTCGAAACCCCTCGTAGGGGAGATTGGAGTCGAGCTTCTTGACCGGCGAGCTGACGAACATGAAGCCAAACGAGTCGCCTGGATGCAGCACGATCTCCCCCTGGTGCTCGACCGTTCCGCTGACCGGCACTTCGAACTCCTTCAAGTTGTGCAGCTTCACCAGGAGGGGCTTGTCGTCCTCGGATCGGAAGGCGGAGGCACGAAATTTCACCCGGTAGTAACCGGATGCCGGCGCGGCAAAACGGCTGGCGGTCGAAACATAGTTGCTGAGGATCAGCCGCATTTTGCCATCGACCATTTTGTTCGAAGGACCGTGTCCGTCGAAGCTGGAGAGGTCATCTGGCGGGATGGTCCATTTTCGCGGCGGCGGTGTCGGCTCCGGCGGCGGCGGGAAAAGGATGTCCGCCACTTCGATGGCGCTCTCCATGTAGGCATCCAGCAGCGGCGGCGAGAGCATGAGAGACTCGGCGACGTTGTCGAAGCCGTGGCTGTTCGTATCGGCAGGGAATCCGCTGGAAACCTTGAACGGGATGCCGAAGACCTTGCTGATCGTGTTCTCGTATTCGACTCGCGTCAGGCGGCGGAGACCCACGGCGTGCCTTGGCACCTTCTGCACGAGCGTCTCGTCCAGCCAGGCCAGCACGGCGCTATTCTCCGCGGCATTGGGATGCGGCTTCTTCGCGGGAGGCATCTCATCATTTGCCAGTGCCCGATGCATCCGCTCCAGCAGCGTTGCACTCGCGGGTGAGTGAAGGTCGAGCGACTCGAAATCGAGGTTCACCCCGCCTTTCTTGACATCGGCGTCATGACAATCGGTGCAATGGCTTGCGAGCATCTGCCGCACAGGCTCCGGCAAGGTCTCCGAGCCGCCTGCCGGAAGGCTGGCAGCGAGCAGGACAGCCAATGCCCTTATCATTACCGTGTTGAAGTCGTTTTCTCGCATGGCAGTGACCGATTAGAGCAGCACATCATCCAGACCATGGCTGGCGGCGCAGAATGAGGTGGACTCGATACCGAGACGTCTCTCGATGGAGATGAACAGATCGCCTAGCAGACGCTGCTCACGCTCAACGCCCTCCTGGGTGAAACGCAGATGCCGCCCGTGCTTGAAGCCGCCTCCGGCCAAGATGGCGGGCAGGTCGTTGTTCGAATGCCTGCTCGCATCGCCCATGCCGGTGCCGAAGAGGATGATCGAGCTGTCGAGCAGCGACCGGTCCTGCTCATCCCTGGCCGCTTTGATCTTCCCTACGAACGCCGCGAAGCAACGCAGATTTTCCCGGTCAATCGCGGTCAGCGCGGCGATCTTGTCCAGGTCATTGCCGTGATGGGAGGCATTGTGGTAGCCGTAGCGCAGTATCTTGCCATCCAGCGTGAAGGTCTGTGCTCCTCCAGGCAGCACCATGGAAATCACCCGGGTGGAGTCCGTCTGAATCGCTAGTGCCATCAGGTCATACAAGATCGTTTCCAGCTCAACCATGAGATTGTTGGCCACCGGGTCCGCCGCAGGCAGCTCATAGGACACATCAGGGACGGCCTCGTTGACCCGCGCGAGCTGCCTGCCGAGCCGCGCCTCCACATCACGCAGCGAGGTGAAATACTCCTCCAGCTTTGCCCGGTCGTAGCTGCTGACGCTTTTTTGCAGCGCCTTGGCATCCTGCATCACGAAATCGAGCGCACTGCGGCCGGACTTGAGCAGATACTCCGTCCGCGCCCGGTCACTGGCCGAAGCGAACAGTTTCTTATACAGCACACTGGGCCGCTCGATGGCCGGGAGAGCGATCTTACCTTTCAAATAGCTCATCGGCATGGAGCTGCCGCCAGCCCCCGCGCTCAGCACGAGCGATTGAAAGCGGGTGGTCTCCCCGATCCGGGCCGCCACGCGCTGATCAAACGATGTCTCACCGAGGTTTTTTCCACACAGGAAGTTCGGCCAGTTGCCGTGGCCGCCGCCAGCGCGGTGATCCAGGCCGGAGAAGAGAGTGAAATCATTCCGCAGCTCCTTCAGTGGCACCAAGGAAGGCGTCATCTCATAGTCCGCACCCACCTTGGTTGGATAAAGCGCCGGGGTGTGCAGCCCGAGATTCGCGCCGATGCAAACGAGCCGCTTCACAGGAGAAGCGATCTTTCGAGATGAAGGCGCGGCGAAGGCTTTGAAGCCGAAGGATTCGAGCGCGGGCAGCGCAATGAGGGCGGTGGAACTGCGAAGGAAATGGCGACGGGTGGGCATGGAGGTCGAGTGGTGGAGATTGGAGTGATGGAGTCTTGGAGTAATGAGCTGAGTTTCGAAAGAAGAATGGGGACAGCAGGAGAATGGGCTTCAGGATTTGGTGTGGCGAATGACTTGGCCTTGGCTGGTGAGGAGGGATTGCAGTCCGTTGTTGGGCACGGTTCGTGGTTCGACTCGGCTTTGAATCGCCAGATGTGCGGCGACTCCGGCGGCTTGGCCGAGGGCCATCCAGGTGGGCTCCATGCGGATGCTGGAGAAGGCAACATGCGTGGTGCTGGCGGCGACGGGGACGATGAGTCCGTCGAT
>JBIKYB010000166.1:0-11067 GCA_044355475.1 Prosthecobacter sp.
CAATGTCTCCGGTGACGTCGCCCTCCAGGGAGATCTCGCCATCACCGCCGCCCCCAGTCTCCCTGCGGGAGCCTCTTTCACCATCCTGAACAAGACCAGCGCTGGTCCCATCAGCGGCACCTTCGCAGGAAGACCCCAGGGCAGCGTCGTCATCGTCAACAACAACGATTTTATCATCAGTTACACCGGTGGGGACGGCAATGACGTCACCCTCACCGCTTTATCCCGTGCGCAGGCTTGGCGGCACCGCCACTTTGGAACCACCGCCAATACGGGCACCGCTGCGGATGACGCCGACTTCGATGGCGACGGCATCCCCAATCTCATTGAAAAAGCCTGCAATCTGGACCCGACCAAAGGCAATGCCCTGCCCGTCACCACAGCGGTCAAAGGTGCCAGTCTGGAGTACACCTACACCCGAAGTGTCGCAGCAGTCAGCGCCGGAAACATTTTCACCGTGGAATGGAACGACACCCTGGGCACAACCGGCTGGAGCAGCGCTGGCGTGACCGAGGAGGTGCAAAGCGATGACGGCACCACCCAGATGGTCAAAGCCCTCGTGCCGGCCGGTAGCAGCGGCCATCGCTTCATGCGGTTGAAAGTGACACCGGCTCCGTAGAAGGCGCTCGGCACCAGATCTCTGAAGCTTTTCGTGGCTTTCGTATGCCTACTGCTCTGCTAGCACGCTCTTCACGTGCTTCATTGAGCCTGAAAAGCAGTCGTTCACATAGGCCATCGCCTTCTTCACCTTCGCCTGTGCGGCGGGGTAATCAGCGTCGATGGCGAAGAGCGTCTCAGCGACCTTTTCGACGGGCGTCTCGTCCATTTCGAGCAGCCACTCGGGCAGGCCGATGTCTTTGAACATCCAGCACTTCGGCGAGTGAAACTCGGAATAGGTGTGGATGATCGGCGTGCCGTTCGCGAGGGCGATGATGGGCGAATGCGGCTCATGGCAGACGACGGTGTGCGCTCTCGCGAAGATGGAGGCGGCTTCATCGGCATTCCAGAACGTGTCGAGGTTCACGACGTGCTTCTGAATGTCCGACGGCAGTGGATCATGAATGAGGCGCTTGTTGTGACCCATCTCTTTGATGGTTTCCGGTGCGATGAGCACCTTGCCACCCTCTTTTTTGACCCACAGCGTCACGAGTTCGCGGAACTTCGCCGCGCGGCGTTCATCATCGGCGATTTGCTTCGGCGTGGGATGCAGCGGATTGAGCTTCTCGGGGCGTGGATCGTCCACGCCGGGGTATTTCGGCGTGTTGGTGCGGATCATGACGGTGATGAACTTTTTCTCCTCCAAACCGAGCTTTTTCATGGTGGCCAGTCCGCGCTCGTCATCGCGCACGTCGATGCCGAAGCAGCCATCGGGGCCGAATTGCAGCGCGGCGGCCTTGATGCCAGCGCCTTGGAGAATCTTGAGCGTTTTCGTCTCGCGGGTGTAGATGAACGACGCGGCATTCAGCAGTGCGATGCGCTCCTCCGCGCCTTTCCCCTCAACCATGCTGGGGAAATACGACTGACCAAAGAGGCCGTAGGGCTTGCCATGTTTCTGGCAAAACTGCATGAAGGTGATGTCCTGCCCCATGCCGGAGTTGCGGATGAAGAAATCGCAGGTTTTGACCGCCTCCTGGAGCTTGCGGTCGTTTTCCCCGTCTTTGAAGAGGTTGCCCTGAAGAATCTCCACCTTGGGGAAACGCGCTTTCAGCATGGCGGTGACACGATCATCGAGCTTCATCGCCCACAGCACGATCTTCACCTCTGGTAGATGCTGCTCAATCACCCGCAGCGTGCCAGGCGTGTGGCCGATGTCGCCAATGTTCACCGTGTCCCAGGCGGATTGCAGGACGATGGTCTTGGGCTTGCCATCAGCGGCAAAAACGGAGCCGCCAAGCGCGGCGGTGATGGCGGAGATGAAGTAGCGGCGTGTCGGCATGGTTGGGAAAGCTTCTTGAGTTCATTGCAACGCCTGTTTGGACACAAACTGGCCTGCTTTTCCAACTTCCGCCTTCAATTCGCAAACACCCGCTCCAGCCAGACATCCACGACCGGAGTCGCGGGATAAGAAGGATCACCGAGGCGGCGATTGATCTCGGCGTGGCCTTTGAGGCCGATGCCATCAAAGCCGCGCACTTCGGCAGGTGTTCCTGCTTTTTGCAAAGCGGTCCCAAGCGCCTTCGACTGCGCTGCGCCATCCACACGCTGCACATGCAGGATCAGAAACGCGGGTGCGTTGGGCGCGGCGGCATGATGCGTCGGCGAAAGCGCTAGCTGTCGTTCTTTTTCGCTGCCGAAGGCCTGAACGTAGGTGTCTTGCATGAAATCACCGCCTTCTGCGATCTGGCGCGGCACATCGTAACACGCACCATCGAGCGGAATGACGCCGCGCAACGATTTGGGTCCCAGCTCCGCCTGTTTCAGATATTTCATGTCCGTGCCGACGAGTGCAGAGAGATGCGCTCCCGCACTGTGTCCCATCAGAACGATCCGTGACGCATCAAAGCCAAGCGACTCGGCACGACCGATGAGAAAGGCGATGGCGTGTGCCACATCCTGCGCTTGCTGCTCCACTTTGGCCGTAGGCACGAGCCGGTAGTTGATCGAAGCAAAGGCATAGCCCTGCTGGAGATAATGCCCCGGTTTTTGCTCGCCCGTGGCATTGCTCTTGTCACCCCGCTTCCAGCCGCCGCCGTGCACGAAGATTACCAACGGCGATCCGGCCTTCGTCGGCTTCCAGTAATCAAGCTTTTGCAGCGGATCTTTGCCATAGCTCAGCTCGACCATGCCAACAGCGCCTTTCCGTTCTGTCCTGCGTTCGCGCAGCCGCTCGATCAACGATCCTTGACCGTAGGCGGGATTCGTGAGGCAGATGGCGGCGACGAGAAAGGTGAGCGATTTGAGAATGCGGTACTTCATTTGTGCGAGGGTGTGAGTCGCCTCATGAAATGCCGCTCAAAGGCATCGGTTACGCCAATTTTTGCCTATTTTGACATCAGGGCATGGGCAGCAACTGCAGCGCATCAAGAATCACGAAACCATCTGTCTCTTGGTTCGTGAGGGTGATCGTGCTTTCGCCATGGAGTTCGATAGTGCCGATGCTGCGAAAGGCTTCGCCTGCGGGGAGTAGCTTTGTCTGATCGACTTGGATCTCGGTTTTACGGCCACCGCTTTCAATCGTCACCGGCACTTTCGTGGCGCGTGTCTCGTGGGCGGAGTAGGCCATGCGGAGGTCGTATTTTCCTGGCTTCGGGGCATTGAAGCGGAAGATGGCGATGGACTCCCCATCGCCGCGATTGTCATCATGCCGGTAACCGGTGCCGATGTGGGGTTTGAAGTTCGAAGAACGGCTCCACTCGCCCTTCAGCTCAGCTTGTTCGTCATCGAGCACGATGCCGGGAAGGGTTTTGGGGTCGATATTCACCGCGCCTTTGGGTTCGGGTGGCAGATCAGCGAGTACGGGCAAGTCGAGCACTTGTTTCTGGGCCAGCAATCGCTCACGCAAAGCCGGATACGGCAGCTTTTGCACGGCGAGGTTTTGCTTGGCGCTCATCGCTGCAGCAATGCCTGCGCTTTGGCCAAGGATCATCCAAGTCGGCTCCACGCGGATCGATGACATGCCGACATGGGTGCAGGACAACGCCACGGGAACGAACAGGTTTGTGCACTCGGCGGCTTTCGGCGTGATGGCGCGATACGGAATGTGATAGGGATAGCCGTGTTTTCGACCTGGGACGCGCACCGGCATGATGGTGCCTTCATTGACCACAAACTTTGCCGCGCCTACACGCTGGCAGTCATGCGAGTCGATGGGGAAGGACGACACGACAATGGCATCGTCCTTCTTCGGCTCTTCCATAATGTCTTTCTGCGAGACGATGTATTCGCCAATCATGCGACGGCCCTCGCGGACATAGAGCTGTGGTGACCAATGGTCGTACTCAGGGAACTCATCTTTGCAGAGGCCGATCTGCGCGTATTCCTCGCGAATCGCGGCGGGCACGGCGGGATCGGTGCTGAGGAAGTGATGCATCTCCAGCGTGTATTGTTTGTGCGCCTCCCAGATCTTCGCACGACCGGCCTCATCCGCCTCGCTCCAGCCATTGCATGCGCCCACGAGGCCCATGGAGAACTGTTTCCCGATGCCGTTGTTCGCATCGAGCTTGTTCCCCGGCAGCGGATACAGGTCCCACAGCAGGTGCGGACGTTTTTCCCGTGCGAAGTAGCGCCGCACGACCTCAAACCGTGCAGGATCGTAGTTCGCCGGTTTCGGGAACGGAACGCGATTAGCCGGGTCTTTCGTCACGCAGAGACGGAAGCTATAGACCATCACGTTTTTGTCGCCGTCTTCGACAGCACCGGCATCCACCGTCGTGATGAGCGGCAACGGCTTGCCATCATCACCAAGGCCCGAGATCGCCATCTTCGCCTTCGGATACTGCTTCCCGGCCAGCGATTCGCCGTACTCCTTCCTCCCCTCGCGACCAATCGTCCAGCTCACACCCGCCGCAGCCATCAAATCGCCTTCGTAGGTTCCGTCGATGAAGACTTTGGCCGCGAAGTCGCCTTCGGTGGTCATGAGTTGCGTGATGCGAGCCCCCTCTTTAATCGCTGACTTGAGCACGCGCTTTGTCAGCACCTTCACACCGGCTTCATCGAGCATCTCCTTTGTGATCTTTGCCGCGACGTGTGGTTCATAGGTCCAGTGCGAGTGATCCTTCACGCTGACCTGATAAGGCAGCTTCACACCACGCTGCTCGTAGTCCTTCTCGACACGAGAGTGCCATTCATCAAAGAGCCCCATCACCGTGCTGCGCACCGTCTGGTTCGAATCCGAGAAGCAAAGCCCGCCCGTGTTCACCCCGCCCACATGCGCTGTCGGCTCCAGCAGGATGACGGACGCACCTTCACGTGCCGCCGCAATGGCCGCGCTGAATCCACCCGGCGTGGCTCCATAAACAATCACATCTGCCTGCGTGGCGGCGTGCGCGGATAAACTCAGAACCAAGAACAGGGCGGCAAATCGTGTCATGCGCTTCAATAAGACACCGCCTTGCTGTTTTGGACATTATTTCGCCCGCGCCTGCACGGCCTTGTGCGCGGTCTCCTGCAAAAAGCGGGCGTAGGCGGCATCGAAGCCTTTCGGGAGGTAGCTGTTTCCGACGGCACTCTCGCCGAACAGCACCTCATACCAAACGCAGGCACCGAGATACTCTCCAGCCGAATTCGCATGATGTCCGTCCATGCCGAGCGTGGTCTTGCCCGCCTTCGTGTTCCAACGCCAGCCGACGTGCAGCGAATGGGCCTGATTCGGCAGCGCGGGCTGCTTCGCGGTCTTGGGATCAAACGATTTGTCGGCTTGATAGCTCCATGTCGCATCCGTATCGGCCATGAAGAACGCATCACCGACAGGGATCACTTTTCCGCCGAGTTCAGCGGCGATCTTGTCGTAGGCTGCGGTCAAACCGCGATACATCTCCTCCTGCGTCTTCGGCTCACCCGGCTTTGGCGCTTTCACAGCGAAACGCGGATCATCCACGCGATACGCCCAAGTTTGATGAATGAGCAGCTTCGCCTGCGGCGCATGATTCGCGATCAGATCGCGCAAGAAGCCCGCATGCGGCTGGTAAGTGGCGAAGTCGTGGCTCTTGATGCTCGCTTGCTGGATCGTGACGTAGTCCCACTTCTCCGCCGTGAGGTTTGCGATCAAATCACGACCGTTCGTGTACAGCCGCGCCTTGCCTTCCCCCTTTACTTTGTCCGCATGCACCTGAAACGACGCGCCACCGATCACCAGCGGCGTGTGAATCAGCGTGTGTCCGCCCGCCAGCGCGAGATCATCGAGATGATTCGTCGCGTTGCGGGAGAAGCTGTTCCCGATGGTGAGGATGCGGACCGTTTTGGCCTCGCCCAGCGCGGACGAGACGCAAAACAGCAGCGAAACCAGCAGGGCGAGCGCTTTCATCACGCGTCAGGCATTAATGACACCCGCAGCCTTCGCCGCAGCCCTTGGAGAAGATTTCCGCCTCAGTCGGCACCTGGCCGCGCTCCAGGCTCTTACCGACGAAGCTCGTCACCACTTCGGCGATTCCGCGCAGCACGTCCTGCGCCTCGATGAAGCTCAAGATGGCCGGATTCGCGTCGCAGCTGTCCTGCAGATCGGTGAAGCGGCTAATTTCCTCGCCCGTGGGTTCTTCGCCGTTGTGCTGCTTCTGGTGCAGTGCGCGGCCCATCGTGGCCATCTCACGATAGAGTGACACGGCTTCTTCATTGGCGAGGAAGGCCTCGGCCTTCTCGCGAGCGCTTTGCACGTCGCTGTCGGCCACGAGGGTTTCGCACAGTTCGACGATCTTGGATTTGATTTGGGGGGATGCGGTCATGGGGGCGCGAGGGTAAGCAAAAAAGCCCGCTGCGCAGGAAAAAGTCAGACAATTTCACCAACCCCGTGCCATCTCCAGGCTCCGCTTGAAGCCCTCGCGCACGAGCGAGAGGTCGGAATCCATCGCGATCCACGTCAGGCCGAGCACTTTGAGCTTCTCCTTGTCGTCCGCATGCCGCACGAGGATGCCGCAGCCTTTGCCGTGGTCCTTGGCGGCCTTCACGACGGCGTTCAGGCACTCGTCGTAGCTGCGCGGTGAGTTCCGCGCTTTCAAATCGTAGCTCAGATCGGCCGGGCCGATGAAAAGCGCATCAATGCCCTCCACCGCGGCGATTTGATCGGCATTGGAGACTCCTTCGGCTGTCTCGATCTGCGCCAGGATGATCGGTTTGGGCATTTCATCGCCGGGGAGCCGCATGCCGTAGCCGTAGGCTCGCACGGTGCGGGAAACTCCACGCGTGCCCTTCGGCGGATAAGTCGCCGCTTTCACGCAGTGCTCTGCCTGCGCCACGGTATCGACATGCGGCACCATGATGCCATCCGCACCCCAATCGAGCACGCGACCGATCAGGTCCGCATGCGGCGCACTCACTCGCACAATGGCGAGCGTCGGGCTGCCACGAAGGGCGCGGAGCTGGTTTGGCAGCGCGGCTTCTGATTCGCAGCCGTGTTCCAGATCGATGAGCACCCAGCCGTAGCCGCACTCGGCGGCGAGTTCCGTGACCGCAGGTGATCCGATGGAGAGAAAGGTGCCGATGTGAGTTTTCATGGTGAGAGAATGTCGAGGCCGCTGCCTTCCCGCAAGCCACGCAAGGCCGTGGCGAGCTTTGAAAGCGTGATTTCACGCAAACTGGATCCCGAGGAGCCGCTGCCGATGAGGAAGAAGCCGTCGTCGCGATCAAAGTAGCCCGCGCCGACGCGGATGACCGCTTTCACGATCATGTTTCGCAGCAGGTGTAGCCAAAAGCGGCGCAAGTGATGCTCCGGCAAGGAGCGGACACTTTCATACCCCTCGAAGGCTCTTCGCAAGAACGCCGCGTCATGAAAACACGCCAGCAGCGAGAGGTCATCCACCGGATCACCCGCAATGCTGTCATCGAAGTCAATGAAGTCATAAATCTCCCGCTCGGTGCCGAGGATGTTCCAAAGCGCGAGATCTTTGTGGACGAGGCAGCCCTGCGGCAACTCCAGCAGCGGACGATGATTTCCGATCTCCTCCCGAATCTCATCGGCATTCGCCAAAAAGCCGCGCTCCGTCAAAAAGCACAGATGCTCATCCAAACGAAGGTGAAAGTAGTCCGCATACGAGGAGCGGCAGCCTCGTAGGCCGGGTGTGTTCGGCGAATGAGACTCCGATGAAACGTTTGATTCCTTCGCCGAACCGCCCGGCTCTTCGGTGCCCGCAAACAGCCGGGCGGGCTGTCGCCAAACCCGGCCTACATCGTCGTGCTCCAGCACGCCAAACCCCTCAAACGTGATCGCTTGCCACTTCGCCACCGCCACACCGATCTCGAACGCGATCTTCGGCACCTTCAGCGTTCCTTGCTTGAACCACTGGTTCAAATCTGGTGCCTCAATCCGCTCCAAAGCCTGCCACGCGAACGGCACACGGCTCCTCGTGACATCACAGCCAAAAACCTTCGGCGTGCGCACACCCACCGCACGCACTCGATCCAGCAAAGCCGACTCCACAGCCAGATGCGCGTCTTTTTCGGGTCCATTCTCCACGCGGATGAAAAGCGGCTTTCCATCCACCTCAGCATTCCAGGTGAGATGATTGCCCTGACCGGCTCCAGGGCTCAAAACGACGTTTTTCGTGTCGAAGTGCTTCTGAAGCTCTTGTTCGAGCTGCGAAGCAAGATTCGAATCCGCCTCACCTCGCGTCTGCGTGCCGTGAAAGGCCGCCGGACGGTCACATTTCCAGTAGTAGATGTCGCGGCGGCTCATGCGTCAGGCGGACGACGTTTCCACCATGACGCCAGCAGGCCGCCGATGATGTTTTGCAGCACGCCGCTGAAAACTCCGGCTGCAGCAGCCAGTGGCATCGCTGCAAAGTGCTCGCGGGCGAGGGAGGCGGCCATGCCGCCGTTTTGCATGCCGACCTCGATGCTGACCGTGCGGGCGACGGACTCAGGATAACGCAGCACTTTTGATATGGCATAGCCAACGCCAAAGCCGAGCACATGCAGCGCAAAGGCTGCGAGCGCCAGCTTGCCAAAATTCGTCGAGATGGCGTCTGCGCTGGCCGCCACGATACCACCACTCACGAGCGTGAAGGCCAGCACGGCCACCGTGGGTCCGCAGGCTCCGATTTGATCCGCGGTGCGCGGCAATTTCCATCGGATGAGCACGCCGAGCACCACGGGCGCGATGGTGAGCTGAAAAGCGGACACACAGAGCCCCCACGCGTCCACTGGCACATATTTGCCCGCCAGTAGGCTCGTCCACATCGGTGTGAAGAAGAACGCCAGCATCGTCGAGGCCATCGTGAGCACCACGGACAGCGCCACGTTCGCTTTCGCGAGGTAGCTGATCATGTTCGATGCCATGCCGCCGGGGCAGCTCGCCACCAGAATGATCCCCACGGCGAGGCCCGGCTCCAGCTTCAGCGCTGTCGCCACCATCCAGCCTGACAGCGGCATGATCGTGTATTGCGCGATGAATCCCAGCGCGACACTCCCCGGCATGCGGCCGATGGCTTTGAAGTCGTCCAGACTCAAAGTGAGTCCCATGCCGAGCATCGACGCCGCCAGCGACCAAAAGATCCACGGCTTGTCGAACCACAGCATCGTCTGCGGCTTGAAGAACGCGATGATGGCCAGCGTGACGAGCCACACCGGGTAGAGATTGTTGAACCAGTCGAGGAAGCGCTTCATGAGGTTAGTTGGAGGTATCACGCACGCCGTTGAAGTC
Source organism: Prosthecobacter sp. (assembly GCA_044355475.1). Taxonomy (GTDB): domain Bacteria; phylum Verrucomicrobiota; class Verrucomicrobiia; order Verrucomicrobiales; family Verrucomicrobiaceae; genus Prosthecobacter. Next base: position 9,290 of record JBIKYB010000166.1, read on the forward strand.
CGGACCACCCGCGCCGACGTAGCCGTTGCTGCTGCCTTTTTCGTCCGGCGTGACCCAAAAGGCATACAGGGAACCCTTTGTGAGATGGAAGCGGAATTTCACCGCTTTCCCAATAAGGTCATCAAGGTCAGTGCCGTCAGCCCATTCCACCTTCAGCCTTGTTTGATCTCCCGAAGCCACTTTGGAGCTTCGCAGCACCTTCCCAGCCTCATCGAGCAGCTCCACGCGCACTTCGCCGTTCACGTTCACAAAGAGATGCTTGCCTTTGAACTTCACTGGACGCGTCGTCAGCTCGCCAGAGCCATCCATGCTCGCAAAACCATCGCGACGCAGCGTGGCGAGGCCGATGCTGCCGCCGGTATACATGCCGCGATGACCACTCGGCGCGATGCCGCTGGTGCCCATGTAGGGGAAGACGAGTTGGTCATCGAGCACGACGAACACGCCCGCCGCACCATGCAGATAAGCGCGATCCCATGAGCCCTCGGTGCGCGAGCCAACGATGAAGCCACGGCGATCTGGGCGATCCCAGTGAAAGCCATCGCGACTGAAGCCGAGTTCGAGATCGAGCAGTTTCGGAAACTTGCCCTTCTCGCAGATGCCGTTGTTCGGACCGCGATGGATGTAGTGCATGCCGATCATGAGGCTCTCATACGCCACCGCATTCAGGCTGTAGAGCTGCGCCTGCTCACCTGCGCCAGGATAGCGATCCGCAGGCTCCGGCAGGTCGAGTTTGTCCGTGCAGGTCCAAAACACGCTCTTCTTCCAGTCGGCTCCGGCGAGGAAATCATCGCTCTCGTAGTAGTAGCGACTGCGACCGCGTGAGGTGCCCATCTTGATGCTGAAGACCCACTTCTCGCGGAAGGGATTGAAGAAGAAAGAGCAGTAATCATCCGCCGCGATGCTCGTTGTCACCGCGTCGGAGAACGTTTTGCCATCGGAGACATGCAGCGAGTGCATGAAGCCCTGCGGTCGTTGTTCCTTCGGCACATGCAGCCAGCAGGTGAGGTATTTGAGGCGCTCGGCAGCGTTCTTCGCATTCAAATCGAGCCAAACGCAATTGTCCGAGCCGCCGGTGGCGAGCTTCGATCCCGTCCAGCGCAGGCCTTCCGGCAAAAGCTGGCCGTGACGCGTCCACGTCTTCATGTCAGGACTCGTCGCGAGCGACAATGGCCCACGCCAACCGGCCACGTAGAACATCTTGAAGAGCTTCTCTGCCGGATCGTAAAACACGCCGCCCTGACCGGTGAAGGTGGTCGCTTCCTCGCCCTTCTCGCCTTGCGTGGATTTGCCGAGTTCACGCTCCGTTTCGGCTTTGAAGACCGGATTGCCCTCAAACTTCTTCGCCTGATGGAAAGTGCGTTTGAGCGTGGTTTTCTCGATGAGGAAATCATCCACAAAGAGCTGCCTGCCGAGGTCGATGGGGATCACCTTCGGCTTCTTCTTCAAATACGGCACTTCCATCACCGCATCGCTCGGCTCGCGGAAGCGTGGCGGCCATTGATCGGGCAGTTCGATGCCGTTGTGGAGCTTCTCCGGTTTTGGGCCGGTGGCCTTGTTCGCGAGCATGAGCAGCTTCGCGTCCTTCGACACGATTTTGCCCGCGAGCACATCTTCCTCGCGAAACTTCGCCATCAGGATCTCCGCGTCGCTGTGGCGGTTCCAATCATAGAGGATGTGGATGAGACCATTCGGCGCTTCGAAGCCATCGGGATACGACACCGCATTGCGTTCATCGAGCAGCAGACCGCCTTTCCACGTCTGGCCTTCGTCTTCGG
>JBIKYB010000508.1:0-3062 GCA_044355475.1 Prosthecobacter sp.
CTCGTCGTATTGCGGCTGCGGCATGGGGTTGGGGTTTTCAAAAGTCAGCTTGCACCCGGCAAGGTCCGGCCACGCATCTCCCACGAGATCAAGCGTCATCGGCTGCTCACGTCCGAGCAGCCAGAGCACGCCGGTCACACTTCCGCGCACGGTGTTGTCGATCTCGCCACGAATCACCATTTTGTCGAATCTCCAGGCCATGGTCGGCTGATACGTCGGCAAGAAGTGAGTTCAAGCAGGGAGATACAGACGTTGTTCCGTCCATCACCGCCTACCCCAGCAGTGCCGTGATCTCCTGCCGCGCCTTCAGCTCGCTCATCCACTCCACCGTCAGCTCGGAAACTCCAAACCTCGCCCCATAAACCATTCCCAGGATCGTTCCACGCGCCGCGCTGTCCCCGCCAGCGCTCGCATTCGCGACCAAGCCCGCCACCGCATCTTCGGGATGACGGAATAGCAGATGGCACACCGCTGGAAATCCCTTCTCGATGTCACATGAAAGGCCAATGCGCATCAACGCCTCCCCATCACTCACCGTTGAAGCGCTCGACTCACGGCCCGCCGCGACCCACTTCGCGTAACTTGAGGCCGCTTCATTCAACGCCGCCGGAATATCCACGCCGCGCTGAACCGCCAGCACAACACGCACAAAAAACTCCGCTGCATCGACCACTGCAGGGGCACCATGCGTGAAACCCGTCACCGCACGCGCTGCTGCCACCAGCGCCTCATCATTTTCCCACTTCAGCAGAAACAACGGAGCGATGCGTCCCGCGCCTGCGAGATCATGCGAACTCGATGCCGCCTTCTCTACCGGCATCCCCGCCTCCAAATTCGCCAGTGTCGCCTTCGTCGCACCATCGCGATACGATATCGTCTCGGGAGCCTCCCAATACGCCCGCCAGTCGGCAGCAAACTGCGTCAGATCGAATTTCCCGGCCTTCTGGATTGAACGCAGCAACACCATCGTCTGATCGCCATAATGCGTGAAGTCCCCCGCTGCTTTCCCTGGGTGATACGATGTCATCGGTGCATGAAAGCGATCTACCCTGCCCAATTTAGCCGCAATCTCCTCCTGATCATAAATCCAGTGCGGTCCGAGAGCGAGGGCGTCGCCAATAAGCGAGGTGAAAACGATGTCTGAAGGTGAGGGCATGCCTTCTTCATTAGCAGACACCTCGATTTACGCCAGCAGCGCCTTCACCACCTCGCCGCTCACGTCTGTGAGCCGATAATCTCTTCCCGTGAAGCGATAGGTGAGCTGTTCGTGATCCAAGCCGAGCTGATGCAGCATCGTCGCATGCAGGTCGGGCACGGAGACTTTGTTCTCGATGGCGCTGTAACCGAATTCATCCGTCGCGCCGTAAATCTGACCGCCTTTGATGCCACCACCGGCCATCCACATGGTGAAGCCTTTGGGATGATGGTCGCGGCCCTTGCCGTTCTCGGCCACGGGCGAGCGGCCGAACTCTCCACCCCACACGACGAGCGTGCTGTCGAGCATGCCGCTGATCTTCAAATCATCGAGCAACGCGGCAATGGGGCCATCCGTCTCCGCACAGTGCAGATCGTGATTCTTTTTCAGATCATCATGCGCGTCCCAAGCCTTCGGACCTTCGTTGCCACCGCTATAGACCTGCACGAAGCGCACACCGCGCTCGACAAGGCGACGCGCCAGCAGGCAGTTCTTGCCAAAGTGCGCCGTCACCTTGTTGTCGAGACCATACATCTTCCGCACGCTCTCCGGCTCGCGGCCGAGATCGGTGCATTCGCTGGCGCTCATCTGCATGCGATAAGCCAGCTCGTAGGTGTTGATGCGGGCGGCGAGCTGCGTCTCCGCCGGGTTCGCGGCGGCGAATTCACTGTTCCATTGCTTTAGCAGGTCGAGCCGCGCCCGTTGCTGGCTTTGTGACACGCTTTTCGGCGGCGTCAGATACGCGATCGGCTCGCCGCTGCTGCGGAAGGGCACGCCTTGATACGACGCGGGCATGAAGCCGTTCGACCAGTTGAGCGCACCATTCACCGGCGCGCCCTGATGATCGAGCAGCACGACAAACGCGGGCAGGTTCTCGCTTTCGGAGCCGAGGCCATACGTCACCCACGAGCCCATGCACGGCCTGCCGGGCAGGATGAAGCCCGTGTTCATCTGGAAGATCGCTGGGCCATGATTGTTGCTCTCCGCGTGCATGCTGCGGATCACGCACAGGTCATCGGCATGACGTGCGAGATTCGGAAAAGTCTCCGCCATGTCGATGCCGGACTGCCCGTGCTTCGCAAAGCGGTAATAGCTCTTCATGGCGACGTTTTTCGTCTTCCGCCCCATGAACGCGTCCTCCGGCTTCCACACCGGGATGGCCTTACCGTGCCATTTCTCCAGCTCCGGCTTCGGATCCAGTAAATCCACATGCGACGGCCCGCCATACATGAACAGGAAGATCACCGACTTCGCCTTCGGCGCGAAATGCGGCGCGCGCGGAGCCAGAGGATTCGTTGATGACAACAAGCCATCGGCACCGAGCAGCGACTGCAACGCCAGCGAGCCGAAACCGGCTCCGGCTTGCTGCAAAATCTGGCGACGTGTGTGGAAGGGCATGACTTGCATCAAACAACGCCTCAATCGAAGCATCCTTGCCAACGAGAAGCGAGACCTATCGTCGTGGACATGTCACAACGCGAAATAGCACCGCTGCGGTGCCCGTAGTCGGCAGATGAAACCATTTCTCTGCCTCGCTCTAGTCGTCGAGTTTCTCACACTCGTTGCTCGCGCTGACATGCCCGCACCCACCCTCACGCCCGCGCTCCGCGTGGTCGATTTGAGCCTCGGAGAGGCCGTGGAGGTCACTTTGGCGGATCAAAGCATCGCAAAGGTCAAACTGCTGAAACTCGACGAAAAGACTGACTCGATGGCCAAGGCCGTCCGCGAGGCCAAAGTGCTCGTCGAGGTCAATGGCGAGCAAAAGTGGCTCACGAGCGCGAACTACAACCTCCCGCAACTCGTCGGCGGTGTGCAGATCGACTGCCCGATCACGCGTGGCTACAATGCCAACAGCGGCGAGGACTCC
>JBIKYB010000509.1:0-3055 GCA_044355475.1 Prosthecobacter sp.
CCTTCTTTGGCGCTCTTCAGCTTTCCAAGCAGGCCGCTAAAGGCCTGGATGAGTTCCACCTCGACTTGGCGGCAGGCAGCGAGCTTTTTCGGCTCTTTGCCGTGATGAGAGAGGTCGTGATGCATGCCGAAGGTCATGAGGCTCACAGCGCGGGTCGAGTCGGTAACCAGTGCGAGGTGGATCATGTCGATCATGAGCTGGAACTTCGCCTTTTGCTGCAGGTTGTCGCCGATGTCTTTGGGTTCGCTGCCGATGGCCTTGGGCTTGGGGCGGTTCACCCACTCGCGGGCCATCTGAAGCTGGCGTTCTACGTCGCGGACGGATTCAAAGTATTCCTCGACGCGCTGGCGGTCGGCGCTGCTGATCTGGCGATTGAGGCTCTTGGCGCGATCACCCACGAAATCGAGCATGCTGCGGCCTTCGTCAATGCGGCGCATCTCGGCATCCATCTCGACGGGCGTGGCAGCGAGGAAGAGCTTCTTGAACACCGCCGAGGGCCGGTCGATGGCAGGAATGGTAACGCCATTGGCAGTGACGGAGAGCGAACCGCCTTGCGTGGTCAGGGCGAAGCTCTCGTAGCGGGTCTCACCGCGAAACTTGGCCGCAAAGGCCTGATCCACCGAGATGGTGTTTTTCAAATTATAAGAGTAATCGGGATAAGGCGCGCCAGTGAGCATGACCGCCTCCGCCTTGTGTCCGCCGCCGCCAGTGTTGGGATGGCTCAGGCCGCTGATCACCGTGAAGTCATCGCGAAAGGCCGCGAGCTGCGTGAGGTGCGCAGGCAGCGTGTAATCGCGGCCAGTGGTGGTGGGCACGAAGGCCGTGGGATCGAAGCCAAAGGGAACGCCGATGCACACCATGCGGCGGGGCGAAGAGGCAGGAGCAGCCGCGAGACGGCCCGCTGGCAGCATGGACTCCAGCATCGGCAGTCCAAGGGCGATGCCGGAGTTTCGCAGGAAGAGGCGGCGTGAGATCGGTTTCATACAATGCTTATTTCTGGGTGAAAAGTTCGCTCTGCACGACTTCGTGAATCAGCGTGCGCAGGCCAAAGCCGGACGCCTTGGTTTTTTTCAAAATGGCATCGATGACGAGTTCATCGCCAGCCTCCGTGTGCACGCCAGTGGCAAAGGTGGCGAGTTTGCGGACGAAGTTGCGCGCGAGCAGTTCGGGCCGCGTGGCGAGCGCCGCTTTGTAGGCGCGGACATCGGCGACTTCGATCCCGCCGGGCAACTGGCTCCGCGTGTCCACCGTGGCACCCTTGAGGTATTTGACCTGTCCGTAGTGGGCACCGAAGAAGGCCTTCAGATCTTTGAGCTTCTCACCCGTCTCGGTGGTGCGGTAGTAGTCGCGATAGCGCCCGATGGGATCAAAGGCTTCGAGCACGAAACCAGGCGGATCGATCTTCTGATGGCACCCAGCGCAGGTCTTTACCGACTGGTGCTTGGCTAGTTGCTCGCGGACGGTGGTCGCACCCCGCGTGTCGGGCTCGATGGATCCGACATTCGGCGGCGGAGGCGGAGCAGGCGTGCCCACGATCCTCTCTAGCAGCCACACACCGCGCAGCACGGGCGAAGTGTTCGCGCCGTTGGCCGTGACCTTCAGAATGCTCGCCTGCGTGAGCAATCCACCGCGCACACTGTCAGCGGGCAAAGTGATGCGCCGCAGGGCAGCGCCTTTCACCGGAGGCAATTCGTAGTGCTCAGCCAGACGTTGATTGAGATAGGCGTAGGGTGCCGAAACAAGCATCGCCGCGCCGAGATCACGCTCCACGAGATCGCGGAAATAGGCGCGCGTCTCCCCGACCAGCGAGTCATGCAGAAACACATCCTGCCGACCATCTCCGATGCTTTCAAAATACTCGGGAAAAAGATCGCGGTCCGGCGTGGTGGCGTCGATCTCGCGCAGGTTGAGCCATTGAGCGAGAAAGTCAGTAACGAAGGCCTCGAAGCGCGGCGAGGCGATCAAGCGGGCCGCTTCTTTGCGCAGGACATCGGGCTTGGTCAGCTCACCCTTGTCCGCCAGCTTGCGCAGGCCTTCGTCAGGAGCGGAACGCCACAGGAAGTAAGAGAGGCGCGCGGCCAGCTCGTGGCTGTTCAATTTCGGCCCCTGTTCGACGAGGAAGAGAAATTCCGGTGAGCAAAGCACGGCACGGTGCGCGGCATTGAGCGCGACTTCGAGGCATTCGCCTTTGGCGAGACGGTCGCGAGTCATCGTTTGGTAAAGCTCAACCTCCTCGGCCTTCGCAGGTCGGCGGAACGCGCGGCTGATGAAGCGGGTGAGCGTGTCGCGGATGGCGGGCTCTATTTTATCCGCCGATAACCGGACAGTGACGGTGTCCTTGAGCTGGCGGTAGGCTTTGACCGGACGCAGGATCGAATCCGGCACCCGCGCTGTTTTTGCGACTTCTGCAGCGGGAGCCAGTTCCGTGTCGTCGCCATAGAGCAGCTTGTGCCCTGGTTTCGGCCAGCTCTCGATCAGCGGACCCGTGATCTCCAAGGGCTTCACCACGATGGCTGGCCCCACCGTGGCAATGGGCGGATTGGGGTTGTTGATATGGTGCCAGCCTTTGGGCATCTTCTCCTGCTTGTCCGGCGCATAGACGCTGTAACCGGCGTCGATGCGCACCTTGGCCATGCGATAGGGCGCGATGATGAGGGTCTCACCGCGGTCAAAGAATCGCGTCAGCTCGACCACACTCTGCTGGCGATGCTTCGCGTCGAAATGGCCGAGCAACTCGCGTCGCTTGCCACCCGAAGCGAGCCATACGCTGTAAATGAGATCCTCGCCGCCTGTGGTATCGAGCGCTTCGGTGGTGATGCGAATGCGAAACGTGCCTGGTGTCTCGCGCGTCACCGCCTCGAACTGGCGGAGCGCCACAGGCACCTCGATGTGCGTGTCGAGGAAGAAGTGCAGATCCTCGCCGTGCAGATTGCACTGGAGACGGTTGTGCGCGTAAGCGGACCACGGCTTCTCAGCCTCGTGGTCAAAGGCAAACCGATGCGTCTTGGTCTCTGGCTTAGCCTGGCGGACGCTAGCTGCTTCGAGCGCGCGATCC
>JBIKYB010000510.1:0-3049 GCA_044355475.1 Prosthecobacter sp.
CGGATTTCGCGGAGCTCGGCTTCTTTGGCAAAATCTACGATCTCTTCCATCACGCGGTGCTGCCGCTCTGTTGCTACATGGTCGGCAGTTTCGCCGGATTGACGATGCTGGTGAAGAACAACCTGCTCGATCAGCTCGCCAGCGATTATGTGCGCACCGCCGTGGCGAAGGGCGTGGAATTCAAAAAAGCCGTCATCGGCCATGCGCTGCGGAATTCCTTCATCCCCGCCGCCGCCACGATGGGACAGGCGCTCACGGTGCTCGTGGCGGGCAGTTTCTTGATCGAGCGCATCTTCGACATCGACGGCTTCGGCCTCATGGGCTTCAACGCCCTGCTGGAGAAGGATTACCCCATCGTCATGGGCACCGTCACGGTCGGCGGGTTGCTGCTCATGCTCGGCAACGTGCTCTCCGACATGATCACCGCCCGGCTCGATCCACGCATTCGATTTGAGTGATGAACCGCAAACTCTCCATCACGGCGATCCTTCTTGGCGCTCTCGCGATCCTCGGCGAGCTGGGCGGGCTGCTGATTCCCACGGTGTCGTGGTTCTTCAGCAATGGCCGTGTCTTTGGCTGGGCCAGTTCGGTGCTCCTGATCGCGGGCGGCGTGCTGGGACTGCTGCTCCTGCCGCGTGAGATCCGCTGGACGCCGGTGACCTTGCAGCGCTTCCGCCGCTTTCGCAGCATCGGGCGCGGTTGGTGGTCGTTTCGCATCCTGCTGGCCTTGATCGCCCTGGCGATGCTCGATCAGATCATCGTGGGCAAACGGGCGCTGATGGTGCGCTGCGATGGGAAGACGACTTTCCCGGCCTTTGTGACGAAGCGCTACCAGGCGCAGGATTTTGGCCTCCAGGGCGAGCAGGAGGTGAATTACCGCGAGTTGAAGCAGCAGTTGAGCAAGGAGAAGCGCGGATTTGTGCTCATGCCTCTCGTGCCATGGGATCCGGTGCTCGATTCCGACACGCTGCAATCCATCACGCTGGAGCAGCGCGATGGAAAATGGTTCAAGCCCGGTGAAACGGAGCCGTATTCCGGCCGCGCACGCACCTCGTATGTGGACCTGCCTGCGCAGAAGCATACCGACACGCGTTTCCGCAAGGGCGTGCCCGATGGCGAGTCGCAGGGCTTTGCCAAAAACGGTGCGCTGGCCTTTTCGGCCTTCTACAAGGCGGGGGTTAAGGATCGCGAGAAGTGGACGGGCGAGATGCCGCAGGAGGAATTCGAGAAGGCGGCGGTCACGCCGTATGAGGTGACGATTTATCCGCCGATCCCGCCGCTGTGGAAGGCGGGTCATTATCTCGGCACAGATAGCAAGGGCTGGGATGTGCTGGCGCAGATCTACGGCGGCTGGCAGGTCAATCTGAAGGCCATCGTGCTCTATCTGGTCTTCACCTACGGCGTCGGCATGATCATCGGCTCGCTGATGGGTTTCCTCGGCGGTGTGTTCGACATCACGATGCAGCGCATCATCGAGATCATCGAGGAACTGCCCTTCCTCTACATCGTGATGATCGTGGTGAGTATCATCACCGTGGCGGAGATGAATCTCGTCATCCTGCTGGCCGTGATCTGCCTTTTCTCGTGGACGAGCCTCACCTACTCGCTGCGCGCGCTGGCCTACAAGGAGAAGGAGCGCGACTACATCTCCGCCGCCCGCCTGCAAGGCGCCAGCACCTGGCGCATCCTCACGCGCTACCTGCTGCCGAACATGCTCGCCACCGTGGTCACGCAGGTGCCCTTCAGCGTCGCCGGCATCATTTCATCCATCACCGCGCTCGCCTTCCTCGGCTTTGGCCTGCCGGAGACGTATCCGCAGTGGGGCTGGCTGTTTGACGACGGCGTGAACCACCTCTCCGCGCTGTGGATCTCCACTTCGATGTTCGCCGCGATGGTTTTCATCCTCCTCCTCGTCACCTTCGTCGGCGAGGCGCTGCGGGAGGCCTTCGATCCGAAGAAGTTCACGACTTACCAATGAAGTTCTCTGTTCCCAGTTCGCTGTTCGCAGTTCTGCTCGCCTCTTTGCTTGGCGGGGCGCTTCATGCGGCCGATTTCCCGCCCTATGACGGCACCAAGGAGCGCGATGCGTTTTGGGGCTTCTACAACAAGAAGGTGTTGGAGGGCTTGCAGAGCCAGGAGAAGGATATTCCGGCTCAAATCGCCAAGGAGACCGACGCTGCCAAAAAAGCCGAGATGGAGGCCGAACTCGTCAAAGTACGCGAGCGGCTGAAAAAGCCCGAGTACTTCACCTTTGCGAAGCCAGAGGATGTTCCGGCCGATTTGAAGTGGGAAAACGGCATGGACGAGCCGGAGATCGGCGATGCGAATGCCAAGAAGGGCGGCACGATTCGGGATTACATCCTCTCCTTCCCGCCCACGCTGCGGGTGCTCGGTGAGAACAGCAACAGCTCCTTTCGCGGTTATCAATATGACGACGTGGAGATGTCGCTCATCAACCTGCATCCTGAGACAGGCCGCGTGATCCCGTGCGTGGCAAAGGAGTGGGCCGTGTCGCCGGACAACCGCACCGTGTACTTCCGCATCGACCCGGACGCGACCTTCTCCGACGGCACGCCCATTGAGGCAGATGACTTCTTCAACCAGTTCTACATGCAGCTCAGCGAGTATCCGAAGAACCCCTTCGGCAACGAGTGGTATGCCACGAACTACTCCAACATCACCCGCTATGACGCTCGCACGCTGTCCATCACGCTCACGGACCCCAAGCCGCTCGCGCCGTATTATGTGAGCACCACACCGATGTCGCGGCACTTCTACCGCGAGTTCGGGCCGGACTTCGAGCAGCGCTACCAGTGGCGCTGCCGTCCAACCGCCGGGCCGTACGTGATTCACGAGGAGGACATCCAGTTCGGCCGCAGCGTGACACTTTCCCGCGTGAAGAACTGGTGGGCACGCGACAAGAAATTCTACAAGCACCGCTTCAACGTGGACCGCATCGTGTATCGCGTGATCCGCCTGCAGGACAAGGTGCTGGAGCTTTTCCGGCAGGGCGAGCTCGACGTGGAGCAGATCACGATGGGCATCCCGG
>JBIKYB010000511.1:0-3044 GCA_044355475.1 Prosthecobacter sp.
GTTGATGCGCACCCGAAGAAGGGCGCTGTTTTGCAGGCTGAGGTTGTTGTTGATCGTCGTCACCCCCTGGACAGCAAGGGTTCCGCTGCTGATGATGACGGGTGCGGTCTGAATGTTGAGCTGTCCGGCAATCGTGTTGACCGTGCTGCCAACCACAAGGTTCTGGGAGACGGAGGTGGAGAGGTTGACAGAGGTGGGCTGGATGCCAAGGACAGATGATCCGCTCAAGGCGGCGGGATTGCTCCCCAAGGTGCTGATGGTTACGCTGGCTGGGGTGACAAGCAGGGTGTTCGACAACGTCAAAGTCGAGGCGTTAGCCGCCAATTGACTGTACATGGCGGTGCTGGATGTTCCGCCCGAGTCAATGGAACTGGCACCGATGGTGTGGATGGTCCCCAAGCTGGTTTGGTTGGCAAGAGTGGCACCTGACCAGGAGCCTGTGAGCACATCTGGGTTGAATATATTGTTCAGGCTGATCGGATTTGTGACTAACGCTGAATTCTGCGCAATAGTTGTGGCACCACTGGACGCAGGAGTGATCAGCGGCGAGCCGATGATAAGCGAGCCGGGGCTGAGGCTAAGGTTAGACGTGATAATCGACGCACTTGAACTGCTCGATGTGGCTCCGGTGAGGGTGAGCGTGGCACCGGAGCTGCCGACTGAACTCCCAGTGGTCGAGGGGGTGATTCCTGCGGTCCCGTCGTCCGGACTGCTGGTCTGCGCTGCGACAGGGAGCACGAAGAACCCAGCGACGAGCGCGACTATGCATTGTAGGTGGCGGAAAGGCGGCATTTCGGATTTTTTACCCATTGCGGGTCTGGCTAGCAATCTTTTTTCTCGGGCATTTTAGCCTAAATCCATGCGCCAGATGCGCATGAGTGCCTCGCTGGTTCGATGAAGCATTGAAAGGGCGTTTGGGGTGCCTGATTTATCCACCTGCCATCGTTATGGCCTGCATCATGCCTTCCCGCCGCGCCTTCCTTCAAAACTGCACGCTTTGCCTCGCCGGATTCGGAGCTGGGAAGATCCTCGCTGCTGAAGACGATGCCAAACCAATGCTGCGCGTTGGTTTGATGACCGATCTGCACTACGCGGACAAGGAGCCGACCAAGACGCGGTTTTACCGCGAGGCGCTGGCGAAGTTGGATGAGGCTGTGGAGCACATGAATCGGGAAAAACCGGCTTTGGTGGTCGAACTCGGCGATTTCATTGATCAGGCGGATTCCGTCGAAAAAGAAATCGAGTGGCTGAAGACGATGGAATCGCACTTTGCGCGGCTTTCGATGCCCCGGCACTACGTTTTAGGCAATCACTGCGTTGGCACCCTCACGAAACAGGAGTTCGCGCAGCACACGAAGGCAGTGGGAGGCTATGCCTCGTTAGAGAGCGGTGGCGTGACTTTTTTGATGCTGGATGCCTGCTTTCGCAAGGACGGCACGCCCTATGAGCGGAAGAATTTCCATTGGCAGGATGCGAATCTGCCCAAAGCTGAACTTTCCTGGCTAGAGTCTGAGTTGAGCCAAGCCAGCGGCCCGGTGATTGTGTTGGCGCATCAACGGCTCGATCTCGACAAAGCCCACGCTGTGCGCAATGCCGCCGAAGTGCGCGCCCTGCTGGAAAAGTCCGGCAAAGTTCTGGCCGTCTTCCAAGGCCACTCGCACAAGAACGATTACCAGCAGATCGCTGGCATCCATTACACGACGCTGGTCGCGATGGTGGAAGGCAGTGGTACTGAAAGCAGCGGCTACACGATGCTGGAGGTGCTCGCTGATGGTTCCCTGCGCCTGAACGGCTTCCGCAAGCAGGTTAACCGTGTTTTGAAGCACGCCTGATGCTCTGTGGACGCGAGATTCAACACGCGTCCGCAGCCAATGCCGCGTTGCCAATGATGCCGGCTTCGTTGTTGAAGCGGGCGGGAAGGATTTGCAAGCGCTCCCAGACGACGGTGCTGAGCATGCTCTGCACCTTGTTCTTGAGCGGCGTGAAGATCAGATCACCGGCCTGCGCGACGCCACCGCCTATGACGAAAGCGTCAGGATTGAGCAACCAAGCGATGCTGGAGATGGCGGTGCCGAGCCAGTCGGCCACTTCGCCCCAAATCTGTCGCGCGATGTCATCACCGGCCTGCGCGGCATCGGCGATCTTCTTCGGCGTGCAGTCGGCGATGTCTTTTTCGATGCCAGCCTCGGCGTAGCGCTGCACGGCATGCTCGGCGATCTGCTGGTTGCCGGTGTATTTTTCCAACGCGCCTAGATTGCCGTAGTGGCCGGGTTTGCCGTCGAAATGAATGCTCATCTGGCCGATCTCGCCCGCGACGAAGCCGCTGCCGCGAAACATCTTGCCATCCAAAACGATCCCACCGCCGATGCCGGTGCCCATGGTGAGGCCGATGACGTTTTTCAGGCCACGCGCGGCACCATAACGGAACTCGGCGTAGGCCATCGCGTTCGCGTCGTTTTCGACGAGCACGGGCAGGCCGGTTTTTTCGCTGAGGATGGCCTTTAGAGGCACATGCTTCCAGCCGGGAACATTCGTCAGCTCATGCACGAAGCCGTGATCGAAATCAACCAGGCCGGGAACACCCACGCCGATGGCGCAGATGGCTGGATAAGTCTGCCGCAGCTTCGCGACGCGGGCCGCCATCTCGCCAATCAGTGCGGCGGGGCCGTGGAAGTTCGCGGTGGGGATGGGTTCGTCGGTGACGAGGAGTTCATCGCCACGGCACACGCCGAGTTTCACGGAGGTGCCGCCGAAGTCGATGCCGATGGAGGTTTTTGCGATTTCAGACATGAGAAGGAGAAAATGACGAATGCGGAATGACGAATGACAAATGATCCCAGACCACTCGTCACTCGGGTTTCGTCATTCCGCTCGAAGCGGCGGCGAGATTGCCCACCAAACGCAGCCCGTGCAAGGTCAAATCGGGGTCCACGACAATGCTTTCGTCCATGCCGGAGATGATCCACTCCGCATCACCGCCGGTGGCGACGATGTGGGCGTCTTTGCTACCGAGTTCCTTTTTTAGCGCTTCCAGGATGCCTTTG
>JBIKYB010000167.1:0-10967 GCA_044355475.1 Prosthecobacter sp.
AGCCTTGCCAACCTCTCCAAGAACCCCCAAAGCAAACCCCATCACGGTGTCCCCCATCGTGAGGCATCGAGCCGCTTCCTGAAATCCTCCTCGGTGTCCTACTTCAATGAGGCATCACGTGTGCCTGGAACGGGCCTCTGTTTCCTCACGCAGCCGAACTTGAATTGGAGTATTATTTTCCCAGTGGTAGTCCGCTACCCTAATGGTGCCGGATTGGAGCGATGGCGGAATCCGTATCGATGCTGCCCGCCCTATAAGGGCATCAAGTTCTTCGTTGTCGTAAACATCTCTGAGGATTCCCTTTTGAAGAGCCCAGTAGAAATATTGAGGTTCGTGGAGGACCAGGTCGGGCAACACCCGACCCTCGTGTAAACCGAAGGGCATCGCGTCGTGAAAGGCAGATAACGGTTGATACATAATGTTATGGTAGGGTTATATGCGTAGGCCGTGTCACGGGTGCGAAGTTTGACTGATTGCTGAAGAAGCGTATGGCGGCTTCCTCAGTGACGTTGCCTTTCGATCCGTCGAAGTAGAGGTCGATGACGTGGTCCACAATCGGATCGAAGATTGGTCTTCGGACCCCTCGGTAGTCGTAATAATCGTGACCGAGATCGAGGACTGATTTAGTGACCAAGGTCCCGGATGGCGATCCTTGAGCAGCTTGAGTTGCTGGCCGCAGTTTAACGGTTAGCAGGCCATTCTCTTCGGTGCTGAAGTAGTCAGCGACCATAGCGCCATTTGTATCTGGAGGGATCGCAATCCGCGTAGTAAGGCGGAACAGTGATTGGAGTTTCTTTTCATCGAACGAGCGCACGAGGCTCCCGAAATTGATAGCCCAGTATAGCCACCCCGGATTCGTTATCGCGAGTCTTGGTATTCGGGAGCCCACATGCTTGCCATCTGGGATGGCATCGTGAAGCGGGTCGAGGTTTGATTTAGCTGACATGTTCTGGATTGTATTTAATGTTTGGTTGATTCGAGCTTTGGCTCGGTTTGTCTTGCAGTGGTGCGGGGACGGCTTTCTGTGCATAATGCCGTAGCCCATCTTCTTGAGATCACTGTGCTACCACCCTCCCGGCGTGAGGCCGGGGCTACACAGTTGATATGCCCCAATGCGTGGGTGCTTTGGGGCTGTTGCGTTGGACGTGGTTTACCTGATTCGTCCGTGTTGATGGCCTTGTAGAATCGGCCACGTTTTATTCGACCCCCAGCGTTGTTATCGGATACGCCGAGCGCATATGCTGCTTCTGGTATGCGAAGCGTTAACCGCCCATCAAGTGTGACCGGCGGGGCTTTTGGGCAGATGGGATATGGTATTTTTTTCACTGGCTTCGATTCAATTTTTTGAGTCGAAGCCCGAATACCTGTGAGCCTCCATTGCAATTGGCAGCGCTACTATATATGCGCTGCTGCCAACGTTTGTCAGATGGCAAACCATCCGGCAATGGGGCGGATAGTTGCAGAGTCGTTCAGGTGTGCAACCAGTTTTTCAATCCAAGCCACAACTCCTGCGCAAATCTTAAAGACTGTGAATCAGTGGGACTGGTGGCCTGAAGGCGAAGTCGGACCAATTGGCATCGAAGTGAGCGCGAAAAATGGCCCGCAAATGGCCCGCTAGCAAAAAAGAAGCCCCGCCTTTTGGGTGGGGCTTTTCTTCATAACTCTCTCAGGATGAAGATGGTGGGTAGGGCTGGGTTCGAACCAGCGTAGGCGTAAGCCAGCAGATTTACAGTCTGCCCCCTTTAACCGCTCGGGCACCTACCCATTTCCATCCTTTCGGAAGGGCCGCGATTATGGAGACTGGCCCCGGCTTTGCAAACGCTTTGTTCTCTTCAAAGAAGAATCATTTCGATGAGGTCAGCGGCGCTTCTTGCGGCGGTGCTCGAAGGCGGGTTTCACCGTGGGTTGCGAGGCGTGCAAAACCTTGAAGGCTCCGGTCTCGACCACCTTGTCCACCTCTGCAAAAGTATCGCCTAGCAGGCCCTCATACGGAAGCTGGCGGTTCGCCACCATCCAGAGATGCCCGTCTTTGCGCAGCGCCTGGGCGGCATTGGCGATGAACTTCATGCCGATGAGCAGGTCGGCGTGTTTCCCCTCGTGAAACGGCGGATTCATGACAATGGCGTCAAACTGCGCGGTTTTGATCCCTGCGGTCACATCATGCCAGTGCGGACGTGCCTTCACGCGGGTGGGCACGAGGCCGAGATTGCGCCGGGCGCACTCGAAACAGTCGGCGTCGGCGTCGTAGATGTCGAGCGAGACGATGTGGTGGCAGTTGCGCAGCAGGTGGTCGCCCAAAAAACCCCAGCCGCAGCCGAGGTCGGCCACATTGCCCGCGATTGTTTCAGGAAGATGCTTAGCGAGCAGGGCAGAGCCTTCGTCGATGCGGTCCCAGTTGAACAAGCCGGGCCGCGACCAGAAGCGCCCGTCCAAGATGCGGCGCATGGCGGCTCCCTGACGCCAGCGTTCGAGCAAGTCGGCGTTCCAAGGCCTCTGCTCGTCCTTGGTGGCCCAAAACACGCGGCTGTGATGCTTGGAGAGCGATTCGACCTTGCCTGCGACATCGCGGAGATACTGCTCGCAGCGTTTGCTGCCCGCGTCGTTGTGCTGGGAGGCCATCAGCAGGCCGCCGGGGGCCAGGTGATCATGGGCACGCGCCAGATCGGCCACCATGAGATCACGCTGAGGGTCCGGCAGCACAAGCACGAGGTCAAACAGACCGTGCGCCTCTCGTTCCACCCGATGTCCAGCGGCCTCAAGCTCGCTGGCACGCGGCTTCCAGGTCTGCTGGCACACCAAGCGGCCGGCGAAGTGCTCCAGGGCTGGATGCTCCTGCGCACGCAGGAAAAGCACACGGCCTTCCGTGCTGATGTCAGGATTGACGTCGAGGGCGTAAATGAGGGCGTCGAGAGTGTCGGACACGGTAGTTTAGAGGTATTTGTCGTATTCGTGGTGTGGACCGATCCAGAACCACTGCAATCCTTCAACGCGTTCATACGCCAAGGCACGATAATCTTTCCCGACACGAGC
Organism: Prosthecobacter sp.; assembly: GCA_044355475.1. Taxonomy (GTDB): domain Bacteria; phylum Verrucomicrobiota; class Verrucomicrobiia; order Verrucomicrobiales; family Verrucomicrobiaceae; genus Prosthecobacter. The sequence continues at coordinate 3,031 of JBIKYB010000167.1, forward strand.
CGACCAGAATTTTCCCACCTTCTTCAGCCTCACGGAGGGATGGCGTTCATTGCCCTTCAGCAGGTCAAAGTTTTTCCTCGCCAGATCCTGGAGGTCCTCAGGCAATTGATTCAGGCACTGCCAGAACTGCGGGTCCGCAAAGTGCTTCATAGCGGCGTGCAAAGACCGCCCTCAAAATTCGCGTCCAGATGCTTGATGATCTTATCAAACTTCCCTGATGCCTCGTCGCGCTCGATCTGCCGGTCCCATTCGTCGGACATGTATTCATCAAACCAAGCCGAGAACTGCTTGAGTTCCTCCGGGCTGAGCTGGGTGACTTGTTCTTCGAGCTGTTTCAGAAGCATGGGAAAATCATCTCACAGGAGCCACAGACTTGCAACCAGCGGCTCACAAGGCCCAGCGCAGCAGATGCGGTGCGGCGAAGGAGGCGATCATCAGCAGCAGGAGGCCGAGCACAACGGCGGCAAGGCCGACAAAGACGATTTCGAGCACCTTGACGGTGAGCAATGAGCGGCGGGACACGCCTACATCCTCCAGCGTGGCGAATTCGCGCTGCCGCAGGCGGAAGGACAGCGCAAATACCAGCGCGGTGACGAGCAGGGCTGCCGTGGCGGTGAGGAGCAAGGCGCTGGCGGCGAACCCTTCGAGACGCACGAGCTGGGCGAGCAGAGATTCCATCTCATCGCGCGGACGGATGAGCTGCTGGTCCTTGGAACGGGCGAACTGGCCGGCGAGCAGGGCCTCGGCCTTCGCATCCTTTGGCAGCACGATCACAGCGCTGACGGGATAGTCGGCGATGTCGCCATGGAAATGGAAGGTGGCGATGTTCGCATCCGTGACCTCGTTGAACATGCGCACGGCGGCATTGCCGACGATGTTGTGCTCCTCCTGCTTCAAAACGACCGACTCGTCTTTTTTGAGATCGTCATGACCATGAGAACGGCCCTCAATGAGCCAGGAGGTCTTCAAATCGACGAAGACCGCGTCATCATCCGGCGTGCCGTTCGGGGCGAGGATGCCGTTCACGCGCATCTTCAGCGGATACACACCCGCCATGTCGAAGGCCAGCTCCGGCGTGGAGAAGACATGGCCGCCGGGCTGCAAGCCGCGCTGCTTGGCGAGGTTCGCGCCGACCACGCAATCACCGAGACGGGTGATTTGTTTCCCAGCGGCGAGGCGCAGGCCGCGAAAGGCGAAGTAATCGAGCTCGGTGCCGACAATCGGCGCCTGCTGCGCCTGAAACCGCACATGCAGGGGAATCGCGGCAGCGCTGGGATTCTGCCGCAGATCGGCTAGCGTGCCAAAGGGCAGCGGCGTGAGATTCTCGCGCTTGAAGTAGAGCGCGGTCATCATCAGGTCCAGCGCACTGCCACGAGCGCCGATGATCTGCGGCGTGGCGGCGGCACGTGCGCGCAATTCACGCTGCGCGTGGTCGATCAGCACGCGCAGGCAAAACGGCAGCGCGAAGACCAGACCGAGCGCCCCGGCCAGCAGCGTGCTCTGAAGGCGATGCCGCAGCACATAACGCGCCGCGAGTTGAAACGCGGCGCTCATGCGTTGAGCAGATCCTCCATGCGCACGGTTTGATCAAAGAGCGGCAGCAGGTTCGGGTCATGCGTCACCATCACCAGACACGCGCCGCGCTGTCGGGCGTCTTCCAGCAGCAGATCGACAACGATGCGCCCCCGCGAAGGATCGAGCGAGGCCGTGGGCTCGTCGGCAAAGATGAAACGCGGCTCATGTACCAGCGCACGCGCCACAGCCACACGCTGGCGCTCGCCTTGCGAGAGCTGGGAGACGCGCTTGTCGAGGTAGCGGTCGATTTGCAGACGCTCGGCGAGTTGATCGGCTTTTTGGCGGGTGAGGGCACCCGCGCTCCCTTTAAACTGATGTGGCAGCAGGATGTTCTCGGTGACGCTGAGGTAATCCAGCAGCGCGAAGTCCTGAAACACGAGACCGATGTGCTGAAGGCGAAAGGCACGGCACTGCTCGCGGCTTAGCGCGTCGATTTGCGCTGAGCCTAAGCGAACTTGTCCCGCATTGGGCGTGAGCAATCCGATGAGCAGGCGCACCAGCGTGGACTTCCCTGCCCCGCTCGGTCCGGCGAGCGCAAGCGCCTTCCCCTCGGCGAGTTCCAGGCTCGGCACATGCAGACGAAACGAGTCGCCGGGATAGGCGAAGCGAAGGTCGGTGACGTGGAGGCCGCTGGGGTCGGACATGCGAACGATCCTTTGCATCAGAGCAGCAGTCCGGCAACACAAGCCGTGCAATAACAGGCCAGCAGGCCGCCGAGCATGGCCTTGAAGCCGAGCTGGGCCAGTTCCGCCCGGCGTTGCGGCACCAGCGCCCCGATACCGCCGATCTGGATGGCGATGCTGCCAAAGTTTGCGAAGCCGCACAGCGCGTAAGTGGCGATCTCCGCGCCGCGTGGCGAGATCGCTCCTGCCTTCACGTCAAAGCTAAGGTGCAAGTAGGCGATGAACTCGTTGAGCACGACACGCTCGCCCAGCAGCGCGCCCACCTTGCCGCAATCCGCCCACGGCACGCCCATGAGCCAGGCGCAGGGCGCGTTCAGCCAGCCAAGCACGAGCTGCAAGGGCTGCGGCACGCTTTGGCCAAACGCACGCAGGCCAAGGGAGAGCAGGTAATTCGCCAGCGCCACCACGGCGACAAAGGCCACGAGCATGGCGATGACGTTGATGGCCAGCTTCATGCCATCGCTCGCGCCGTGGCAGAGCGCGTCGATGCCGTTGGCGGTCTCGCGTTCGATGGGCTGGTGCGCGCCGTGTGCCGTCTCGCTCACCTCGGTCTCTGGCAGCAGGATTTTCGCCATCATCAAGGCCGCCGGGGCGCTGATGACCGAGGCGGTAAGCAGGTGCCCAGCGGAGATGCCAAAGGAAACATAGGCCGCCAACACGCCACCGGCGATCGTCGCCATGCCGGGCACCATCAGCGCCATCAGCTCGCTGCGTGTCATGCGGGCCAGGTAGGGCTTCACCACCAGCGGCGCTTCGGTTTGTCCCATGAAGATGTTCGCGGCGGCGGCCAGCGTCTCGCTGCCGCTGGTGCGCATGACGCGCCGCATCACCCAAGCCGCCGCTTTGACGATGAGCTGGAGCACGCCGTAGTGATAGAGCAGCGAGGACAGCGCGGAGACCAGGATGATGCTGCCGGTGATGATCAGGGCCACCAGCGCCTTGTTCCCAGGGCCAAAGACCGGCTCCATCAGCCCCGGCTGCGCCACCGCCCCGAACACAAACGCCATTCCCTCATCCGCAAAGCCCAGCAGCCGCCGGAACGCCTTGTCGAGCCACACAAAAACCGCCCCGCCAAACCCCGTACGCAGAATCAGCAGCCCTAGCACAAGCTGCAAGCCCAGCCCCGTGAACACAATGCGCCACGGAAAGAGCCGACGCTTCTCCGACAGCGCCCAGGCCAGCGCCACGAACACCACAAGACCGAGAAGACAGACAAGACGCTCCATGCGCCCGAGGCTAGCGGGTCACGCTGCGCTGGCAATCGGGAATGCGTTGGGAGGTCAAGAGGTCAAGAGGTCAACGGTCAAGACGGCAAGCGAAGTCCATCAGCCTGTGGATTCGGAAGGGGCAGGCAGGCTGCCTGTCTCACAGCTCACGCTTATGCGCCAGCCGGCTCCCCTTCCCGGAACACCAGCGGCCCGTGGTAGTGACCGGCGGTGGCACGGGCTTCGTCGGAGATCGGTGCCTCGGCCTTCGCTTTCCGTTTCGGCTTCTCATACTTCACCAGCGGAGCCGTCAGCTTCTCATAGAGAGCAAACAGATGCTCCACGCGGGTGCGGTCATTCGGAAACGGTTCTTTGCGGTAGCAGCGGTCCACCGCACGGTCGAGATCGGCGTGCGCTTTCGCCAGCACGGGCGGCATCGTCGTCGGGTCGTAGAGATCGGCCAGCGTTGAGGTGGGGAATTGAGTGCGTGCATCCAGCACCGCCTGCGCGGCCTTTTCGACGGAGGCTTTCTGCGTATCGGTCACGTCCTGCGGCCAAGGGTAGTTGTTATAGACGATGGTGGCAGAGTATTGGTAATCACTCTTCATTCGCCCGCATATCTGCCTCATCCAAGACAAGTGCTGAGACGCCGAGAGAATACCAAATTCATATAAAGATGCGTTCGGAACAACCAAGGCGCTGCCATTCGCGATAAAGTCCGGCGTGATATACCCGAGCGGAAGATATCGACGCCTTTCGGATGAAACCTTGGGGACAAGCAAATACTCTGAATCGGGCTGCCTGATCTCTCCAAACAACGACGGAGTGTCAGCAAGCTTGACCGTTGGAGCCTTTTTGCTTGCCAGTCGGAACTGCCTCACCTTTTCGACGCGTTCGAGAATCGGAAGACACCCCTTCAGCAGCCGGGGCTCAGCCTCGTTAAGCCACAGGCACCACCGGGTCGTTCCATTCAAAAACTCCTCGCCACCCATTAAGGGCCTGATCCACGCATGGGTGAATGGATAGTCTTTCTCTAACTGCTGCTTCTCGTGGTCATCCAATGTCAGATGACCGTCATCAACAAGCTTGGTTCCAAACACCATCTCAGAAACCTGGCATAGCGGCTTCAAACGCCTCGTCACATACTTCACCTGTGAATCAACCAGATACGCGTTGATGTGGGCTGCGGTGACAGGAACGGGATCACCGTTGATGTCATCGTACTCGAAGATGGTGTGCTTGCTCGGTGAGCATTCGGCAAATCCGATGATCACGACATGAACGTGCGCTTTGCCACGGGCCTCGCTCTGCCAGGCGAAAGTCTGGTGAGCAAAGTGAATGCTGATCTGTTGTCGCTGGAACAGCTCGGACCACAGGATAGGAACCTGTTCGCCTTGCGTGATCGAATTCGTCGAAACGAAAGCTGTGATGACTCTCGTGCCCTTCATGTAATCAGATGCCTTGCGATACCATCCAGTCACAAAATCGAGCACTCCTGCTCCTTGAACATCGCCCCAAACCAAATCCATGTCCGCTTTCTGGTGCTCATTTTGTTCTTTCTTTCCCACAAACGGCGGATTGCCCAGGATGTAACTGCACTGCTCCGGAGGAAGCACTTCGCGCCAGTCTTTGCGCAAGGCGTTCGCCACATGGATGTGCGGGCTCTTGCGCAGCGGGATGCGGCGATACATCTGGCCGAAGGCCTCGCTGAGCAGCACGTTGGCCTGGTGGTCGGCCAGCCACAGCGCCACCTCGGCGATGCGGGCGGGGAATTCCTCGATCTCGATGCCGTACATCTGGTCCACGTTGATCTGTGAGAGGTTGTAAATCTCGTCCTCGCTGAACTGGAGCTGCTCGCTGGTAACCGCCTTCTCCACCCCGACACGGGCGGCGTTCTGCTCGATGAGAATCTCCAGCTCCAACTGCCGCAGCTCGCGGTAGGTGACGACGAGGAAGTTCCCGCAGCCGCAGGCCGGGTCCATGATCTTGAGGGATGCGAGGCGCTTTTGCAGATCACGCAGACGGCCGGGGCCACGGCCGGACTTGTCCTTCTTCGCAGCCTCGAACTCGGCGCACAGGTCGTCGAGGAAGAGGCTGCGCACGACTTTCAGGATGTTCTTCTCCGCCGTGTAGTGTGCGCCGAGCTGACGGCGCTTCCTGTCGTCCTCGTGGTCGAACACGGTCTGGAACAGGCTGCCGAAGACGGCGGGGGAAATCTTCTCCCACTTGAAGTCGGCACATTCGAGCAGCCCGGAGCGCATCTGGCTGTTGAAATCCGCAAAGCGCAGCGGCGTGGCGAAAAGATCGCCGTTCACAGAAGGGCACTGCGCCAGGTCTTGATCGAGATTTTTGCTCCGCTCGTCCTCCGGCGTGTTCAAAACACCAAACAGGTGTGCAAGCCGTGCTCCAAGATCGCTGCCGTCTTCTGCGCAGCGTTCGCGGATGTAGAGCTTGAATTGATCTGAAGGGAAAATGCCGGTGTCGTCGGCGAAGAAGCAGAACAGCAGGCGGACGAGGAACTGGCAGAGGTCGTGGCCGCGATAGCCGCCGTCCCATAGGGCGTCATGGAGCTTCGCCATGAGCTCGGTGGCCTCGAAGTTCGCCGGGTCTTCGGGATTGAGCTTATGATACTTGTAGCCCGCGATGAAGGCGAAGTGGCGGACGTTTTTGTGCAGTTCCTTGAGCGGAAATTCGACGCTGGGCGGCAGGCGCGTGAAAAGCGGCAGATCCGGATCCTGCTCCGGTTCCAGATCGTGGATGGCGATGCGCTCGAAGTCGGACACGATGAGCCAGCGCGGCACATCCTTCTCTCTTCCGCTGTCGATGAGTCCACGGATGTAGGCCATGCCCTGCGCATGTGCCTTGCCAAGGTCTTACCCGGCGCTTTTGTGTTCCACGAGGCAGGTGCCGGGCCAGAAGAGATCAATGAAGCCCCAGTTGCCGGAGAGCTTTTTCACCGGCTCCTCAAAGGTGGCGAGGGAGCGGCGGCGCTTCCCAAACACCTCAAAAAACTCGTTCCAGAAGGTCTGCCGCTCGGATTTCTCCGAGGTCTCGCCCTTCCAGTCGCGGGAGAAGGCGATGGCGCGGTGCTTGATCTCGTTCCAGGACAGGGGCATGCCGTGATGAAAGCTGGAGATGAATCCGAAGGCAAGGTTTAGTAAGTGAATGGCAGGCAGCGTCCAGCCGCTTACTCAGCACCACCTGTTGAACGGCGAAACGATGGACCCAAGATCCCGCTTCAAGCTCGTGAACGACAACTCGGTCCTCCGGTTGGACCTCAGGAAGCTCGAAGGAGTCGGGAACGTTCTTAACTTCACCCATCCGAGACTCGGGACACTCCCTCGACGCTCCCGCCTGATCCACCGGAGGCTCGGGGGAGGTCGGCGGACTCATGAATTCACCCGTCGGCAGCTCGGGAAGCAGAAGTGCTTTGGCCGGGGCATCTGGGGGAGGCTCCAGGGTGGTGAGTGGAGAATGGGCGAGGCCTGGGGTAGATTCGTGGATTGCTCACCGAGTATCGGTGAGTAGCTCTTGAGACTCGGCAGGCTTGAATAGGCTTCTGGATTGGCGCGTAGGAAATTCAATAACTACTCGCCGTGTGTCGGTGAGTTCTTATTGAGACTCCCACGCCTTGGCCGGGAAGCTGGATTGAGGCAGCGGAGTCTCGTGTGCCATTCACCGAGAGTCGGTAAGTAGGTTATCAATCTCCCAACCGCTGGGACGGAAACCGTTTGAAGGCAGGGGAGCTTGCGGAACATGCGGCGGGATTGCTCACTGAGGCGCAAGAGTCTCAAGCATCACTCACCGACGGTTGGTAAATGGTGCTTGAACCTGATCCTGACTGGGAAGAGAATGGGTTTGTCTTCGCAGCGCTGGCTCTGGGCTGGGCGGCGAAGGCGAAGCCCGTCGGGCAAATGCCGGTGGGCTGAAAGGTGTGTCGTTTGAACCAACCTGATGCTGCCATGGCTGCGAACCCGACTCCGACCAATGATGCGGTGCTTCTAGCCCGCTACCATGACTTGATCCAGGGCTGCGAGGCATTGGAGGCGGAGATCGGCATCAAACAGAACACGGCGGCGGCGATGCGGGCGGCCTGGGACGCGGCGCGTGCCGCGCTGTCGGAGGTGGGTCGGGTGAAAACGGAGCGCGGGCAGCGGCGCAAGGAGCAGCGGGACCGGGATCGCGAAGGCGAGCGGGTGATCGGCCGCTGCCGTCTTCGGCTGACGGCGGTGTTTGGCACCGGCTACAACGTGCAGTGGGGCGCGGCGGGCTTTCCCGACCACTCCACGATGGTGCCGGAGGTCTTCGCTAAGCGGCTGAGCCTGCTGTCGAGCCTGGCGCGATACTTCGAGGCGAAGCTGGAGCACGAAAGCACCGACATGGGAGCCACGGCGGCGATCTGCCTGGCCACCTTTGACGCGCTGTCGGATGCGCGGTCAGCGGTGAACTTCAACAAGTCCGCGCTGCGCATCGC
>JBIKYB010000168.1:0-10961 GCA_044355475.1 Prosthecobacter sp.
CGATGGGTGTAAGGTCGTCTTCTTTTCAAATCACAGCCATCCCCCGGCAGCAGGGCTGCCACACACGAACGCGGCAGCAGGCTGCCGCAGTCCATGCAGTTTCTCCGTGAATTGAGCTACAGGCTCCAATCGTTGTGCCAGCGATATTCGTCGCAACGACGGTCTGTGGAGCCAAAAATGCCGCGATGGACCATCTCGCCACCTGACGTGCTTTGATCCAAAGACGTTTCTGGTTGGATGACCGCTTCGTGGTCGATCACCTCAGTCGGGCTGTGGCTGCATGACGTGAGGGCAAGTGCCAGAATGCAACCGAAGGCTAGCAAGGGCGGCGTTTTCATGTGGTTTGAACGGCTTTTGCAAGGTAGTCTTTAATCGAACGGCATCACCCCGAAGGATGATGCCGCTGATGTCACTCACTGAACTGAACGGGTCACCACATGGCCGGGCCGGTGTCCCAGGTGAGCGGGGCAGCCGGTGCACAGGCAGTCGGAGAGAGGTTCTGGTGACTGCACTAGGCGAGCGCGAGGCCGCAGCCGACGATGAGGAGCGTTTTGCATGTTTTCATGGTTGGGGTTGGGTTGGTTGAGGTTGGGTGAGACGTGTGGTTGTCATCGCTATCCGCCCGTCTCGAAGCCGGGATAGAGAGTCATGCCGCCATCGACGAAGAGCGTGATGCCGTGGACGTAGTCGCTTTGATCGGAGGCCAGCCACACGGCGGCCCGGCCGATCTCTTCGGCCTCGCCGATGCGCTTTTGCGGGATGAGCGTGAGCAGCGCGTCGTAGGCCTCGCGGGTGCTCCACGCGGCGGTGTTGATGGGCGTGCGGATGGCACCGGGGGCGATGCTGTTCACGCGGACGCGGCGCGGGGCCACCTCCTGCGCGAGGCTTTTCATCAGCAGCATGAGGCCACCCTTTGACGCGGCGTAGTTCACATGCCCGGCCCAAGGGATGACCTCATGCACGGAGCTGACGCAGAGGATTTTTCCAGCGGCGCAGGACAACGCGGGATCAATGCCTTGCTTGTTGAAGAGCCTCACGGCCTCTTGGCAGCACAAAAAAGGGCCGGTGAGGTTCACATCCATCACGCGCTGCCACTGCTCGAGCGTGAGATCCTCAAACGCGGCATCAAGCTGGATGCCCGCGTTATTCACGAGGATATCCAACCGACCGAACTCGGCCACGGTTTGCTGAAACATAGACTGCACTTGATCAGGCTTCGAGACGTCTGCGGCCACACTGCTGGCCCTTGAACCACAACACTGGATTTCTTTGGCGACTTCCTCCGCCTTCTCTGGACTGCCTAGATAATTGATGACGACATTGGCTCCCGCATGACCAAGAGCGATAGCAATCGCACGCCCAATACCGGAGCTAGCGCCAGTGACGAGAGCAGTTTGACCAGCGAGCAGGCGAAGCACGGGACAACTCGGCGCAGGTGGGGCAGGCCACGCAAGAATGCCTGGAGAGTTAGAGGGATTCACAGGCGGGGAGAGTCAGGGTTTTGGTGCAAATTCAGAGAGCTTTATATGAGCCTTCGAGTTGATCTGCTCTAGTGCACTTTGAAAACTATGCCCGCGACTATGCACCAGCACATCTGGCCCAGGCATGGACAGCATCAGAGTCAGATGGAAGGGATCGGTAGATTCATCCTCTTCTTCGACTCGAAGTCTGGCGCGCGATATGGGCTTTATCTCAGAGAGAGCCTGCAAGATCTGATGAATTTGGTTTTCCCAAGAAGCATTTGGCGAGCAGCCGAACCAGTCGATTTTGATGATCATGATGAAAGGACGGGAGGGTTTTGAGTGGGGTTTGGAGCCTTAGCTGTTATGTGGATATGAGTGCCAGGTGCTATAGCAGGGGTGGTCTTGGCCATTGGTGGATTTGAGCTTGTAATGGCTGCATGAAGTGAGCACAGCAGCTGTGATGGCGAGTATGAGTATGAGTATGCGTGTTATCATTGGGTGCGTTTGGTCGTGGATTTAGTTTTCTTGGGAGCCGGCTTTGCGGTAGGCACCGCGCTCAGGCTGGCTTCATGGGCTGCATTTTCAGCAGCGGCCTGGATGACCTGCTTTTCTGCGGACAGCCAGAAGTCGATCTCCCTGCAAACGGGGCGGTCTGCCTGGAGCCAGAGATGATAAGCGAGTCCGCGAACTTCTTGAATCTGCGCCGGGGTCATGGCGACTTGGGTTTGGTTCATGGTTTGGTCGTAGTGAGGGGAATGTTTGCGGCTGGCTTCATGTCGGACTGAGCGGGACTAGAGGTGGGGACGTGATGAAACCGTTCATTGATGCGACGGAGAATGGATTGGCGGCTAGGCTGATGATGGATGTCTTCGCAGCAGATGAGTTCGGCATGCCGTCGCGCTGCCCACGGCTGCAGATCCTCACAGAGAGTGCTCTTGTGCGCGCAGGGTGAGTGGACATCTCCCTCCAAAGCTAGGACCAAGGCTCTGTCCTCACGCTGCTGCCAGGTGATGGAGTCTAGCCAGCGTTTGACATGGTCTGGCAAAGGCTCAGCCCTGGAGGTGGCGATGATGATCATGTCAGCCTCTGTGCCGATACGGACTGACATGGCGAGTATGTCGAGAGCGGACACCAGCTTTTCAAAAGTCCATGCTTTGAAGGACATCCGAAGATCGGCGCGAAAGCACTGGTGTAGCCAAGCGAACGCTTGATTCACCTGCATTTCCGCCTGGCAGCCGTCATAGACGGCGATGACCGAAAAAGAGGCGATGGTGTCATCGCTGCTGCGTGACGCTCTGCTTATGATTGGCTCGCCGTTTTCCATGGGCAAGATCATGTCTTTTCATGCCGGCACCCTCAATGGGCAGGCTTTCCCTGCGATTCTCAGCAAACCGCTGGTAACATTTCAGTCTGGGTGCCACTTGGGTCAGCTCTGCTCACCAACCCAGCGGGTGGCGTGGTGAATGAGCTCGGTGGCGTTTCGCAGGCCGAGCTTTTGGCGGATGTGGGCGCGGTGCGTATCCACGGTTTTGATGCTGAGATGCAGCGTGCGGGCGATCTCGTGCGGCTCCTTGCCCTGGCCGAGAAGGCGGTACACCTCGAACTCGCGATCCGTGAGTGTGCTGACGGAGCTGCTGGTGCCGCTTTTGCCGCTTTTGCCGCCGGACATGGCATCGAGGATCTGCGCGGCGATGCGCTCGCTCACGGAGATGCCGCCAGAGAGCACCTTAAGCACAGCCTGCACGATCTTCTCCGGCCCTTCCTGCTTCATGATGTAGCCGCGGCCTCCAGCTTTGATCACACGCTCCGCGTAGAGCGTCTCGTCGTGCATGGAAATGATGAGCACGGGCGTCTGCGGCGCGATGGCGCGGATGTCTTTGAGCAATTCGAGGCCGCCTTTGCCGGGGAGGCTCATATCGAGCAAAACGAGGTCGGGGTGAAGCTTTTCGACGGCCTGCATGGCCTGCGCGGCATCGTTGGCCTCGCCGCAAACGGTGAGCCCGGCCTCCAGGTTCACGAGGCCGGTCAGACCGGCGCGGAAGATCGGATGATCATCGACGATGAGGACGCGTTTTTTGGCGGGCGTGTCGTTTGGCGGGTTTTTCTTCGGCATGGTGAGTGGTGGGTTGGAACTGGCAGGTGACGATGACGCCTTTGCGGCGGCCGTTGCACACGCTGAGCGTGCCACCGGCCATCTCGGCACGGTAGCGCATGATGCGCATGCCCATGCCCTCGCTTTGCAAAGGCTCGAGCAAGCCGCCTCCGTTATCGGTGATGGTCAAAGCTGTCCGCGTGAGGCGAATGAGCACCTTTTTCGCGAATCCATGCTTCACGGCATTGCTCACGGCCTCCTGCGCGATGCGGTAGAGATGCGTGCTGATGGCCTCGTCGTCGATGGGAGGCGCGTCCTCGCATTCAAAGAGGCATTTCACGCCAAAGAGCTCGCCAGATTGCGCGGCGAGCGTTTCCAGCGCCTTCGCGAAACCACCCTGCTCTGGTGACACAGGATGCAGACCGCGGGCGAGGCCGCGCGTGTGGGCGAGCGCTTTTTGCAGCAGGCCGCCGATCTTTTTCGCCTCGGCATGACGCGGTGATTTTTCAGCTTCGAGCAAGCGCTGGAGCACATCGGCCATCATCCACGCACCGGCGAGTTGCTGGCCGAGATCATCATGCAAATCCTGGCCGATGCGGCGCTGCTCGCGCTCGCTGATGTGGAGAAGTTCCTCCTCCAGTCGCAGCCGCGCGGCGATCTGCTCGGTGAGCGCGGTGGTGCGCTCCTCCACGCGCTGCTCGAGCGCCGAGTTCAGCTCGCGGATGGTCTGCTCGGCCTCTTTGCGCTCGGTGATATCCGTGATGTCGATGATGATGAGCGGCCCCTCTGGCGTCTCGACCTGGCTGAGGCTGATCTCCATCGGAAACGAGCCGCTGCGATGCCGCAGGCCCTGCAGATGCATGCCGCGAAATTTCTCCAAACGACCCGGCTGGCGCAAAAACTCGCGTCGGCACGCGGTGAAGCGATTCCGCTCCTCCGCAGGCAGCAGCGCCTCGAAGGCTGCGCCGATGATCTTCTTCCTCGGCAGGCCAAAGAGCACCTCGGTGCGTGCATTGGCCATGCGCACGATGCCCTCGGCATTAAGGATGACAAAACCGTCCGGCGCGGACTCCAGCAGTTGATCAAACATGCGCCGGTCCACGTTTCTCTCGGTGATGTCGCGCGAGATCTTCGAGAAGCCGGTGATGCGTCCGGCGGAGTCATTCAAAGGTGAGATGGACACCGAGATGTCGATCACGCGACCGTCTTTGCGCACGCGATGCGTCTCGTAATGGTCGATGCGTTTGCCTTGTCTAATGTGACGACGGAAAACAGCCTCGTCATCCGCCGCTTCCAGAGGCCGCAGAAACGCCACATTGCGTCCCACAGCCTCTTTGGCGCTGTATTGGAAGATGCGCTCCGCGCCGGAATTCCACGTCTGGATCACGCCATCGAGATCGAGCGTGATGATGGCGTCATCGGAGTTCTCCACCACGGCGGCGAGGCGCTTGCGCGAAGCATCCGCCGCCTCGCGCTCGGTGATGTCACGTGCGATGCCGCCGATCTGGTAGGGCTTGCCGTTCTCGCGGCCCAAGATGATACCGCGATCCGCCAGCCAGCGCACCTCGCCCTTTTTGCCGATGACGCGGTAATGCACTTCGTAGTCCGGCTTTTCTCCACTGAACCACGCCCGCAGCGCCTGACGCACCGCGGGCCGGTCCTCCGGATGGATGCCATCCTCCCACAGGCCCGGTTTCCGCTGCAACTCCGCCACGCCGCGCCCCCAGATGCGCTCAAAGGCCGGGCTCACATAGGTAAAGCGAGCGGGATTCAGCTCCTTGAACCACAGCACATCGCCGATGTTCTCGACGAGCAGTCGGAAGCGGGCTTCGTCAGGGAGCGCGGGTGTCATGCAGGAGAGCGGGGCATTGCGAAGGTTTGCAGGCAGTTTTCAATTAGGGCAATGGCAAGAAGAGTTCGCCATCAGCGAACGGCTGAGACGCTCGCAGCGGTGGTCGTTTCTGTCTCTTCAGTCCGTTTTGTCGCTTTTCACCGCCGCACCTTCTTCTCCACCTCCACCAAAACCAGCGCTCCCACCGCCACGCCGAGGATGCGCAGCCACACCGTGGCATCGAGCGGGGCGGTGTGGAGGTAGCGGTTCATCAACGGCGCATAGGTGAAGATCAACTGCAGCACACCCGTGAGCCCGATGCCGAGCCACAGACGCGGATTGCTGAACCAGCCGATGCTGAAGATACTTCTCCGAAGGCTGCGGCAGTTGATGAGGTAGGCGCTGGCGACGGCGACGACTGTGTTCACCACCGCCGTGCGGCACACGGCGATCGTCGAACCGGCATTTTGCTCGTAAAAGAACACCCAGTAGCTGCCGGCGAGCATGATCATCGAAACAAGGCCGGTGCGCATGAACATGGCGAAATCGAAAATGGGTGTCTTTTGATCACGCGGCGGCCTTTTCATGATGTCGGCCTCCGGCGGCTCGAAAACGAGCATGAGGCCGAGAAGGATGGCCGTGGTCAGATTCACCCAAAGCAGATGCACGGGCAGTGTGGGCAGTGTGAGGCCGAAGACGACGCTCGTGAGCAGGATGAGCGCGAAACCCACGCTCACCGGCAGCGTCCACACGAGGAACTTGATGAGGTTGTCATACACGCCGCGACCTTCCTCGACGGCGGCGGCGATGGTGGCGAAGTTGTCATCCGTGAGTACCATGCTGGCCGCACCCTTGGCCACATCCGTGCCGGCGATGCCCATGGCGATGCCGATGTCGGCTTGTTTCAAAGCGGGGCCGTCATTCACGCCGTCGCCGGTCATGGCGAGGATGTGACCACGGCTTTGCAGAGCCCGCACGAGCCGCAGTTTCTGTTCGGGTGCCACGCGGGCAAAGACGGCGGTGCGGTCGGCGATCTCTGGTAGGTCGGCGTCGCTGATTTCGGCCAGTTCGCGACCGCTGATGGCGGGCACGGTGTCCGCATCGGCGATGCCGATCTGCTTCGCGATGGCCTGCGCGGTCACGGCATGGTCACCCGTGATCATTTTCACGCGAATGCCAGCAGCCTGGCACTTCGCCACGGCAGCGATGGCCTCCTCACGCGGCGGATCGATCATGCCCTGCAAGCCGAGGAAGGTGAGGCCCTCGCTGACGTGATGATGCTCAAAATCACCGCTGACATGCGAGCCATCGCGGCGGCAAAAAGCGATCACCCGCATGCCCTTGGAACCAAAAGACCGCGCCACTTCACGAATCGCCTCCACGTCGATGGCGACGAGCTCGCCGCGTGCATCGAGCATGTGCGTGCAGCGATCCAGCAGCCGCTCCAGGGCACCCGCTTTGTAGATGCGGCGGCCTTCCACATGATCGTGCAGCGTGGCGCGGAACATGTGGTCGCTTTCAAACGGGATCATGTCCACTCGCGGCGAACCCGCATGGACCGCCGCATGACGCAAACCGGCTTTCTCCGCCGCCACGAGCAACGCCCCCTCGGTGGGATCGCCCGCGATGCTCCACGCGCCGTCCTTTTCGATGATGGCGGAGTCATTGCACAGCATTCCGGCATGCAGGCACTCGTGCAAAGCGGGCTTCGTCGCGGCATCGATCTCTTTTGGGCCCTGCTGGATGGCACCACGCGGTTCGTAGCCCGTTCCGCTGACCTCGAAGGTCTCGCCACCGGCGTGGATGCGCTGCACGGTCATCTTGTTCTGCGTGAGCGTGCCCGTTTTGTCGGAGCAGATGACGGTGGTGCAGCCCAGCGTCTCCACGGCGGGCAATTTGCGGATGACGGCGCGGCGCTTGGCCATGCGGCTCACGCCGATGGCGAGCACGATGGTGATGGCTGCGGGCAAACCTTCAGGAATGACACCAACAGCCAGTGCGACGCTGGCCATGAGCATCTCGATCACGCTGCCGCCGCGCACCAGCACGCCATAGGCAAACAGAGCCGCCGCGAGCGCGAGGATGACCCAGAGAAGCACGCCGCTGAAACGGGCGATCTTCCGTGTGAGCGGCGTGGTGAGATCAACCGCCTCCGCGATGAGAAAAGCCACGCGCCCTGTCTCCGTGCGGTCGCCCGTGGCCCACACGACGCCCGTGCCGGTGCCTGCGGTCACCAAAGAGCCCGCGTAGGTCATGTTCACGCGATCCGCGAGCACCGTGTCCGCATGCAAAGGGTCCGGCCGCTTGCTCGCAGGCACCGATTCGCCCGTGAGCGAAGATTCATCGATCTGCAGGCTCTTCGTTTCGAGCAAACGAATGTCCGCCGGCACGCGATCACCGCCCGCGAGCATCACGATGTCGCCGGGAACGAGTTCGACGCTGTTCACGCGGATCTTTTTGCCGTCGCGCCTCACCACCGCCTCCGCCACAACCATCTTCATGAGGGCTTCGAGCGCACTTTCCGCCTTCGATTCCTGCAAAAAGCCCACGATGGCATTCACCACGACCACGATGAAAATCACCGACGCATCCACCCACTCGCCGAGGAAACCCGTGACCACCACCGCTGCGATGAGCACCAACACCAGTGGTGCCGTGAACTGCCGCGCCAGCCGCAGCCACGCCGACGTGCCGCCGCGCACCTTCACGCGATTTTCGCCATAACGTCTCAGCCGTTCCGCCGCCTCAGCGCTGGTGAGTCCATTTTCAAAAGACCCGCCCGTGAGCTTTAAAGCATCACAGGCGGCGAGATCGTGGGCGGTAGAGATGGCAGTCACATGAAGAGGAATGGAGGGCGTGGAATCAGTGGGGGGAAGAATAAGGTAATAGATAACAAACTTCCGAGATTAATGCAGAGTCAGCCCGCCCTCTCCCGTTGGTCGAGTGTCAAGGAGGGTGCCATCACCTCCCGAGTGACGGCACCGCACCTAAAACTGACAGTTTCAACCAGAGGGGTTTAGAGAGAACAGGCTGATATTTTGAGTTGTAGCCTTGGCAGTTTTGCTGCCAATGAGCGTTCTCAGCCGATGCGTCTCAGGAATCGGCTGAGTGTGACGCCTACCTAAACGGATATCCAAGAGGCTTGCATGCCCCTCTTCACGATCACCCGCCCCTCGTCCTCGATGGCGAAGAGGTGGAGCCAGCCGTTTTCGACGAGCTGGCGCACGCTTTCGTGCTTGGCGATGACGGCGTCGATGTCGCTGCGCGGGGCTTCGATGAGGACGCTGAGGCGCACGGGCTCGTGCATCCAGGTCTCTCCGTTGTGGACGCTTTGCAGCGGCAGGCCGGCCTGTAGATCGCCACCGTTGCCCTGTTGGATGCCGAAGGTGCCGACGACGTTGTGCGTGACCTTGTTGCCGCTGCCCCAGAGCCGGTTGTTCACGGTGCTGGCGTAGTATTGGAGGTTGATCCAGTTCGCCACGACCATGGGTGCGGTCATGATGAGCTCGAGCGTGCTCTTGGTGGTGTCGGTGCTGTGGCGGTAGTTGTGCAAAAAGACGCGTCCGCCGAGATTGAGGTGCCGCGTGCGCTCGCGGGGCGCGGCGATGAAGGCGGCGTTGCCAGCGAGGCCCCACTCGGGCCGCACCTGCGCCCAGTCGCGGCTGCGCTGGTGGATGAGCTGGTCGAGTTCGGCCTCCTCGGCGCTGGCGAGGCCGAGACTGGCGGCGCGTTGCTGGCGGCAGCGTTTGGAGCCTTCCTCAAGCCAGAGCTGGAGCTGCAAAAGGTCGGTCTCATGCGAGAGCGGCACTTTGTCGGCATCGAAAAGCGTGATCGCATCCGTGGTGGTGTCGTGCAGGGCGGCGATGAAGCGCGTGTCCTGCGGAATGCGGATGCCTTCACCTTCCAGCACGGTGCGGACCATCGGTTGATTGAGGATGGCGGCGGCGACGCGGGCATTCGAATCGCCCGCGTGACCTCCGCAGACACCGCAATCGAGCCCGGCGGCATACGGATTGTTCGTGGTGTTGCTGCCGTGGCCGCAGAGCATGACGAGGCGGCTGAAATTCGAGGTAAGGCCCATGTTTTTCAGCGCACCGAGAGCGAGCTGCACCTGATCCTCCGGCGGGATGCCGGCCTCGGCCTGGGTATCATCGAGCGGATCAGGGATGAGGCGCTTGTGCTCGTGCAGGTTCGGCGCGGCGCAGGCGGAGCAACTGTGTGAGTCGTGTTTGCCGAGTTGAAAGCCGTCCTTCACGAGTTTCCACGCGAAGCCGACGCCTGCGGCCTCGACGAAGCTGAAACAGCTCACCGCCGAGGTTTTGAAGGCATTCCACGAGTGCGCGACGCGGCGCCCGACCTGCAGTTTCCGCCGCGCGTCCTTTTCCTGCTCCGGCGTGGCCTGCGGCAGATGCTCGCTGATGCGATACTTCGGCGTGAAGAGCACGGGGACCTGCGAGCTGCCATGCCGCTGGCCGAAGGGGATGTATTCGATGGGCATGCCAAAGAAGCCCGCGAAGCCCATCGTCTCGATTTCAGGCGATGCGGCCTCCAGCGAGCGCCGCATGACCTCGGAGCGCACGTCGATGCAAAACACCGCCTGCACCGCCGAGCGCACTTTGGGCTCGCTCGGAGCCTGCGCGGCGCTTTGCGTGATCTTCGTGCAAAGCTCGCGCTGGAAGCCGATTTCGAGCGCGGCATGCCAGAGGAGTTGTTTGTCCTGCGACGCGGCTTTTTCGAAGGCGAAGTGGTGCAGCCACTCTTCTTTAAGATCGGCATCATCAAATTGCCGCGCGAGCTGTGTCTCAAACGCCAGCCGCACCGCGAGCAGATCGAGCAGCGATTCATCGTGCGTGCCGTGCATCGCTTTGTCGCGCACCTGATACTGCACGTAGCTGCTCCAGCCGGGCAGCGTCATCAAAAGGCGGTGCAGGTAGTCCTCCACCTTCGCCGCAGGCACGCCGAGCAGGTCGAGCATCATGCTGACTGCGTCCGCCGTGCTCTCCGGCAGGCCGGTGACGACCTTGCGGAAGCCTTTGAAGCCGATGAGCTCCGGCGTGGCATCCACCAGCGCCGCCTGCCGCCATGCGGCGAAGAGCGACTGCTTCTTCCACGGCATGCGCCAGGCGGATTGACCTTCGTCAAAGTAGGCCGCGCACCATTTCGAGATCTCCTCAGTAATCAGCGTGCTCCAGCGTCCGCCAAACCGCGTCGTGGCGATGTCGGCGAGGCTTTGCAGGCCCGCGAGCGGTTGCGGCTCGGGATTTTTCAACCACGCGAGCAGATCAGCGGTGCTGATCTCCGCACCGCTCTGCTGGATCGCGGCGGTGAGGTCCTGTGACGTGATGCGGCCGCTGGCGAACTGCTTCCGGAAGTATTCCACGCTCCTGAGCATGCTCTCATGCGTGACGCGTTGCATGAGCCCGCACACCTCAGTAAACGGCCGGCCGGTGAGGCCCACGAAGGGATTCACAGCCACGAAACTCTGCAGCGGCCACAGCGGCGGCACGCGCAGGCAGGCGTTGCGGGCATGACGCAGCCAGTTCGGCTTGTCCGTCACGACGACAGGCTTCTTGAT
>JBIKYB010000512.1:0-3015 GCA_044355475.1 Prosthecobacter sp.
CCGGCAAGACCTTGAAGGAACTCGGCTTCACCGAAGAAGTCATTCCGAAGCATCACAGCGTCAAAGAAGCCGTCTTCCCCTTCAGCAAGTTCACCGGCGTGGACATCATCCTCGGCCCCGAGATGAAAAGCACCGGCGAAGTCATGGGCATCGACTACGACCTCGGCATGGCCTTCGCCAAGAGCCAGATGGCCGCCGGCGGCACCCTGCCCACGAAGGGCAACGTCTTCATCAGCGTCAAGGAAACCGACCGTCCGAATGTCGTCCGCATCGCCAAAGGCTACGCCGACCTCGGCTTCACCCTCTACGCCACCAGCGGCACCGGCAGCGTCATCACCGAGGCCGGCATCCCCGTCAACATCCTCCCCAAACTCGCCAGCGGCCAACGCCCGAATGTCATCGACCTGATGAAGAACAAGGACATGGCCCTCGTCATCAACACGCCATCGGGCAAAAACCCGCGCGAAGACGAAGTGAAGATCCGCACCGCCGCCATGCAGAACCGCATTCCGATCATGACGACGCTCCGCGGTGCTGATGCCGCGCTGCGGGCGATCAAGTCACTGCAAGGCAGCGAGGTGCAGGTAAGGGCGCTGCAGGAGTATCATAAGTAGGCCACGCCCATCGAGAGGAGCGCGGACACTCCTGTCCGCCTCTTTGTTCGTGTGTTGAGTTTACAAGATTTGGTCGAATTGTTTTGGGAGCCACAACCCATCTCGGAAACTTCCATATTGTGAAGACCACTCACAAATAGCCTCATAATCTTTAATCGAGAGTTCAGGCACTGTTTCTTGAATATCCATTGCTGTCGGTCCTATCCGATATGCACTGGTAACAAGCATGGCCCTAGAAAATCCACTTCCCTTGCGTCTTTCGATGTCGAACTGACCAACCAAGGCTCTTGCTTCAACTGGTCCGAGAACTGTCCCGGGTTTGCGATTTTTGCATTCAACCATCATTAGCTTGGTTTCACGACCATCTTTGTACGCGGCAATGATGTCGCGACCACCATCGCCAGAACGTCGGGTGAGAAATGTGTCGAAACCGTGTGAAGCTAGAAGCTCAGCAATCAACTCTTCGAATGCATATGGACTCATGGCAGCAATTGCCGCCCTGGCGACAAATCTGTCTTGGTTGATCAACTCAATCATCTCCTTGGCTCGGTTATGAACATCAATGGTATATTTTCGGCCTGATTCCCGCACCTCCCTAATTGTGGCTGCTGCGAAACGATTTGTCAGTGCCACTCTGTTCTCAGCAGGATTAGAAACGCCAAACCCAAAGCCAAAAAGACTCGAGCCGATAAACATAAAGGGTTCTCCGTTTACAAATTTTTCATCAACCCAAAGCGGAGATCGAATGCGAAACGGCATTTGCCTGTATTTGGAATTCAACGCGTCCCAGTAATCTGTAGGAGCAGCCAAGCCAAACTGGCCTCCGAGGAGATTCTCAACAACACCGAGCAGATACTGGGTTTGTCTTTCGCTCTTCGGCTGCGGGCAATTCTTTGCATCACAGTCTTCGTCATACATGCACTCAGAAAGGGCAAAAGCTTCGCTTTTTGTTTCAACGAGTATGATCCTTTCAAAGCTCTCAAGCATGGTGAGGAGTATTGATCATGGCGAGAAAGGCAACATGCACATTCTAAGCTGTTTTAACTCCTGTCCGCCTCTTCTCTTCGCGGCTTCGCCGCCACTTCAAAAATGCGGGCAAGAGTGCCCGCGCTCCCCTCGATTAGCTGAGGTATGAAGTTCTTCGATCCGCGAGGGGACATCGAAAAGACGGCCCACAAGCTGCCGCATTGGCAGCAGGGCGAGGTGGCGATCTTCGTCACCTTCCGCCTCGCCGATTCACTGCCGCGTGAACTCCTCGACGACTGGCTTCGCGCCCGCGAGGCCTTCCTCGCCGCCAATCCACCGCCGTGGGACGACATCACCGAAGCCTGCTACCACGGCCAGTTCTCCGACAAGCTCGACGAACATCTCGACGCCGCACACGGCTCCTGCGCCTTGCGTGATCCACGCCTTGCCCAAATCGTCGCCGACCGCCTCCATCACTTCGATGGCCAGCGCTACGACCTCTGGAGCTACGTCATCATGCCCAATCACGTTCACGTCCTCTTCACCCTCCGCGACGGCGAATCCCTCCCCGACACGCTCCAAGGCTGGAAAGGCGTTTCGAGCCGCCTCATCCACAAAACGGGCCTCAACGCCCTGAATCCCTTCTGGCAGCCCGATTACTTCGACCGCCTCATCCGCAGTCCCGAGCACTTCAGCACGGTGAAGGCCTACATTCGTGAAAATCCGGCGAAAGCGGGTTTGAAGGCTGGTTTTGTGCTTTGGGAGCGAAGCTAGAAGAGTGGAGCGGAGCGCGGACACTCCTGTCCGCTTTTCTCTTCGCGGCTTCGCCGCCATTTGAATGAAGCGGAGAAGAGTCTCCGCGCTCCCTTTGGCCTGCGGTGCTAAAGATCACCGGATGCAGGGTCGTATTGCAAAAGCCGCGTTTGCGGCCACCGATGAATTTCCCACGCATGTCTCTCTCCCGAATCCTTGCTCTGCCTGTCTTGTTTTTGGCCTCAACGGTCTCCGCCCAAAATGCGGGCTCAGGGGTGGCGGTGCCGCCTTCGCTGGTGCCTGCGGAGTTGGTTCCTGACACGCGAGCTTTGTCGGCGGAGGAGGAATTGAAAAGCTTCCAGGTGGCACCGGGCTACCGGGTGGAACTGGCGGCGAGTGAGCCGCTGGTGGGCGATCCTATCTTTGCGCAGTTTGGTCCGGATGGTCGGCTCTGGGTCGTGGAGATGCGGGGTTACATGCCGGATATTCACGGTAATCGCGAGGATGAGCCGGTGGGCCGAATCGTGATCCTGACCGACACCGATGGCGACGGGCGGTTCGATCAAAGCAAGGTCTTCCTCGATCAGCTCATCATGCCCCGCACAGTCCTGCCGGTCGGCGATGGCGCGCTGGTGGGCGCGCCGCCGATGCTCTGGTATTGCCCGGACAAGAATGGCGATGG
>JBIKYB010000513.1:0-3007 GCA_044355475.1 Prosthecobacter sp.
GCAATTACCCGGTGCTCAACAGCATCGAACAGGCCGCGAAGGCCTGTCATGTGTCCGCCGCCTACTTCACGCGTCTGTTTCAACGCTACGACACCGAGACGCCGCTGGACTGTCTCACCCGCCTGAAGCTCTCCCAAGCGGCCATCAAGCTGCGGCAGCCGGATGCGCTGGTGAAAAACGTGGCCGCCGAACTTGGCTACAAGTCTGCCGCGCATTTTTCGCGGGCTTTCAAGGCCTGGAGTGGAAGATCGCCGCGTGGGGAGTGAGGCATCTGGAGGCTTGCGATGGCTTGGGCGGGATGGTACTCTTTTCCCATGAGCATCACCGCCACCGTCATCAACGACACGATCAAACTGCCCGAAGGGGTCCATCTGGAAGACCAGACGGAGGTTTTGATCCTGCCCAGGAAGAAGCGCGGACAGGCCTTTCTGGAGAGGTACAAGGACCTCATCGGCTGCATCAAGGATGGCCCGACTGATCTGGCTGACAATCACGATCACTATCTTTACGGCACACCAAAGCGGAACGCATGAAGACGGTCTTTGCAGACACTTGGTTCTTCCGGGCGATTCTTTCCGAGCGGGATCAGCATCATGACAAGGTGGTGCAATACTTGGGCGAGACCGAAGATTTCATCATTACGACGCGATGGGTTCTCGCGGAGACGGCGAACGCAGCGGCGGGCTCTGCCTATCGTGAGGATGCCGCAAGGTTTCTCGTGCAAGTGGAGTCTGATCCAGACATGACCATCATCAAGGAGAGTGATGTGCTGTATCAGCGAGGCATGAAACTCTACATTTCTCGCTCAGACAAAGCTTGGTCCCTTACGGACTGCATTTCGTTTGTGGTGATGGATGAGCTGGGCATCACAGAGGCGCTGACGGCGGATCATCATTTCGAGCAGGCGGGTTTCAGGCCACTGTTTGCAGGAAACTGACGCGCCGTCTTGAAATGCGCCGGGGACTTCCCATCTTCGCGGACCTCCAAACCGCCACCGCATGCTTTCCATTCTCAAAATCCGCAACCTCGCCCTCGTCGAAGACGTGACCTGGGAACTCGCGGCGGGGCTGGTAGGTGTCACAGGCGAGACGGGTGCCGGGAAGTCGATCATTGTGGGAGCTTTGAAGCTGATTCTGGGGGAGCGGGCTGATCGCTCGCTGATCCGCAACGGGCAAGATGCCTGCACGGTGGAGGCGAGTTTTCACCTGAAAGACACGCGCACGATTGATACCGTGCTTGAAGAGGCAGGACTGGAGCCGTGCCAAGATGGAGAATTGCTGATCAAACGTACCATCAGCACCAGCGGGGCGAACAAGCAGTTTGTGAACTGCTCGCCGGTGACGATTCAAGTGCTCAAGAGCCTCGGCGAGTTTTTGGTGGATCTGCATGGGCCGCATGATCATCAGTCGCTGAACTCGCGGGAGCGGCAGCTCGACATGCTGGACAAATTCACTGGCATTGAGGAACTCCTGGGCAAGTTTCAGGACGCTTGGAAGTTGTGGCGCACCGTCGTGACCGAGCTGGATGAACTGGAGAACTCCGAGCGAGCCTCCAGCCAGCAGATCGACATGCTGAAGTTTCAGGCGAACGAAATTGCCTCCGCGAACCTCAAGGAGGGCGAGGAGGAGGAAATCGAAAGCCGTCATCGCATCGCTGCGAACGGAGCAAGGCTAGCAGAGCTGTGCGGAGCCATCACGGGCCGCCTGAGCGAGGGCGAAGGCAGCGTGATCGACGGTTTGCGTGAGATCAGCCGTAGCATCCATGAATTGGAGAAGATCGATCCCGGCACATCTGCGATGTTTGAGGGCTTCAAATCAGCGCAGATCGAGCTGACGGAGCTGGAGAGCAGTGTGGCGGACTATGCGGATGATTTAGAAACTGATCCTGCCGAGTTGAACAAGCTCGAAAGCCGCATTCACACCATTCAAACACTGAAGCGGAAGTATGGCCGCACGATTGGGGAGATTTTGGAGTTTCTGGCCGAAACAGAGCGCAAACTCGCGAAGATGGAGAATCGCGGCGAGGAAATCGAGAAACTACAGAAGCTCGTGAAGGAGCGCGAAACGGAGGTTCTGAAGCTCGGGAAGCAGATTTCAAAGAAACGGGCCGACGCGGCTCCAAAACTCGCGAAAGAGGTCGCTTCGCATCTCACGGATCTAGGCTTCAAACGCAGCGTCTTCGAAGCGCAGCTTGCCAACCTGCCTACGCCCGAAAAATGCGGCCTTGAAGAGGTCGATTTCCACTTTGCGCCAAATCCGGGCGAGCCTTCGAAACCGCTGAGGCTGACGGCGAGCAGCGGTGAGATGTCGCGTGTGCTCCTGGCGGTGAAAAGCGCGCTGGCGAAGCAAGACGCAGTGCCGCTGCTGGTGTTTGACGAGATCGACGCAAATGTAGGCGGCAACATCGCCGAGGCGGTGGGGCGCAAGATGGCGGCACTGGGGGCGACGCATCAGGTGATCGCGATCACGCATTTCCCTCAGGTGGCATCACTCGCACGCAGTCACTTTGTCGTGACGAAGGAGATCACGGGGAACACGACCCGCTCACAAATTCAAGAGGTGCGCGAGGATGAGCGCGTCGAAGAACTCGCGCGCATGCTCGGCGGAAGCGCGGCGAGCGCGAAAGAGCATGCAAAGAGCCTGCTCAAGGGTGCGGAACGGTGATCCGACACGGTCGGAAGAAACCATGTGGGACGAACTTGCAAGTTCGTCCTGCTGTTCACACCAACTGCATCGAGAGGCGCGGAGGGCGGCCTTTGACGCGCTTGAGCGTGGCGAGGCGTGCGAGAGCACCTAGCTGAGTCTGCGGATTCCAGCCTTTGGGTGCTTTTTTGCCTTTGCCGCTCCAAGCCATGCCATCCGCGATCCACCGCTCTCGGTAGTCATCATAGCTGACGCCTTGGTCATCATCGGTGACGCCAAATTGGAAACCGCAGCAGGAGCAGATCTCCAGGGAGGCTCCGCCGGTGCGGTTGCGTGGCGGTTCGGCGAGCTGGTCAAAGCCGCAC
>JBIKYB010000514.1:0-2999 GCA_044355475.1 Prosthecobacter sp.
CCTGCAATGGGGCATGGACGGCTGGCTTTACGGAGCCAATGGCAGCACCACCACCGGCAACGTCTCCAGCGCCAACACCAAGAACGTGAAATGGGAAGGCCAGTGCATCTGGCGCTACCATCCGAAGAAGAAGACCTTCGAAATCTACGCCGAAGGCGGCGGCAACACCTTCAGCCTCGACTTCGACAGCAAAGGTCGCCTCTTCTCCGGCACGAACGGTGCCACGCGCGGCATGCATTACGAGCAGGGCAGCTACGGCATCAAAGGCTGGGGCAAACACGGCCCACTCACCAATCCGTATGCCTTCGGCTGGTTCGAGCACATGCGGCATGAGGGCGACAACAAACGCTTCCCCCAAGCCTTCACCATTTATGAAGGCGGCCTGCTCGGCAGCGCCTACGAGGGCAAAATCATCGCCCCGAACGCCCTGCATAATCTTGTCTATGTCAGCGAGCGCCTCCCCGACGGCTCCACCTTCCGCACGAAGGATGAAGAGCAACTCATCACCACCCCCGACCGCTGGTTCCGCCCCGTCTGGGCCGGCGTCGGCCCCGATGGCGGCTTCTACATGGCCGACTGGTATGACACCCGCCTCAGCCACGTCAGCCCCGTCGATGACTGGCACAAAACCAGCGGTCGCATCTACCGTGTACGTCCTGCGAGTGGTGCGCCGAAGCTGAAGCCGTTTGATTTGAGCAAAGCGAGTGGTGAGGAGCTTCTCGGATACTTGAGCCATCAAAACGAGTGGTTCAGAAAGCAGGCGGTGCTGGAGATCGGGTGGAGAGGGATGAAGGAGCTGGAGCCAAAGTTGAAAGGATTGCTGGAAAGCCCCCATGCGCTCGAAGCTCTTTGGGCTTTGGATGCTGCGGGTCTTGTTGAAGAGCAGATTCCAATTTCTCTCTTCAATCACGATGATCCTTATGTACGTCGTTGGTTGGTAAAGTGGACTGGAGAGCAGGGGGCAAATGCGTCGGGATCCCTGTTGCATGCGCTAAACCTCTGGGCCGCAGGCGAAAAGTCACCTGAGGTTCAAGCTCAGATGCTTGCATCAGCCAAACGACTTCCGGTTACCTTTTCCGTTTCATTGCTTCAGAGCGCAGGGAGTCATGATGATGTCAGCGGGCATTTGCAGCTTCTCGCTTGGTGGGCGCTGGAGTCGAAAACAGAGAAAGAACGCAAAGCACTCTTTGAAATGCTCAAGGATGATCCGTGGTTCGTGAAATCCGCTCTCTTCCGCGACCACCTCGCCGAAAAGCTCGCGAAACGCTACGCGATGGCGGGTGGTGAAGAAAACCTCAACTCCTGCGCCGACTTGCTCGCGCTCACGAACGATGAAACCCTTCGCGGCAAGTTCATCGCAGGCATCGCGTCCGCCTTCGAAGGCGCGGAGATGCCGAAACTGCCGGATTCGCTCACCAAGGCCCTCAACGACTACATGGCGAAACAAAGCGGCGGCGACCTCACGCTCGCGTTGCGCAGCGGAAACGCCGATGCGCTCAAAAACGCCCTCAAACTGCTAGCGGACACCAAAGCGACCAACACGGCCCGAATCGCCATCGCGAAGACTTTGGCGGAACTCGGCAAGCAAGAGGCGGTGATGCCCATGGTGGCCATTTTGAAGTCCAGCGCGGCTCCGAGCCTCAAACGCGGCATGTTGCAGGCCGCGGCCAAGTTCGACGACAAACGCCTGCCCGAGGCCCTCCTGCTCGGTTGGGAAGGTCAAATCGCCGGTGACAAAGCCCTGCGCGAAGACGCCCTGCGCGTCATGGCCGGTCGCAAGGAGTGGGCGCAGATACTCATGAACTTCGTCAACGAATGGAAAGTGCCCGCGAAGCATTTCACCATCGACATCGTGCGCCAGCTCAGCCTGCACCAAGATCCCGACATCGATGCCGCGATTGAAAAACATTGGAAGGGTCTGCTCGCCACCGGACCCACACCCGAGAAGAAAAAGGAAGCCGAGCGCATCAAAGCCGTCCTCAAAACCGGCCTCGGCGATGCCGAGAAAGGCAAGATTCAGTTCATGGCGCGCTGTTTTGCCTGTCACAAGCTCTTCGGCGAAGGCGGAGCCATCGGCCCTGAACTCACTGGCTATGACCGCACGAACGCCGACTTCTGGCTCGACAACATGTTTACCCCGAGCCTCGAGATCCGCGAAGGCTTCGGTGCCTACATCGTGAAAACCAGAGGCGGCCAAATCCTCACTGGCCTCATCGACGCCCAGGACGGCAGCGGCATCGTCATCAAAGACATGGCCAACAACAAAACCGCCGTGAAACAGGCCGACATCGAGAAAATGGAAGCGTCACCGATCTCCCTGATGCCAGAAGGCCTGACAACAGGAATGAGCGACGCCGACTTGAAGGACTTTTTTGCGTATCTGATGAAGAAGTAGAACGAGTTTCCCAACTCGTTCCCAACGAAGACGATCAACCGAGCCATCAACTCCAAGCGCAGGGTGGTCGAGCACGTCATCGGCTGAAAACCTTCTGTATGCTGAGCGAGAGCTATCGCCGCCGCCGAGGTCTAGAGCATTTTAAATAATAATGTGGAACAGTTTGACGGACGGTGTACAGCTAAGGATGGCCGCACTTTCCCTTGATCTACGTCAACGCATCATCAGCACCTGCGACCGGGGTGAAGGCACCCAGGAACAGATCGCCCAACGCTTTGGCGTCTCCTACGGCATGGTCAAGAAGCTGCTCCAGCAGCGGCGCAAGACCGGATGCATCAAGCCCAGGCATCACCTCGCCGGGCGCAAGAAGCTCATCGTGGCCGAGCACCGCATCGCCATCCGCCAGCACCTCAAACGCAAGCCGGATATGACACTGGCCGAGTTGCGTGAGGCCCTCGGACTGAAGTGCACACTGCCCGCGATCCACTACGTGCTCGTGGACATGGGGCTGACATATAAAAAAAGACGCTCCGCGCCGCCGAGCAAGACCGCGAAGACGTCCGCAAGGCGCGACGGCGGTGGAAGCGCAAGCAGGGCACCTTAG
>JBIKYB010000515.1:0-2997 GCA_044355475.1 Prosthecobacter sp.
ACTGCCGGATTCATCCTCCACGCCTCATGTCCATGCAGCTCACTTTTCTCGGCACCGGCACTTCGATCGGCATTCCGGTGATTGGTTGTGACTGCGCGGTATGCCGCAGCACGGACCCGAAAGACAAACGGCTACGAAGCTCTGTTTACTTTCGCACGCCGGAAATGGCTTGGGTGGTGGATACCGGGCCAGATTTTCGCATGCAATGCCTACGCGAGAACATCCGCCAGCTCGACGCGGCGATCTTCACGCACTCGCACATGGACCACTTGACCGGTTTCGACGACCTGCGGCGTTTCACGCTTGAAGCGGATCATTTCATGCCGATTTACGCCACACCGGAATGCCTCGCGGTGCTGGAGCGCATGTTCATCTATGCGTTCAATGGCGAGAACCGCTACCGTGGCTATTTAAAGCCGTTTCCGAAGCCGATCCACGGCCCGTTTCACCTCGGTGAGACCACTGTCACCCCGCTGCCCGTACAGCATGGCAAAGTCGAGACGATCGGCTTTCTTTTCACTCGTGGCGGGCAAAAACTCTGTGCCTACATCCCGGACTGCAAAACGCTGCTGCCGCAGTCGCTGGAGGCGCTGCGCGGGGTGGACACGCTCATCATCGACGCGCTGCGCCACACGCCGCATCCCACGCACATGAACTTTGAGGAGTCGCTGGCCGTGCAGCGTGAAATCCAGCCGCGTCAGACCTGGTTCACACACATCCAGTGCGAGATCATGCATGCCGTGGAAGATCCAAAGCTGCCGCCGGGCGTGAACATCGCCTACGATGGCTTGAGGCTGGAATGGACGTGATGCAGGCCAATGACGAAACCAGAGTGACGAATGAGGAAGCCAATCGGAATGACAA
This sequence comes from Prosthecobacter sp., assembly GCA_044355475.1. Lineage (GTDB taxonomy): Bacteria > Verrucomicrobiota > Verrucomicrobiia > Verrucomicrobiales > Verrucomicrobiaceae > Prosthecobacter. Next base: position 865 of record JBIKYB010000515.1, read on the forward strand.
AGCTCGAATTGCCCCGTGACCACTCCCACGCACGGGTTGTTCTTTGGGCTCCGTCACTCATTTGTCATTTTTTCATCGCGCTGCTCGTCCTGCGCGTCTCCGCGCAAGCGCAGATGCCCAGCGAGTGGAATCCTGCTGCCGAAACTGCCGTTGTTTATAATCCTGACTTCCCCGGCTCGGCAGCGCTGGCGGATTACTACGCGAAGAAGCGCGGCATTCCCAAAGAGCGCATCATCGGTCTGCGCTGTCCGCAGGAAGATTCGATGTCGCGGGCGGAGTTCGAGGCGCTGCTGCGCAAACCACTGCTCCAGACTTTTCAAAGCAAAGGCTGGTGGATCGCTGAGCCGCCGGTGCAGGATTCGACGCCTGCCAGGCTGCGCGTGCTGGTGCTGATGCGCGGCGTGCCGTTTCAGATCCGCCGTGAGTCGCAGAATCCCAGGCAATCCGAGGAAGACGAGGCCAGTGTGGACTCGGAACTCACCGTGCTCGGCCTGAAACAGCCGCCACTCAAAGGCGGTCTGCGGAATCCATATTTCGACCAACCGGTCCGCTTTCCACAATCTGCGCAGTCCGGCGGCATGCTCATCGTTGGCAGACTGGACGGCCCTGATGATGAAACCGTACGGCGGATGATCGACGATGCACTGTTTGCCGAGGAGACAGGACTGCGTGGGCGTGCCGTGATCGACCTCGCACAAAAAACGGGCGTTTATCAAGAGGGCGAGGACTGGCTAAAGCGCAGTGCCGACCTCTACAAACGTGCCGGCATTCCGGTGTTCATCGACCGCGCCCCGGACGTGCTGCGCGAGGCATGGCCACTGCCGGACACGATTCTGTATTTCGGCTGGTATACGGATCGCATCTCCGGCGCACTCGCAGCGCCAACGTTTCGTTTCAAGCGCGGGGCCATCGCCTGCCACCTGCATTCCTTCAGCGCCAGCGTCATCCGCTCCAAGGGCCAAGCCTGGGCCGGACCGCTGCTCGCGCAGGGTGCCGCCGTGGCCTTTGGCAATGTGTTTGAACCCTACCTCTCGCTCACCCTGCACTTTGATGTGTTCAACAAGCGTTTGCTGGAAGGCTTTACGCTAGGCGAGGCCGCCTGGAACGCCACGCCTGCCCTTTCTTGGATGAACGTCGTGCTCGGTGACCCGCTCTACCGCCCCTATGGCCGTGGACTTGGCGCGAAGCTCGGCGAGGGCACAGACCGCGAATACGCGCTCTACCAGGGTATGGTGCAGCGCATGGCCGGAGACAGCGATGCCCAGATCAACTCCGCCCTCACTCTTTTGGCCGAAAAACGCAAGATGCCACACCTGCTGGAACTCACGGCCCTGCGATCCGCGCTTCAGCTCAAGCACGCAGAGGCCCTGGACCTGCTCGAACACGCCGAGGTCATCACCCAAAAGCCTGCTGACCTGCTGCGCTTGCGTCTTTACCGCGCTGAGATGCTGCACCGTGCCGAGAAAAACGACGCGGCAAGAAACATGCTGCGCGAGATGCTCCAAGAAGCCCGTTTCAAAGACCATCCCGCACACGCAGCAGGCGAGGTGCTGCTCAAAGAAATGGGCGGGTAAAAGCCTATTGAATCGCAGTTCATGCTAAAAGCCGGGAGACATTGCCCGTTTGAAACGGGCTGCCAAATCACACCACATCATGAAGAACACCACGTTAGCATTGTTTTCCCTTTGCCTCGCGCTTTCAGCGCAGGCTGAAATCCGCACCTGGAAGGACGCCACCGGCACCCACGAGATCAAGGCCGAGCTCGTCGGCGTGAAAGCAGGCAAGGTCACCCTGAAACGCGAGAACGGCACCACCATCACTCTTCCTGTAGCAAGTCTCAGCAAGGAGGACCAAGCGCTGCTCGGCGAAGCCTCGGGGGGCGGTTCTGCTGCCGCAGGCGAGTGGCCGCAGTGGCGCGGCCAGAACCGCGATGACATCTCCACGGAAACCGGTCTGCTCAAAAAATGGCCCGCCAGCGGTCCCAAGCGCGCTTGGGTGAGCGAAGATGCCGGCCTCGGCTACTCCGGCTTCGCCGTCTCAGGTGGTAAAATTTACACCATGGGCCTGTTTGACGCAGAAGAGAAAGTGATCTGCCTCGACGCTGCCACCGGCAAAAAGCTCTGGGAATCCGCC
>JBIKYB010000516.1:0-2993 GCA_044355475.1 Prosthecobacter sp.
CTTTGGCTCCATGGCTCGGTTGCATCAGTTCATGTGCCTGCAAAAGCTGGGCCGCTATGCCGATCTGGCGAAGGCGATGGACAAGCAACTCGCGAATCCGTTGAGCTTCAGTGCGCATTACACCGAGGACTTCGTCGATCTCGAAGGCTGGGCGCTGATGGGCAAGAAGGACTGGCTGTCACTCGGTGCGTTCATCAAAAAATTCGAGGACGCGAACCCGTTGAAGTTGCCGCAGGCTCCCTTCAAACGGCTGCGCGCGTCGCGACTCGCTGGATTGTGCTATTTGCGGGCTGTTTGGAACGAGGAATCTCAAAAGCAGCCTGATCTCGCGCTGATGGATTTCCACCGTGCCCTCACTCTCGATCTTGGCTCCGAAGCCTCACTCGTCCGCCTCGCCGCCGTGTCCGCGCTGCGTTTGACTGACACGAAAATCTCTGCTGCGCCTAAAGATGAAAAACTCGCGAAGCAGGCGAAATCCCTCGCCTTGGTCTGCCGCGATCTGGGCGGCAAAGACGCGCTGCCGAAGGATTTCGAGAAGTATCTCAAGTAAAGCTGGCGATTCTTGCCTGGGAGTTGTGTGCTAAGGCCAACTGGCCTGAAAGCTCGGTCTAGCGGCTGCGTTTCAGGCCGCTCGCATGAAACGCCTTTTCTTCTTTCTCCTCGCTCTTTGCCCTTCGCTCCTCGCTGATGAGGCCTCGGATATCCTCGCTCAATCTGGCGTCAAAGGCGGCATCGTGGTGCATGTCGGCTGCGGTGATGGCACGGTGACGCAAAAACTGCGCGCGAACGATTCCTACCAAGTCCAGGGCCTCACCACGAACACGGGCGCACTGGAGACCATCCGCGAATCCATTTCCAAAACGGGTGCTTACGGCGCGGTGGCCATCGAGGCCTGGAATGGCAAGCACCTGCCCTACATCGAGAATTATGTGAACCTGCTCGTCATCGAGGACGCGGCCGCCGTTGCCAAAGAAGAGATCGACCGCGTGCTGACGCCGCTGGGCGTGGCGATGGTGAAAAAGGGCGGCACCTGGGAAAAGATCACGAAGGCGTGGCCGAAGGACATGGATGAGTGGACGCACTATGCTTACGATTCGAAGGGCAATCCCACGTCGAAGGACCTGCTCGTGGGGCCACCATCGCGGATGCAGTGGGTGGGAAATCCGCGCTGGAGCCGCCACCATGATCGCATGTCGTCGGTGAGCGCGAAGGTCAGCGCCGGTGGCCGCATCTATTACATCATCGACGAGGGCAGCCGCATCTCGATCCTGATGCCGGCGAAGTTCATGCTCATCGCCCGCGATGCTTTCAATGGCACGGTGCTTTGGAAAAAGCCCATTCCAGAGTGGAGCACGCACCTTTGGCCGCTGAAGTCCGGCCCCACGCAGCTCACCCGTCGCATCGTGGCCATCGGCGACAAAGTGTATGTCACCATGGGCATCGCGGACCCGATTTCCTGCCTCGATGGAGCCACCGGCAAGGTCATCCGCGTGTATGAGCAAACCAAGGGCGCGGAAGAGCTGATCATGCGCAACGGCACGATCTTCGCCCTCGTGAACAAGGAGCCGTGGGTGCTGAACAAAGACTTCGCCGTGAAGGCGCAGAGCGATCAGCAGCGTGTCACCACCGAGTTCAATTGGGATGGCAAACCGCGCAACTTGCTCGCCATCGACGCCGAGAGCGGCAAGACGCTCTGGCAGCAGGAGGACCGCATCGCGCCGGTCACGCTGGCGATTGATGACAAGCGCCTCGTTTATTACAATGGCGATGGCATCGCCGCCCGCGATGTGAAGACCGGCGAGGTGAAATTCACCACCGATCCCACGAAGCGCCGCCAGCTTTATGAGTTCAATTTCGCCCCGCGCATCCTCCTTCATAAGGATGTGATCATCTACGCCGGTGGTGATGGCGCGATGAAGGGCATGAACGCCGAAACGGGCAAAGACATCTGGACCGCGCCGCATGAGAAGAGCGGTTACCGCAGTCTGGAGGACGTCATCGTCGCCCAGGGTCTCGTGTGGAATTCCGGCAACATGAACGGCAATCAAAGCGGCGAGTATCGCGGCTTTGACCCGCTCACCGGCGAGAAAAAGAAGAGCTTCTTCCCCGACGTGCCAGAGGGCACCTACTGGTTCCATCACCGCTGCTACATGGGTAAAGCGACGGAGAAATACATCATCCCCAGCCGCACCGGCATTGAGTATGTCGATATGGAAAAGCAGCACTGGGACCTCAATCACTGGGTGCGTGGTGCTTGCCTCTACGGCGTGATGCCCGCGAACGGCCTGACCTATGCCGGACCCCACAACTGCGCCTGTTACCCCGAGGCAAAGCTCGATGGCATGGCCGTCATGGCCAGCGCCCCGCGTTACCCGATGCCTGCGAATACGCCCGATGATCAACGCCTCGTCAAAGGCCCCGCGTATGCCGATGCCATCGACGAAAAAGAAGCCAGCAGCGAAGACTGGCCCACCTACCGTAGCGACAACGCCCGCAGCGGCGCGGCGAAGAGCGATTTGAAAAAAGATCTCGGCATGGCCTGGGAGGTCAAACTCACGCCCCCACTCAGCACCACGACCACCGCCGCAGGCCTCACCTTTGTCAGCGAGGTCGATAAGCACACGCTGCATGCCTTTGACGCCGCCACCGGCAAACCCGCGTGGCATTTCATCGCCGGTGGCCGCATCGACTCACCGCCCACGTATTGGAAAGGCCGCGTGTTCTTTGGCGGCAAAGACGGCCAGGTCTATTGCGTCCGCGCCACCGATGGAGCGCTCATCTGGCGCTTCCAGGCCGCACCGGTCATGCTCAGCCATGGAGCCTGGGAAATGATGGAAAGCGTGTGGCCCGTGCATGGCAGCGTCCTCGTCGAAAACGGCCTCGTGAGCTGCATCGCCGGTCATTCCTGCTTCCTCGATGGCGGCCTGTGGTTCTACCGACTCGACGCGAAAACCGGCGAGATGCGTGTGAAGCAAAACTACGACGACAAAGAC
>JBIKYB010000169.1:0-10855 GCA_044355475.1 Prosthecobacter sp.
CAGCAGCCGTATCGCCGTCACACAAACAACGGTGCTCGATCTGCCGGCGTCTTTGGAGCCGCTGTGGATCGCGGGCACGGAGCCGGTGCTCGCCGCCGGTGAGTTCAACGGCCAGCGGCTTGTCGTCACGGCCTTTTCACCCGCCCAGTCCGAGCAACTCGCGCTGCTGCCTTCCTTCCCGCTCATTCTCGGCAACGCGCTCTACTGGTGCGCCGAAAACAGCGACGCCCTCGCCGACATGCGCACGCTGCACACCGGCGAGATGCTGAATGCCAGCAGCCTCGTCCAATGGCATGCCTGGGATGGCGACAGCTTCATCGAAATCTCCGACGATCCCGCGAATGGCCTGCTGGCGCTTCAACGCATCGGTGCCTGGGAGACCGGTGACCGCAGCGGTGCCAGCGCCTTGATCTCGGACGCTGAAACCAATCTCCCGAAACTCTCCAGCGACGTTGCCGTCTCAGCCCAGCCCGCAGCCCCACTCATCACCGCCTCCGCCTTCAGCACTTGGCCCAAGCGTTTGATCTGGCTCGCACTCGCGCTGCTGCTGCTGGAGAGCTTTCTGTTTCATCGCAAAGCGGTGTATTGAAACTTGTTCACAGCCGCTGCGTTTATTCACAGCTTTTGAGAGCTGAAAAATCCCACATCTTGTTACGGCCATCTTAACAAAGCCCAAGATAGGGTAAAAAAAAGGGTTCGGTCTTGCGGGCAGTGCCTGTGGAATGGTTGACTCCACGACAGCACTCATTTTCCGCAGCCTTTTCCTCTTCTTGCCATGTATCTCAAGAGCCTCACCCTTCACGGCTTCAAGTCTTTCGCCGACAAGACCCACTTTGAATTTCACAAAGGCGTCACCGGCATTGTCGGCCCGAACGGCTGCGGCAAGTCAAACGTGGTCGATGCCATCCGCTGGGTGCTCGGTGAAACCTCTGCCAAGGCATTGCGTGGCGATGAAATGGCCGACGTCATCTTCAATGGCACGGACAAACGCAAACCCGTGGGTCTCGCCGAAGTCACGCTGACCATGGCGGACTGCGAGCAGTCGCTGAACGTCGATTTCAATGAGGTCGCTCTCACCCGCCGTGTGTTTCGCGATGGCCGCAGCGAATACCGCCTCAACAACACGGTCTGCCGACTCAAGGACATCCACGATCTTATCGCCGGCACAGGCATTGGTCGCGCCGCTTACTCGATCATGGCGCAGGGCCAGATCGACATGCTGCTCAGTTCGAAGCCCGAAGACCGCCGCACGGTGTTCGAAGAAGCCGCCGGCATCACCAAGTTCAAATCGCAGAAGCGGGAAGCGCTGCGCAAACTCGAATACACCGAGGCCAATCTGCTTCGCGTGGCCGACATCGTCGCCGAAGTGAAGCGCCAGATGGGCACCTTGCAGCGTCAGGCGGCCAAAGCACGGCGTTATCAGACCTTGCTCGAAGACACGCGCTTACTCGACACCCACCTCGCGCACAAGCAATACACCGAGTTCAGCGGCGAGAAGTCCGAGGCCGAAACGCAGGTGCGCGTGATGGCGAACCAGATCGAGGAATTGCAGCGCAAATTACAGGCCGCTGAAACGGAAGCCGCACAAACGCGCGAGGCTTACCACGCGCTCGAATCCCAGATCAGTCAGGCACGTCAGCAGGCGCAGGAACTCCGCTCGCAGATGCAGAGCGCCGAAGGCCGCATCGGTTTCAACCGCGAGCGCAGCGAAGAACTCGAAGGACGCATCCGCCAGAACGAGGAACAGATCGCCGCGAACGAAGAACTGCTCGATCAGGCCCGCCGCGATCTCGCGAATGCAGATGAGCAGCTTCTCGCGATCACCGACAACATCCAGACACGTCAGCTCGCGATGAACGAGCACGCGGGCATGCATCAGAGCATCCTGCCGGAGCGCAACCGCCTCGAAAGCGACCGCCGCGCCATCCGCGAGTCGATTCGCCAGTTTGAAGGCCAGATGGCCGCCAGCGAGGCGCGTGCGCAATCGTTGAGCAATCAAATCTCCGCCGACCGTCAGCGTCACGAATCGCTCGCGCATGATCGTCAAACCGCATCGCAAGCCCGTGAGTCCAGCCAGATCGAATACGACGAACTGCAACGCAACATCCAGGAACTCGAAGAAACGCGCAACCAGCTCGACGAAAAGGCCAAGGACTGTGCTCGCGAAATCATCGAACGCCGCCGCCAACGCGACGCGATGAACAACGAACTCAACGGCCTCCAGCGCAACCTCACCCAGCGCAAGTCGCGCCTCGAAATCCTCGAACAACTGCTGCAAAAAGGCGAAGGTCTCTCCTCCGGCACGCAGAGCGTCCTCAGCGGCCTCGACAACCCAGATGTTTATTCCACCGGCGTGCGCGGCCTGCTGGCCTCCAGCATCGAAGTCGATCCCGATTTCATCCCCGCCATCGAAGCCGCGCTCAAAGATCACCTGCAAGCCGTGCTGCTCACCGAGAGCGAACTCGCTGCCCAGATCATCGACCGCCTGACCGATCACAAAATGGGTCGTGCTTCGCTCGTGCCGCATGACTTCTGCAATCTGCGCAACGCAGCGGATCGTGAACTCATGCCCGCCGGTGCCATCGCCTGGGCCACCGATAAAGTCCGCGTCAAAACCGGCGTGCAGAGCCTCATCGATCACCTGCTGCACAATGTCGTCATTGTCGATGACCTGCACACCGCGCTGCGTTTGAAGCGCGAGATGCCGCATCTAGCCATCGCCACCATGCGTGGTGAATTTATCACCTCCGACGGCATCATCAACGGCGGTGCCAGCAAGGAGGAAGGCTCTTCCACGTTGCGTCGTGAAGCCGAAGTGCGCCAGCTCCGCACCGAAGTCGAAGCCCTCGAACTTCAGTTCATGGAGAAGGAAGACGCAGTGAAAACCGTCAGCGCCCAGCTCGAAGACATGCAGCGCGAGGAAGTTTCCCTCCGCGAGCAGAGCCAGCGTGCGCGTGAAGGCTTCTCGCAGTTCCAAGGCAAGATCAGCGTCGTCCAGCGTGCGCTGCAACAAGCCACCGCGAAGCTCGAAAGCGTTGAGTGGGACCAGAATCAAATCCAGGAGCGCATCGGCGGCTCCGAAGCCCAAATTCAGCAACTCCGTGAGGCTGCGGCCATCGCGCAGGAGCAGCTTGAGTCCTCCCGCATTCGCGAAGGCGAGCTCGAACTCGAAATGGAGTCCTTCCTCCGGCGAGAACTCGAATCCAGCGAACGCCTCAATGAACTCCGCACCGCACTCGCTCTTGAGCAGAGCGCGCTGCATTCCATCGAACGCCAGAAGGCTCCGCTCGGCGTGCGTTTGCAGGAATTGCAGGCCGGCATGAACCGCTTCGCCGAAGAAATCAACACCTGGCGCGTCCGCATCCAGCAGAGCGATGCTGAAAACGCGCGCTTCCAGGAGCAGGTCGAATCCCAGCGCGGTGCCATCGCCGCCATCGAAGAACACTTGCAGTCCAAGACCGAGGAACGCGCCGGATTGTTCGAGCAGGTCAGCCAACTCGAAACCCAGCTCACACAGCTTCGCCAGAGCTACAACGGCCTCAATGAGTCCCGCAATCGCGCTGAAGTCGCTCTGACGCGCGTTGATCTTCGACTCGAAAACCTCATCAATCAGGTTCAAGAGCGCTACAGCTTCCACATCGACGCCTTCGAGCCTGATTACCACGTCCTCATGGTCACCATTGAGGAGCAGAAGAAGAACCGCAGCCGTGGGAAGAAGGCGGCGGCGAATGCGGCTGAGAACAACGACTCCACTGAAGCCTCCGTGGAAGCTGAAACGACCTCAGAAGCTTCGGACACCGCCGAAGAACCGCAGGAGCGAGTCATTCCCGCTGTCTCCAATCGCGACGACGAGGTGGACATCGACGACGTGGTCATTCCCGGCCAGGAAGCCGAGCCGGACTGGGCTTTCGTCATGGAAGTCGTCTATGAACTGCGGCAGAAGCTCGAAGGCATCGGCCCGGTCAATTTGGATGCCATCCAGGAGTTCGAGGAACTTGAAGAACGCCACAACTTCCTCGACACGCAGCACAACGACCTCGTCAAATCCAAGGACGAACTGCTTCAGGTCATCGCGAAGATCAACGAGACCACGAAGACCATGTTCGTCGAGACGTTCACGCAGGTGCGCGGCTACTTCCACGACAACTTCCGCGAGCTGTTTGGCGCGCAGGCCAAGGCCGACCTCATGCTCGTGGACGAGGGCGATCCGCTGGAGTCCGGCATCGAAATCATCGCCAAACCGCCGGGCAAGAAGCTGCAAACCATCAGCCTTCTCTCCGGTGGCGAGCGCAGCATGACCGCTGTGGCACTGCTGTTCTCCATCTACCAGGTCAAACCCAGCCCCTTCTGCGTGCTGGATGAGCTGGACGCGCCGCTTGATGAAACCAACATCGGCCGCTTCCTCAAGATGCTCGACAAGTTCATCGACAACTCGCAGTTCATCATCGTCACCCACAACAAGCGCACCATGAGCCGTGCGGACGTGATCTACGGCGTGACGATGCAGGAATTCGGCATCAGCAAGCCCGTCGGCGTGCGCATGACCACCGAGGACACCCGCACCATGGACAAGACCGTGCAGGAACTCGCCCTCGAAGCCCCCAACCAACCCAAGCGCGGGAAAAAGGCCGATGACGACTCCGACCAGCCCGAACTCGTCCACGAAGATCTCGATCAAGAGCAGGAGCGCCTGACCGCGATTGAGCAGCAGGAAGAGCAGTCACCAGCGGTGCTGGTGTAGGAGGCTACGCCGCATCAAGAGGTCAAAGGTCAAGTTGGTCAAGTGTTGCGATTTTTGACCTCATGAACTCATGGCCTCCAACATCGCGAATCCTTCCGTTCCATGCGCAGCAAGGCAGAACGCCCTGCTTTACTGCACAAAGAGAAACTCCCGTGTGTTCAGCAGGGACCAGCAGACATCTTCGAAGCCTTTTTTGCCATCACGCCGAATCGCTTTGTAAGCAGTCGAGCGTTCGTCTGGCGTGGGCAGGCGGCTGAGGACACTGAGGAAGACTGCGTCCACCTTGGGGCCGTCCGCTTTGAATTCATCGACCGCGTTTAGGATGCGTGATCCGGCTTGGGTCAGAACTTTGCTGCCGCTGCCATTCATGACAGTCAGCACGATCGGCACGGAGCCGATCGTCGTATCGCCATCACTGAGCTCACGATTGGACTGGCCAAGGATGCTCAGGAGGTGGCCAGGCGGAGCAGGCTGCGGCAGCTCAGAAGCACGGATCAGCACGTCCCCATAAAGGCGCCATGCGCCGACGCGATCATCAATCCAGAGAGCCTGGTTCGTGGGGCGCACACCTTCTTCCTTGGGCCAGCCAAAGAATCCACCCTCGCGCTGCTGAAGAGCCTCCTGCTTGGCAAAGGCGTCGGCGAAGATCTTGCCAGTCACTGAGGTGCGATCAAAGGCGAAGGTTTTTTCCCAATCCTTGTAGTCTCGTTTGCCATTGAAGTAGTCAGGGTCTTCTAAGACCATGGCAAGAATGGAGTCCCAAACCTGCGCGGCACTAAGACGCCGCAGCAGCGGACCAGAGAAGTCATAGGCCGCGCCCATGACTGGCGAGGTCAGTGAGGCCTGCCGCTGCCAGGAGCGTGTGCGGTAGAGGATGGCCTCAAAGGCCCGCAAATCATAGCGAACACGCTTCATCTCCTCTCCCAGCACTTCGATGAGGCCGGGAATGCTGGCGGAACTGAGGTCTTCCAGATCATGCACCGGCTCCACGACGCCACGTCCGAAGGCTCGTTTCCACAAACGATTGGCGATGGTGATGGCGAAGCGCGGATTGTCATCCGCCGTCAGCCATTGTGCGAAGGCAGCGCGATTGCTGTCAAACTTTGCCAGATCGGGCATCGTGCCAAAAATCACCTTGGGCTCCACCACGTCACCGGGCTTGCCATCGCTGTACTTGTAGTCATGCGGGAGCTTGAGGACCAGCTTCGGATCATCTGCCACCCGGTGCTGGGCCGCATGAATGAAGCGTTTCATCGCTTCTTTCACCACACCATCGTATTCGCGGTGCTCAAAAGCACCCTCGACCACCTTCTCCGCAGGCACCCACTCCTTGCCTGCCTTGGCGAACTCGGCTTTGAGAACATCCCCATTGGGTGTCGTGCGTGTGCTGCCAAGGAAGGCAGCCAGATGGTAGAACTGCTTTTGAGTCCAATCGTCAAAGGGATGATCGTGGCACTGGGCGCAGGAGAGATCGGTGCCGAGAAAACATTGGGAGGTGAGCGAGAGATTGTCCAAGGACATGCCCGCATCGCGCATCAGGTAGCCTGCGGCCGGGTTGTTCTGATAGGTGCCGCTGGCGGTAAGCATCTCACGCACCATCTGGTCGTAGGGCTTGTTTTCCGCGATGCACTGCTTCACCCAGGTGTTGAAGGAAGCACCGCTGATGTATTCCGACACGCGAGTTTTCAGTCGCAGCAGACTGGCAAAGTAATTGAAGAGGTGGCTGTGATGGCCTGGGGTTCGCAGCAGTCGGTCCGTCAGCAGCGCCCGCTTGTTCCGGGTTTTGTCACCAAGATACGCTCTCGTCTCCTCCAGCTTCGGGATGCGCCCCGCGATGTCCAGGTAAGCGCGGCGGATAAACTGCTCTTCCGTGAGAGCGGGGTTGGGTTTGATCTGCTTGGCCGCCAGATGCGCCTCCACCACGCGGTCGATTCGTTCCGCAGACTGCTCGGGCGTGAGCGCTTGCAGAGTCCCCACAGCAGCCTGCATCTTCTCGGGCAGTTGCCGGATGCGTTTTACATCCTCCACACTCAGCCGGGTGAGCGGGATGGCGTGCGTCACGCCGTCTGGTGTGCGCAGATGCACGGTCTCCATCTGGCGTCCCAGATACTCAGCCTGAAGCTTGCGCCCCTGGGCATCCGTCCACGTTTCAAGACCCGCTGCGGTGAGCAGCGAAGTGAGCATGGGAAACATCAGGGCTGCCAGCCACGAATGTCTTCGCGTGGCACGGGCGCGAAGCACGCCGTTCATGGCAGAAATGCGGATGCACCGGAGAGGATAGAGAGCGGTTTTCATAGCGAAGCGCGTCTGGCACAGTGATTTACAAGCCAAGCATTCCAGGCAATGGACTAACACCTATGTGATGCCTGTCGCATTGTGAGGCACAAGACCTGATTCAATCCTAAGCATGCACCATGCCAATGATCTGTGTTCTCATGCAGTAGCCGCTCAACAGGTTCATCCGAAATCATGGCGCGATTTCTGGATTCGATACACCACGGCAGGCTTACCGACACGATGCTTGACCTCTTGATCGTTGACGCTCCTGTCCCGCATGACCTTCACGATTGAGTCCTTCCAGTTTCATGTGCTGCCGATGCACACGCGGTTTCCGTTCAAGTACGGCATCGCCAGCATGAGCGCCTTGCCGCATTTGTTTGTGACAGTGAATCTGCTTGTGGATGGCAAGGCTGTGAGTGGCCTGGCTAGCGAGGGGCTGCCGCCGAAGTGGTTCACGAAGAATCCTGACACGCTGTTCGAGGTCGATCTGGCCGAGATGATCGCGGTGATTCAGAATGCCTCGCGCATTGCACGGCTGGCCGCAGAAAAGCCGACCGGATTTTTCGCCTGGTGGCAAAATCTGTATGCGGAGCAGTCAAACTGGGCGCGGGTGAAGGAAGTGCCGCCTCTGCTGGCGAATCTGGGCGTGAGTTTGATCGAACGCGCCGTGCTTGATGGCCTGTGCAAGGCACTGGGGCAGCCGCTGCATGTCGTGCTGCGCTCCGACGTGCTCGGTATTGATCTCGGGGCCGTGCGCGAGGAACTGCGCGGCATGCGCGTGAGCGATGTCATCGCGCCACAACCGCTCTCACGCCTCTTTGCCCGGCACACCGTCGGTCTCGGCGATCCACTCACCGCTGCTGATGGCGCGTTGAACGACGGCCTTCCCTACACGCTGGAGGAAAACATCCGCGCCTACGGCCTGCGCTACTTCAAGATCAAAGTCTGCGGCAAACCGGAGACCGATCTGCCGCGTCTGCGCGAGATCACACGCATTCTCACTGCCAACTGCCCCGAGGGCTTTCATGCCACGCTGGATGGCAACGAACAGTTCTACGATCTGGCGAGCTTCCGTGATTTTTACGCCACGCTGAGCGCCGATGCCACGCTCGCGCCGTTGTTCCGCAGCCTCCTCCTCATTGAGCAGCCGCTGCATCGCTCCAAAGCGCTGAACGAAGCTGTTGGGGACAGTTTGGGCATGATCATTGATGAGAGTGACGGTTCCCTGGCCGATCTACCTCTTGCGCTCGACCTCGGTTATCGCGGCACGAGCCACAAGAACTGCAAAGGCATCGTCAAAGGCCTCGCCAACGCCGCCTTGCTCAAAAAGCGCGCCGCCAGCATTCCCGGCGGCCCGATTCTGAGCGGCGAAGATCTCGCAAACGTCGGCCCGGTGGCCTTGCTGCAAGATTTGAGCGTCATGGCGCTGCTCGGCGTCACCCACGTCGAACGCAACGGCCACCAATACTTCCGCGGCCTCAGCATGCACTCCTCCGACACGCAAGACGCGGTGCTAGAGAAGCACGCTGGCCTGTATCATCGCCACACCGAAGGTTTTGCGACGCTGCGCATCGAAAACGGCCAGCTCGACTTGCAGACTGTGAACAGCGCACCGTTTGGCTGCGGTATCACACTCGATGTGACGCAGTTCGAGCCGCTGAACGACTGGATCAAGCGGGGAGGGATGGGGGAGCTGTGAAGCTGGAGTCAGGCGACTCCGGCTCCTTGATTGGAGCATTGGCGAAGACGAAGCGATGGATGCCGGGGAGGTCGGGGGCGGTGGTGGCGCTGAGGTAGCCGAGTTCCGTGCAGCGGGTGGCGACGGGTGCGCCTTGGTCGTGACCGACCTCTAGCGCGATGAGGGCGTTGGAGTTGAAATGCGGCAGGGCGTCGTTGAGGAAGCGTTCGACGATGCGGAGGCCGTCGGGGCCGCCGTCGAGGGCGAGGATGGGGTCGCGTTTGACCTCGGGGCTGAGCGTCTGGATTTCAGCCGTGGGAATGTAGGGGAGGTTGGCGACGATGAGATCGAAGGTGCCGGTGATTTTTTCGAAGAGGTCGCTGCGCAGAAGCTTGATGTTGGCGCTGAGACGCGAGGCGTTGAGGCGGGCGAGGTCGAGGGCATCCTCGCTGATGTCAGCAAGGATGATTTCGCTCAAGGGCCAAGCTTTGGCGAGGCTGAGGCCGATGCAGCCGGAGCCGGTGGCCATGTCGAGCACTCGCGCTGGAGGTGTGGCGAATTTTTTGAGGATGAGTTCGACCAGGGTTTCGGTCTCGGGACGCGGGATGAGGGCGCGGTGGTCGCTGACGAACTCGTGGCCGCAGAATTCGACGGTGCCGAGGAGGTGCTGCAAAGGCTCCCCTTCCCCACGACGGCGCAGGAGGTCGCGCAGAGCGGTCAATTGTGACTCCGGGACGGTTTCGTTGAAGCGGAGGTAGAGATCGAGCCGACGGCAGCCGAGGACGTGGGCGAGGAGGTGCTCCATGTTGAGCCGGGCTTCCTCAATCTTGCGCTTCTCTAGGTAGGCGGTGCCGGACTGAAGGATTTCGAGAAGCTGTTTCATGCGGAGCGAAGGGCGTAGGGCAAAGGGCGGATAGTCAGAAGACCGGGCGAGTGATTCGTCCTCGTTCTCGTGCTCCTACTCGCCCTCGATCAAGACGTGTGGAAGGCAGAACTGCAAACTGAAAGTGATGAACCACTGATCCACACTAATGGGACGCTGATGCTTGGACCAAGCCGGATTCGGTGATGATTTGATGCACGCGCTGATCGTGCGGCTCGACGGGGATGGCATCAACGATTTGCAGTTCGTAGGCGATGCCGATGCGATGGGCGCGGCAGGCTGGATTCGCGAGGAGGCGGTCGTAGTAGCCGCCGCCGCGACCAAGGCGAGTGCCATTGCGGCTGAAGGCGAGGCCGGGAACGAGGATGAGGTCGAGCGCGGCGATTTCGATTGGCGTGCAGTGCGCTTTGGGTTCCCAGACGTTCATCTGGCCGCGCTGGAGATCATCGAATGAGCAGACTTGGCGAGGTTGCAGTTCTGAGGCTTCGATTTGGAAGAAGCATGGGCGATGTCCTTGAGCCCACAAGACAGGAAGCAGGTGTGGGAGGAGGTCTGGCTCGTTTTTGAGGCCGCCGAAGAGGGCGATGACTTGGGGGGGCGCGGTTTCGGCATGCTGACGCATGCCGCTACGAAGGATGTGCTGGGCGATGCGGGCGCTGGCTTGCTGGCGCGTGGATTCGTCGATGACACGGAGACGCTCGCGCATGGTTTGGCGCAGCGTGGGTTTGTCGTGCATGCGAGGGGTTTGAACGAGTTGGAAAACTCGTTTTACAGGAGTTCGGGCTTTTGAAGCAGCTCGGCGATGCGTTTCAGCAAGCGACCGGCTCCCCCGCCGTCGAGGACGCGGTGGTCGAAGCTGAGGGTAAGCTCGGCTTCGGTGACGGGGATGAATTGCTTCACCTCCTCGCTCCAATGCGGCACTTTGCTGCCAGCGCCGAGGCCGAGGACGAGATTTTGCTCAGGAAGCGGGATCGGCGTGGCCCAAACGATGCCGAAAGTACCGAAGTTCGTGACTGTGGCGATTCCAGGGCGGTTGACATCGTTGGGCAGGCGACGAGCGCGGGCCTGCTCCACGAGTTTGTTGTAAGTAGGCACCAGTTTGACGAGCGGGGTCTTTTCTACCTCGCGCAGCGTGGGCACCATGACGCCGTCTTCGACTTCGACGGCGAATCCGATGTCGATGGCACGAGGATGCACGATGCGATTGCCGATGAGACGGCCGGCGGGGGCGGTGTTTTCAGCGAGGGCCAAGGCGAGGGCGCGAATGGCGTAA
>JBIKYB010000517.1:0-2989 GCA_044355475.1 Prosthecobacter sp.
GAGGCGGATTCATCCGGTCATGCAATCAGAAGAGATCGGCTCCGGCAAGGAAGTTTCTCATCACCTCTTGCAGCGACGCGCTCACTGAGCCTTGGTTGCCATTCATTTCTCGATTGCGGCGGGGCGGTTCAGGCTCAGCATGATCCATGATTTTCCGCCAATGGCCGCTGCTGGCCCTTTTGAGCACGGCCATGGCCTTCGAGGCGCTCAAACCGCACCCAAAGGCCGTTCCAAACATCCATCCGCCGGGCGAGGTGGATCGACCGGAGATGGTGAAGTTCATCGTGAGTGATCCAGCGTCACTGCCGGGCATCGTGGTGGATGAGACAGCAGCGGAGCTGGTGGGAGAGTGGCAATACTCGACGCACACGCCGCCCTACGTCGGTCTCGGTTACCTGCATGACATGAAGGCGGGCAAAGGGGCCAAGTCAGTGACATTCACGCCGGATCTGCCGAAGGCGGGCTGGTATGAGGTGCGGTTGGCCCATTGTTTCAACGTGCGGCGCTCCACGAAGACACCCGTGACCATCCATCATGCCGATGGCGACACGACGGTGCGCATCAATCAGCAGGCTGAACCCGCGCATGATCACCTCTTTCGCACGCTCGGCACGTTTCGTTTTGAAGCAGGGCGCAAAGGCTGGGTGCGTGTGTCGAACGAGGGCACGGAGGCGAACAAGGTCGTCATCGCCGACGCGGTGCAGTTTCTGCCGGTGGCTGGGAATTGAAGAGGCGGATGACGCTGCCAATTCGAGCTTTCTCAGCGTCCGGCGAGGTGATCGGCCTGGTCAAACTCCATGAGTTTGCGTTTCCATGCCTCTGCGGCTACAGTTCCTTCAGTGGTTTCGACAAACTGAGCCATGCGCTCAATCGCATCGCGCATGTGATGCCGTTCCTCTCCAGGAATGGTCTGTGAATGCTTTTGCAAGCCGTCGTAGCCGGAGCGCAGCAGCGGTCCGGCCTCAAGCGGCTTCTTCTGCGCCAGCAAAGCGCCACCCAGCAGGCTTTCGGCACTGAAACGCTGCCAGTCTCCGGGCTGGTGCTTGATTCGCAGGGCCAGGGACTCCCGCAACACGGTCTCGGCATCGACCGGTCGGCCTGTTTGCAGCCAGAATTCCCCCAGATGCGCCGTGGCGTCTGCGAGGCTGGGGGGGGTCAGTTTTGGGCGAGTGCGCTCGGTTTTCAGGATTTCGTGGAGCAGGCTTTCTGCCTCCGGCAGGCGCCCCTGCTCCTGCAAAGTCTCCGCCAGGATTTGCATCGTACGCAGGGTGTCAGGATGGGCTGCTCCGAGGCTGAGCCGCTGGATGTGCAGCATCTCGCGGCAGAGCTTTTCAGCCTCCACATGCCGGGCATGGCTGCGCTGTAGAATCGCCAGCGCGAGCATCTGCTCCAGCGTGTCAGGATCACCCGCGCCATAGTTGCGTTTCATGGTTTCAAACGCCTCAAAATGCAGTGCTTCCGCTTCAGCACGTCGGCCTGCGGCGGCGTGGGAACGCGCCAGTCGGCGCATGGCCAGCAAAGTTTGCGGGTGGTTGCGGCCTAGGGAACGCGCATTGATGTCTAGCACGTTCTGTCGCAGCTCTCCTGCCTGCGCATGCTTGCCATGGCGCTCGAAGGACTGCGCGACGACCTCGGTCTGCTCCAGCGTGTCCTTGTGGGCAGGTCCATGCAGGTTTTTCAGGATTTCCAGCACATCGAGATGCACGGTTTCGGCGGCGGCTTTCTGCCCGTCTTCCTCAAAGGTCTCGGCCATGCTCTTCATCGTCTGGAGCGTCTTGGGATGCTGCGGGCCAAACACACGCTTTTTTGCCTCCAGGCTCTCATGCAGTAGGTTCAAAGCCTCGTCCTGCCTGCCCATTCGGCGCTTCATCTGCGCGACCTTATCCACCTGCGCTAGAGTCTGCGGGTTTTCCGGCCCGAGCGTGCTGCGCAGAATCTCCATGGCACCGATGTGGAGCTTCTCCGCCTCCGAGGGTTGGCCGCCAGCCTCATGAGCCTCTGCGGTGATCGTCATGGAAACGACCGTCTGCGGATGCCGCGAACCATGCACACGTCGCGCCGCGTTCAGATGCTCGTGGCGCATTTCGATTGCTTCCTCATGCCGCCCCTGCCTGACGAGTAGCGAGCCGAGATGGCCCACCGTGGCGAGGGTTTCGAGGTGGTCCGGGCCGAGCACGCGTTTTTGCAGCTTCCAGAGCTGCCTCAGCATCATCTCCGAATCACACGGCTTATCCTGCGCCTCGCGCACGGCAGCCAGCACGGTGATGGTGACAAAGGTGTCCGGGTGCTCTGGTCCGAGAACGCGCTGCTGCTTGTGCAAAGTCTGCCGCAGCAGCACCTCGGCCTCCATGTGCCGTCCCTGCTCCTGGAACACCACCGCGAGCTGTCGCATGGAGCGCAACGTGTCCGGGTGCTCGCTACCGAGCACGTGCTGGCGCTTTTCCAGCGCACCGTGTAGCTGCTTCTGCGCCGAGGCCTTTTCCGACATCGCCAGATAGGTCAGACCCATCGTCTCCTGCATTCTGGCCCCGGCCTCGGGATGATCTATCAATGTGTCCAGCTTGTCTGACGCACCATCCAGCATCTCCTTGAGCAGAGTGGTGTCGCGGTCCTTCAGATTCTCCAGCGTCAGGCTGGCAAACATTTCCTCCAGGAACTTCGCAGTGAGCGTCTGATACTCGGCTTTCTGCCGGGCCCTGGCCGTGCGCTCCGGTGATTTTTCACGCATCAGCAGCCATCCAGTCAGCAGAATCGCCCCGCACAGGCTCAGTACCAGCACCGCCGCCGTCGCAAGCAAACCGCTGTTGCATCTGATGAAATTTCCCAGCGTCGAACCCGCATGAGATTTCGCTTCTGCCTCCTCCTCTTCTTCGGCAGCCAGCATGTACCGATACAGCGCATCTCTGAGCTCCAGGACATTTGCCTGCCGTGAATGAGGCTGTTTGTGCATCGCCCGCAGCAGGGCACCGTCAAAGTAATGCTGTGCCGT
>JBIKYB010000170.1:0-10841 GCA_044355475.1 Prosthecobacter sp.
CAGCAGAGGGAAGCTGCCGACCTTTCGGAGCGCGGTGGAAAGCGGTGCCCCTTCGGAAACTTGGGCTGTGACCTTCGCCAGGAGGTTTTGAATGAACACATTGGCCGAGATCTTCGACACGAGGCGGATGCTATTGAGCAGCGGCACACCGTTGGAGATCAGATTGCCCAGCGAGTGCGCGAACTGCGCGTAAAAGCGCATGCTCATGATTGGACCGAAGAGCGGCAGCTTCAGCCGCGTCTCATCCCACCACAGGCGGCCCTTGGGGCTGGAAATGTAGCCGCGAAAGGTCAGAAACACGGCAGTGATGGCGATGAGGATGACCCACCACCACTGGCCCATGAAGTTGTTGAAGCTGATGAGCAACTGCGTGGCTGCCGGGAGCTGCTGACCGTTTTTCCCCATCAAATCCATGATCTGCGGCACCATGAACGTCATGAATACGACCATGAGCACCACACACGCGCCGATGAGGAATGCCGGGTAGATCATCGCCGAGGTCACCTTGGCCTGAAGCTCGGCCATGACGTTCAGATTCGTGGCCAGACGCCGCAAAATGCTCGGTAGAGAGCCACTGACCTCACCAGCGGCGGCCAGGTTGCAGTACAACTCATCAAAACTCGGAGAGGCCTTCCTCAGGGCCTTCGCCACCGTGGAGCCCTCGCGCAACTCGTTGCGCATGGTGGTGGCAACACGCCGCATCACGTCAGCCTCCTGCCGCTCCTGCATCACGCGGAACGCTTGGTCGATTTGTAGGCCGCCATCGAGCAGATCTGCCACTTCCTCCGTGAACAGGATCAACTGGGCCCGCTTCAGTTTCACCGGCCCTTCCGCCGCGTCCGCCCGGGCCTGCGCCGCGGCCGATTTCTCCTCCTGCGTGACCTTCACCGGTGTGAGCGCCTGCGCCTCGATCTTCCGAAACGCCTCCGCCCGCGATCCAACGGTGACAGAGCCGGAAACGGTCTGTCCGGTGGCAGTGAGGGCGGTGTAGGCGAAGGCGGGCATGGCGCGTTATTAGATCAGCGGGAGTTGATTGCAATCTCACTCACTCGCCGCCGTGACGGTCATGACTTCCTTAAGCGTGGTGACGCCTTCGGAGGCTTTGCGGAAGCCGTACTGGCGCATCGGCACCATGCCGTCCTTCAGCGCCTGGGCTTTGAGTTCCATGGTATTGGCGCGGTTGTTGATCTTGTCCTGAAGCGCTTCGGTCATGAGGCAGATTTCCATGATGGCGAGGCGGCCGGTAAAGCCGGTGTTGCGGCAGGAGCGGCAGCCGACGGGTTTGAAGAGCTTGCCTTTCCATTCCATCGGGAAGCCGATGCTGCGAAGGTGGCTATCCTCATGATGCGCGGGCTGCTTGCAGATGCCGCACAGCGTGCGGACAAGGCGCTGCGCCTGGAATGCACGGACCGACGAGGAAATCATGAAGGGTTCGATGCCCATGTCGAGCAGACGGGAAATGCCGCCGACGGCGTCGTTGGTGTGAAGTGTGGAAAACACCAAGTGGCCGGTTAAAGCGCCACGAATGGCGATTTCGACGGTTTCTTGATCGCGCATTTCACCGACCATGATCACGTTCGGATCTCCACGCAGGATGCTGCGCAGACCGGCGGCGAAGGTGAGGTCGATTTCCGGCTTCACGGCGATCTGAATGATGCCGTCGAGCTTGTTTTCGACCGGGTCTTCGATGGTGACGATGCGTCGCTCCTTAGTGTTCAATTCCTTGAGGAAGGTGTAGAGCGTGGACGACTTGCCGGAACCGGTGGGCCCGGTGACGAGGATGATGCCGTTCGGCGCGGCAAGCAGCTTGCGAATGGTGGCTTCGGTCTTGTCGTCGAGTCCGAGCATCGAGATGTCGAATTTTTTGCGTGTGAGCAGGCGGAGGGCGACGGATTCGCCGTTCACGCTCGGAATCGTCGCCACGCGGACGTCGATTGGCTCGCCATCAAGTTCCAAATTGATGCGACCGTCCTGCGGCATGCGGCGCTCGGCGATGTCGAGGTGCGCCATGATTTTCAGACGCGAAATCAACGATGCCTGAAGCAGTCGCATGTTTGGCGGCACGGGAACTTCGAGCAGTTTGCCATCCACGCGATAGCGTATGCGCAGATCGCGTTCCAGCGGCTCGACGTGAATGTCGGTGGCGCGTTCCTTGAGTCCTTCGCGGAAGACTTGGTTCACGAAATTCATCACCGTGGCCTCCTCATCGGCCTCGTCCAGCACGGTGGTCTCCTGCTTCATGTCGTCATTGTCATCACCCGCCTCGCGGCCTTCGAGCAACTCCTCAAAGTTTTCCGCGCCGACGCCATAGCCTTGATGCAACGCTTCTAAAATGCGATGACGCGGTGCGATCTGCCAGTGGACGCGTTTATGCAGTTCTTGGCCCACGGCTTGGCGTGCGCTGAGATCAAAGGGGTTGTAAGTGAGGATCGTCACCTCACCATTCGCCACCTGGGCTGGGCAAATGCGGTGACGCAACGCCAGTTTGGCAGGGAAACGGCTGTGCAAGCCTTCCGCAGCATCGGCAATGCCGTTTTCAGAGAAAGGCATGCCAAGGCCGGTGGCCAGTTGGGCGAAAAAACGGTCCTCATCGACCATGTTAGCGTCCACCAGGGCCTCGATCAGCGGCTGATGCTTGTCTGAGGCGAGTTCGAGGGTGTGGCGCAGGCGGGTAGGCTCCTCGCATCCGGCGCTGGCAGCGGTACGGACGAGAACGTCGATCAGGGTGGGGGCGGGCATGAGTTTCGATACAACGCGGAGCCGTGGTCAAAGTTTCGCCGGGTGTCATGTCAACGTTCCTGGCATGAAGAAAAACGGTGGAGTGCTTCCGAACTCGTGCTAATGGCAGGCCTCGCATGAAGACCATCTCCCACGTTCTCCGTTGTTCTGTCAAACTGCTCGTCCTCACAGGTTTCGCTCTCGCCATGAGCCAATGCGCCGGCGTAAAAAAGAAGGGCAGCTATTCGGTGCATTTTGACCCGCCAGCCAAAGCGGTCAAAAACCCTTCCGCTGTGAAAGTGAAGCTCAGCACCAGCGCCCAGCGCGTTTATGTGATGGAAGGCAATGAAGTGCTGCTCGCCACTCCTTGTTCCGTGGGCACTGCCAGCACTCCCACGCCACACGGCACGTTCAGCATTTACAGCAAGACGGCCAACCGCCGCCGCGTGAGCAGCCCGGGCGCTGGTTATCCGATGACCTTCTGGATGGAGTTCAAGTCTGCCTACGGCATGCACTGGGGCTGGGTGAAGCCTTATCCCTGCACCCACGGCTGTGTGCGTCTGCCGATCAAGTCCGCTCAGAAAATCTTCAGCATGGTGCGCACCGGCACGCCGCTCATCATTGCCAGCTCGCATCCCGAGGATGCCACCATTGGCAAGACTCTCCCTGTCCTCGACGACAGCACTCTCGCCGACCCGCCAGATTCCTACATGCTGAGCAATAAGGTCTTTGAAGACGCCGCCAAAGGCAAAATGTACTATTGATCGGCTGTCTCTTTGACCCGTCCCAGGAATTTTTGTCGATGTCCGCTCCAGCCCCCGCTCCTGCCTCCCGTCGTGTGAATGTGCGCACCCCGGAGGTCATGGAGCGTGTGCAGGCGGAGGTGGAGACCCACTACCGCAGCATCATCGTCGAAAAAATTCGTGCCCAGGGCAGTGTGCTGACCGTGGGCAACACCACGGTGCGCCTCGCCCGTGACTTTGGCTTTTGCTATGGCGTGGAGCGCGCCATCGACCTCGCTTACGCCGCACGGAAGGTCTTCGCTGACCGCAAAGTGTTTCTTCTGGGTGAAATCATTCACAATCAGGAAGTGAACCGGCAGCTCACTGAGATGGGGGTCGTCAGCATCCCCATTTCGGAGCACGAATCCGCGGTTTCTACGCTCAGCAGCGAGGATGTCGTCATCGTTCCAGCTTTTGGCGCGGAAACGCGGCTGATGAAGCTCATTTCCGAACGCGGCTGCCTCGTCGTGGACACGACCTGTGGGGATGTGATGAGCGTGTGGAAGCGGGTCCGCCAGTATGCCAAGAACGGCTTCACTTCCATCATTCATGGTAAGGCATCTCACGAGGAAACTCGTGCCACCTCCTCCCGTGCGATGGGGGACGACGGTATGGGAAACTATCTTGTAGTCCTCACGTTGGCGGATGTGGACTACGTTTGCGATTACATCCGCCACGGAGGAGACAAAGAGTCGTTTTTGAAACGTTTCCCGCCAGGGGCGCACTCGGCAGGCTTTGATCCCGATCTACACCTCACGCGTGTCGGTGTGGCGAATCAGACCACAATGCTCAAATCGGAGACGGAGGAAGTACAGCGCCGTTTGAAGCAAGCGGTGCTCGACCGTCATGGCCCTGTGGCAGGTGAGCAGAATTTCCAGGTCTTTGACACGATTTGTGGTGCCACCCAGGAACGCCAGGATTCACTCTTCGGCCTTTTGCAGCAGCCTTTGGATGTGCTGCTCGTCGTAGGCGGCTACAACAGCTCCAACACGACGCATCTGGTCGAAATCGGCGAACAGCAGCTACCCACGTTTTTCATCCGCACCGCAGATTGTCTCAAATCTCTGGAGCAAATCGTGCATTTCGACCTCCATTTGAAAGCGGAGAAGGAGAGCTACTCCACCAAGCTCGCCAGTGATGAGCCGGTGATCGTAGGCATCACGGCTGGTGCCTCCTGCCCGAGCAATCTCATTGAGGACACCGTGCTGCGTGTCTTTCAACTGCGCGGTGTCGATGAGGCCGCTGTTCGTGTCGTCTTAAACTGAGTCATGCACACACCGACCATTGAAACACGCGAAGAAGTGATGTTTTTCGACACCGATTGCGGGGGCGTCGTCCACAACATCGCTTACCTGCGCATGATTGAGACTGCGCGCACCCGCCTTGCGGCTTTGATGGGCATGAAGCTGCGAGAGATGGCGCAGACGCATCTTTATCCCGTCGTGGTGCGCACCGAGATCGACTACAAGAAGCCTGCGAAGCTCGGAGATGAGCTGATCATCCACGGACGCCTCGAAAGCGTTGAGAGAGTGCGGTTCTGGTGCGCCTTTGAGATGCGTCGTGCCGAAGACAACGCCTTGCTTATCACCTGTCGCCAATCATTGGCTCTCGTGCAGATGCCGGAGGGCAGGCCAGCACGCCTTCCAGACGACTGGAAGGTCAAATACGCGCATTTGATCAAACCGAGGCAAGAGGCGATTTAACTGCGGCCACTGACGCCCGCTGGTTTCTTGGGCTTCTTTTCCGCCTTAGGCTTCGCTTCACGAGGTGGGAATTCCCAGCTCATGATGCGTTTTTCGCCGGGCGTGCAGACCAGGAAGGTGCTGAACGGACGACCGCGTTTGGAGATCATGCCGGTGATGAGCGAGGTTTTGCCCTCGGCGAAGAACTCACGCGCGTTTTCGGGTGTGATGTCTTTCTGACAGAGCTTCTTCGGCATCCGGGCGTTGCACTTCGTGGACTCGGTGGCGGCGATCTTGCACTGGTAGCCGTCGGGCGTGTCGTAAATCTTCTGCCCGGCGCGGCCTTTCTTCGCGCAGACCGGGCAGTCAGCGATCACCGGGCACTCGTCCCAGGTGATGGCGTCAGGGTCGTTGCCCTCGAAGACAAAGGCGATTTTCATGTCGTCCTTGATCTGGAGCGCGGCGGTGAAGTCCTTGCCCTTCTTGCCGCGGAAACCTTCGAGCGGGCCGATGAAGCGTTTTTCGATGAGCGTGCGCAGTTCATCCTCGGACATCGTGCGACCGGCCACGGCCTTGTACACGCGGACCTTGCACTTCGGGTTTTTGCAACCGTAGAACTCCTCGGTCTGCTTGTAGCCCTCTTTGCTGCCACAAACGCCGCAGGTTGCCTTGAACTCGGGATAAACCTTGTCCTTGGCCTCCTTGGAGTACGCCTTGGTCTTTTCCACGACCTGGCTTGTGACCTTGCGGATCTCGTGCATGAAGCTCTCACGGTCGAGCTCACGGTGCTCCATCTGACGGAGCTTGTGCTCCCACTGGCCGGTCATTTCAGGCGAGCTGAGCGCCTCAATGCCGATGGCACTGATCTGATCAATGAGCGCGAGACCTTTAGCCGTCACATGCATGTCCCGCTGCACACGCTCGATGTAGCGGTCCATGATGAGGCCTTCAATGATCGCCGCACGCGTGGCGGGAGTGCCGAGACCGCGTTCGCTCATCGCTTCGGCGAGTTCTTCGTCTTCCACAAACTTACCGGCAGTCTCCATCGTGCCCAGCAAAGTCGCTTCCGTGTAGCGGGGTGGCGGCTTGGTCTGGTGCTCGTTGACCTCGACCTCGAGTGTCTTTGCGGTGTCGCCGGTATTTGCAGCGACAAGCAGCTTGGCGGCGTCTTCACCGCTCTCGGCGGTTTCTTCAGCGGCCTTTTTGCCATAGACGCTGAGCCAGCCGGCTTCCTTGAGCACTTTGCCGTCGCTCTTGAACGCATCCTGGCCCACGCGGGTGATGCGGGTGGTCACTTCAAACTCGGCGGCGGGGAAAAACACGGCCACAAAGCGGCGGGCCACCATGTCGAACAGCTTCTGCTCGGCCTCGGGCAGTTCCTTCGGCGGAATCTGGCCGGTGGGGATGATGGCGAAGTGGTCGCTGACCTTGCTGCTGTCAAAGATGCGCTTGTTGAGCTTTACCCACTTGTTGTCCAGCGCGGTGGCGGCATGCGTGCCCAGTTCATGCGGCAGCGCGTCCTGCTTGCGGCTGTCGTGGCTGGCGAAGGTTTTGAGCGTGTCGGTGACGGGGCCGAGATAATCTTCCGGCAGATGACGGGAGTCCGTACGAGGGTAGGTGAGGACTTTGAACTTCTCATACAGCGCCTGCGCGATTTGCAGGGTGCGGCGAGCGGAGAAGCCGAAGCGGTTGCTGGCCTCGCGTTGCAGGCTGGTCAAATCGTAGAGTAGGGGGGCGGCCTGGCGGGCGGGCTTGGTGGTCTGCTCAATGACACCCGGCTTGCCGTTGCAACGATCCGCGATGGCCTGGGCCGATCCTTC
This sequence comes from Prosthecobacter sp., assembly GCA_044355475.1. Classification (GTDB taxonomy): domain Bacteria; phylum Verrucomicrobiota; class Verrucomicrobiia; order Verrucomicrobiales; family Verrucomicrobiaceae; genus Prosthecobacter. Next base: position 7,003 of record JBIKYB010000170.1, read on the forward strand.
ATCCCACAGACGCTCGGCCTTCTTGTGCTCGTCGTTCTCGTCTTTTTTGTGGCCTTCGTTGATCCAACGGCCCTGATAGCGTCCCGCAGGCACTTCAAACAGCGCGATGGCCTCAAAGTAGGTGCGCGGCACAAAGGCGGCGATCTCACGCTCGCGCCGAGCTAGGATCGAGAGCGTCGGGGTCTGCACGCGGCCTACGGGCGTGAGGCGGAAGCCACCGTGACGGGAATTGAGCGCGGTGAGGGCGCGCGTGCCGTTGATGCCGACCAGCCAGTCGCTTTCGCTGCGGCATTTCGCCGCATCGGCCAGCGGCATCATTTCCTCGTCGCTGCGCAGGTGCTTGTAGGCATCGAGAATCGAGCCCTGGGTCATGGACTGCATCCACAGGCGCTTGATCGGCTTCTTCGTGCCGGTGGCATCCACAATGTAACGAAAAATCAGCTCCCCCTCGCGGCCGGCATCGCAGGCATTGATGACGCTGTCGATGTCCTTGCGTTTGAGCAGCTTGGCCAGGAGCTTGTAGCGGTCGGCGCTTTGCTCGATGGGGTTCAGCTCGAACTGCTCCGGCATGATCGGCAGGCTGGTAAAGCCCCAGCCCACCTTCTTGCCGTTCACCATGGGCATGCCGAGCTCCAGCAGGTGGCCGACGGCGGATGAGATCACATGCGTGTCGTTCTCGTACCAGTCCTTTTCCTTCACAAAGGGCTTCATGCCGGGTGCTTTGGCGAGCGCACGAGCTAAATCGGCGGCGACACTGGGCTTTTCGGCAATGATCAGGGCTTTGGGCATGTGCGTGTGAACAAGGTTGGTCGGAAAAAAGAGGCTACTTAGGGCATGCTTTCCCCCTGGATGTCAAGGCGGGTGCTCTTCAGGCAGCAAAACCAGCAGTTTGTTCAATGAATACGCGCGGCAGAGCAGGGGTGACGCAATGACGCCTGACTGACGCTGTTAATGGGAAAAGTTGGAGATGGTTGAGTGTGCTCGCTTCCCGCAAGATTCGCATTGCGATACAGACGGGCCGCCATCGTTTGCCATCCTCCAGATCGACTAGGCACTCAGACGCACAGGAGGGACACGGCGACGTTGCCACTGAAGCAGGCCTCGACATCGGAGCCGGGATCACGCGGTCGGGAGGCATAGGAGGCGCTGTAGGCGTAGCCTTGCTCGTCTAGTTTGTAGGCGACGTTGAGCGGAGAATGCGCGGGCTGGCAGAGGATGCGCGGGGGCAGGGGAGCGCTACCTGGGGGCAAGTGGGGGAGGTTGATGTTCCAGAAGGCACGCTGCGGTTGATTTTGAGCAAGCGTTTCACGAAGAAGTTCGGCAATCCAGGAGGAGACACGGCTCCAATCGACATCAAGATCACGAATGAGGTAATGTGAGAGCGCAAAGGAGCGCACACCATGATAGGCGGCCTCGCGCGCTGCGGCTACAGTGCCGGAGATGACGATGTCCTGGCCCATGTTGCCGCCCGCGTTGACGCCCGAGAGCAAGAGATCCGGCCTAGCATCAAGTGCGAAGAGCGCCAGGCGCACGCAGTCCGCTGGTGTGCCGTGAACGGCATGGCGGTTCTCATCATGGGCTTCGACCTTGAGTGGCTGATGCGTGGTGACACGGTGGCCGCACTGGCTTTGCTCCTGGGCTGGGGCCACAATCACCGGCTGCCAGCCAAGCTGCACGACAGCCTGCTCCAAAGCCTGCAAGCCAGGAGCATGGATGCCATCGTCATTGGTCAGAAGCACGCGCATGGAGTTCACGCGAGGTCGAGGATGACTTTGCCACTGCGGGAAGCTTCCTGCGCACGGGTGATGGCTTGCTTGAAATCAGCGAGCGGCACAATTTGGTCGATGGCGGTGACGAGTTCGCCTGTTTCGAGCAGCGTCGTCAAAGGTTCAAGCACCTCGAACAATTCGGGCGTGCTGGCGTTTTCGAACCACTTGGTGATCCACAGGCCGTGAAGCTGGAGGTTTTTGAAGATGAGAAATTTGTTGGGCACCTTCAGGCTGCGGCGGCTCATGGCTCCGTAAGTGACCATGATGCCTTCGCTGCTAAGAACCTCCATGAGGTGGATGGCGCTGTCTCCGCCGACGGCGTTGGCCGCGAGTTTTACCGGTGCGTCACCGATGATTTTTTTGGCCTCGACGACGCCTTCGTCATTGTCGAGCATCACGGCATCTGCTCCGAGCCCCTTCAACTCATCGACCAGCTCGGGGCGTCGCACGAAGTTGAGCGTGCGCAGGCCGAAGTGGTGCGCGATCTGGATCAAGGCGCGTCCGACACCGGAATTGGCGGCGTTTTGCACCACCCAGGAGCCGGGTTCGAGGTCGGCGTAATTTTTGAGCAGAGCCCAGGCAGTGACGGGGTTGATTCGCAGCATGCTGGCCTGCACTTGGTCGATCTGCGGTGGAAGTTTGGCGAAATGATGCTCAGGCGCGGTGAGATGCTGCGTCCAGCAGCCAGTACCGAGCAACGGGATGACGACATCACCTTTGGACAAGGAGACAACGGACTCACCGATCTCCTCGACCTCGCCGCAGCCTTCGTGGCCGGGAATGCAGGGTGGGTGGGCGGCGCGGCCGTAGGTGCCCTCGATGAAATTGAGGTCTGCCGGGTTCACGGGCGCGTAGCGCATGCGCACGCGGACTTCGTGACCGGAGGGGGGAGCCAAGGCACGCTCATGAAGCTGCAGAACTTCGGCGGGATTGCCGGTTTGGTCGAATTGGAGAAAGCAGGATGACATGGTAGCAGGGGGTCAGTCTTTGACAGCCCTGCGTGCTTGGGTCACGAGCTGCATGAACAAATCGCGCTGCTCTGCCAGCGCTTTGACGCGGTCCTCTGGCTTGGTGCGCGCCTCCAGACAAACAAAGCCCTCGTAATCGGCCTCGACGAGGAGTTTGGCGAGCTTGTCATAAGGGTAGTCGCCTTCATTGACCTCACGGATGTGGACTGTCTGGCCGAGGAAGTCCTTCACTTTGGCAAAGTTGGCCTCAATGCCTTCACCCGCGAGATCGTCTGGGTTGGAGTTCCAGCAGACGCGCACGTTGTCACGCGCGGCGGTCTCCATGATGGTGCGATTGTGGCCGAGGTCAGAGGTTTCCTTGCCATGCACCTCTAGACGAATCTGTTGGCCGAAACCCAGCGCGTAGTCGCCGAGTTCGGCAAGCGCCTCGCCGATCTGAACGAGTGTTTTTTCAACCTGAACGTCTTTGGGTAACGCATTCGGCTTCACCTTCACACCGGTGCCGCCGATGTCGTGGCTCAGCTTGATGTATTCCTTGGCTCCCGCGATATTTTTCTTCAGGACGGCTTCGTCAGGCGAGTGAAATTCAAAATTCGTGCCCATTCCAAGCAGCTTGACCTGCGAGTCGGCAAAACGTCCGCGCACCTCCTTGCGCTGTTCCTGGGTTAGCGACACATCGACTTTGTGCGCGTGCTCGATCCGCAGCTCGACCCCAAGAACCTTGGCGGTTTCACAATTTTTGATCAAGGTCGGCAGATCCCAGTCAGCGCCCCACATGTAAGTGACGAGTCCAAACTGAATATTTTCTCCCTTGTAGGAGAGATTGGCGGCAGCAGCGAGTGTGGAAGCGGCGGTGGTTCCGAGAACGGTTTGAAGAAAGTAGCGTCGGGTGCTCATCGGACGAGCATAACGCCAAAACCCCGCCGCACATTGCTTTCTTATGCCTACTGGGACGCTTGGGCTGCTTTTTCAGCCGCGATGTCCTTGCGGCGGAAGCCTTGGACACGACCGTTGCCTTTGTAGAGATAGACTTTTTTCACATCTTCGAGCCGCATGATCACCCACGGTGAGAGGATATTGCGACCGTTTTTGGTGTACACAA
>JBIKYB010000519.1:0-2983 GCA_044355475.1 Prosthecobacter sp.
TGGATCAACAGCGGCTTCGACAACTATCTTTGCACGCCGAACGGTCGCATTCACCGTCTGCTCACGCGTCTTGCGGTGGACAACCTGTTCCACCCTTTCCAGGCATTCATGTTCGGCCAGAAATTCCTCGGCCCGAAGATGGCGGCGATGTTCAACATCCCACTGGTGTTTTACGGGGAAAACGAGGCCGAGTACGGCAATCCAATCGCCGACAACACGACCGCCAAACGTGATTACGCCTATTTTGCCACGCAGGACAAATCGAAGGTCTTTCTGGGCGGCACCTCCGTGCAGGAACTTATGGAGCGTTATGGCGTCTCCATGAATGACTTGGAGCCCTACTTCCCAGCGGAGCCGGAGAAACTCGAGAAAGCGAACATTGAGGTCCACTACCTCGGCTACTACCTGAAATGGCATCCGCAGGGCTGCTACTACTATGCGGTGGAGCACGGCGGCTTCCAGGCTAGCCCGGAGCGCACTCCTGGCACCTACTCGAAGTACAACTCCATTGACGACAAGATCGACGACCTTCACTACTGGACCACGTTCATCAAATTCGGCATCGGCCGCGCCACCTATGACGCCAGCCAGGAAATCCGCTCTGGAGAGATCACGCGTGATGAAGGCGTCGCCTTGGTGAAGCGCTTCGACGGCGAATGGCCGGCCCGGTTCGACACCGAACTGATGGAATATCTCAGCATGCCGGCGAAGGAATTCCCAGTGGCTTCAAAAGCATTCGACGAGCCGATCCTGACCAAGGACAAGTTCATCGCCATGGCGGATCGTTTCCGTTCACCGCATCTTTGGCAAAAGGAAGCCGGTGAATGGAAGCTCCGTCACACCGTGTTCCAGTGATTGCCATTCTCTGAGTGCGAGCCGCATGACGACGAAACCCATCGAAACCTTCTGCCTGCCTCCAGATGGCACGCTGTTGCATGCCCTTGAGGTTATCGACCGAGGGGGAGAAGGCATCTCGTTCATGGTAGATGCCAATCAAAAACTGCTCGGCACAGTGACTGACGGTGATGTGCGCCGTGCTTTGCTCAAAGGGGCGGCGCTCACTGATAGCGTGGATGCGCATGCAATGAAGGTTTTTTCCACCGTGACCCCCAGCGCTCCACGGGCCGAGGTTATTGACATCATGCAGGCACGCCAGCTTCATCAGATCCCCATCATTGACGACCAAGGGCGGCTGATGGGACTGCATTTGCTGCATGAGATTCTCGGCGCGGCGCCAAAACCCAACTGGGCGGTCATTATGGCCGGGGGCAAAGGCACCCGTCTCGGCGAACTGACCAAAACCACGCCCAAACCGATGCTCAAGGTCGCGGGTCGGCCTATCATCGAACGTCTCGTGCTGCATCTCGTCGGCTGCGGCATCCGCCGCATCTTTATCTCGGTGAACCACCTTGCTAGCGTCATCGAAGAACATTTTGGAGACGGTTCGCGGTTTGGCTGCCGGATTGAGTATTTGCGCGAACAGACAGAAAGCCCACTAGGCACCGGTGGCTCGCTTAGCCTGTTGCCAGCACCACCAGATCATCCGGTGTTTGTTTGCAATGGCGATCTGGTCACTCAGGTTGATCTCGAAAGCCTGACGTGTTTCCATTCCAGCGGCGGCTATCTGGCAACCATTGGCGTTCGCAGCTACGCTCATGAGATTCCCTTTGGCTGCCTGGAGGTTGATGGCGGTCGTGTGACCAACATCGTCGAAAAGCCGACGCTTTCTCAGCTCATTAACGCTGGCATCTACATGCTCTCACCGGAGATCATCAGGAGGGTGCCGGAGAAATTTTTTCCCATCACTGAACTGTTCGATGAGGCAGTCCGCCTCGGTGACAAAGTCGGCGCGTTTGAAATCGTGGACGACTGGATTGATGTGGGGCAGCGTGAACAGCTCAAACAAGCGCAGGGAGGTGCGCACTGACAATTATGGGACAATTCAACGGCAAAAAAGTTCTGGTCACCGGTGCCGGTGGCTTCATCGGCAGCCATCTGGCCGAACACCTCGTGCGTGAGGGGGCTGGCGTGCGTGCGCTGGTGCATTACAACGCACTGGGCAAAAAGGGCTGGCTGGACGAGTCCGAACTCGCTGGCGACATGGAAATCTACTCGGGAGACATCGCGGACCGCGACAGTGTGCGCCGCGCGGTGAAGGACACGGAAATCGTGTTCCACCTCGGTGCCTTGATCGCCATTCCGTACTCCTATCAGGCCCCGCACAGCTATGTGCGCACGAACATTGAAGGCACACTCAATGTGCTTCAGGCCGCACGCGAAACCTGCACGCAGCGTGTGCTGCACACCTCGACGAGCGAGGTCTATGGCACGGCACTGTTCGTGCCAATCACCGAGGATCATCCTTTGCAGGGCCAATCACCATATTCCGCGTCCAAAATCGGTGCCGACAAGATGGCAGAGGCATTCGCAGCCTCATTTGAGCTTGAGGTCGTCACGGTGAGACCCTTCAACACCTTCGGTCCCCGCCAGAGCATGCGCGCCGTCATTCCAACCATCATCACACAACTGGCGCGTGGACAAAACGTGCATCTGGGAGCCGTTTCGCCAACACGCGACCTTAATTTCGTGCAGAACACCGTCGCAGGCTTCTGTGCCAGCGCCCTTTCACCTGAGGCCGTCGGCGAGACAATCAACTTCGGCTCAGGGCGTGAAATCAGCATCGGCGACCTGGCCCTGCTCATTGCCAAAATGATGAATAAGGACATCAATATCGTCTGTGAGGATGAGCGCATGCGGCCAACCAAGAGCGAGGTGGAACGTCTGCTGGCGTGCAACAAGAAGGCAAAAAAGCTGGTCGGCTGGGAGCCGCAAGTCTCTCTTGAGTCAGGTTTGGAGCAGACCATCGCCTGGCTGATGCAGAATCTGGAACACTATAAGGCCAAAGGTTATGTCGTCTGAGACTGCCTTCATTCCACTCAGCGCACCGCACCTCGGCGGCAATGAATGGAAGTACATCAAGGAC
>JBIKYB010000224.1:0-8536 GCA_044355475.1 Prosthecobacter sp.
GCTCAGCGCCATTCCTGACCTAAAGGTGACGATCACCAAGGTCATCGAACAGGGCGACTGGGTTTCCGTGCGCTTCCTCTGCGAAGGCACCCACACCGGTCCCGGCCTCGGCTTTGAGCCGCATGGCAACCATGTCGAGTTCTCCGCCATCGCCATGGGTCGCGTCGAAAACGGTCAGTGGGTCGAAGGCTGGAACGTCGTGGACTTCTTCGCCCTCCAAAAGCAGGCGAATGGAGAGATGCGGATCTCGCGGGTGGGATGAGGTCAGATCACTCCCGCGAGAGGCGTCCAGCACGGACGATGCGTGCAGCATCCAAGTCAGGCCTCGGCAGTAGTTTATCGCCCACGCTGGCGATCCATTCGTGTGCCGTGAGTTTCTTGGATAGCGGTCGGGAGGCCTTTGAAACAGGCGTCTGCGGCTCCACGGTGTCAACCGTGGCCCCTGCGTGCATGATGCGAAGGCGCTTACCCGCTTGAATCGCTTTCGCGACGGGCTGAGCCAGTTTTTCAAGGGCGACGGTGCTCATGAAGGCTATATGCTAAAAAGACTGAAATTTAGCAAACACCGTTTTGAGGCGATACGTGCGTGATTGGATCATAGACGACCTGCTTTTACTCGTTGGGTTTGATCGCGATGTCCAAATCTAGCGCAGAGGCTTTCATCTGCATTCTCGCATATCGCATAAGCAGTGTCGCACTTCGCACCTCTCGAATTGCATCCTGAGGGCTGTTTGTGAATGGCGCATCTTCTGTCAGATCGTGCTCTAATTTCTGCTTGATCAATTCTGCCCAATGCAAAATGGCCTGTTGGCGCTTTGCCGGGGCTTGCGTGAACTGACCATCTTCCATTCCAACAGACTGCTTGGATGCACCCGGGAGTATTCCTGAGATGAGATTTTGCAAGGCTGCGCGAGACGAGGGTGGGTATTTGTCCAAGCTCGAAAGCATAGTAAGACAAGATGGGACGGTGTGTTCAGGGCCTATTCCATTGGCATGCCTCCAGTATGGCTGATCAACCATGACGCCCGCGAAGAACAACTCAGGGTCTCCTGATTTGACAAACGAAACCGCATATATTTCCAACTCCTCGCGCACGGAAGGGGTGATCGCCTGCTCGAAGATATCGTAAATGTCGTCTGCGTATTGAACGCACTGTTTTTCATCCAACTCACCTGTGCGAAGCATTTCTCGCACCTCATAGACATGGCTCCTGATTATATACTTCTGGTAAGCCGTAGAATAAAACCAATATCCTCCTACAACGGTGAGGACTAAACCGAGGAGTGTAAGTGTGCGTCTTTTGGTCATAATAGATGATTCTTAGTTTGCTCGATGTTGGCTTTGCAGGGAACAAAAAAAGAGGCCGCTCGAAAGCGGCCTCTTCGTGAGTTTTGGGAGCTGTTGGAGTCAGCGATTAGCCGTTGTCTTCAGCGGGGGCCGGAGCGGCTTCACCACCAGCGGCGGCTGCGGCGTCTTTGTCCTTCATGGCGGCTTTGCGGCTCATCTTGATGCGGCCTTTGTCGTCGATGCCGATGCACTTGGCGGTGACGATGTCGCCGGTCTTGACGACGTCTTCGGTCTTGTTGACGCGGAAGTCGGCGAGTTCGCTGATGTGGATCAGGCCGTCTTTCTTGCCGCCGAGGTTCATGAAGGCGCCGAAGTTCGTCGTGCTGACGACCTTGCCGGTGTAGAGCTTGCCGACTTCGATCTCCTGGGAGGTTCCGCTGATCATTTCAATCGCACGCTCGATGCCTTCCTTGCGGCTGGCATAGACGTACACAGTGCCGTCGTCTTCGATGCTGATTTCAGCGCCGGACTCAGCCTGGATGGCTTTGATGTTTTTGCCGCCAGGGCCGATGAGTTCACCGATCTTGTCAGGGTTGATCTTGATGATCTCGATGCGTGGAGCGTAGGGGCTGAGCGGACGGACTTCGGCGATGGCCTGAGCCATGGCGGAGAGGACCTGGGTGCGGCCGGCTTTGGCTTTGACGATGCCTTCTTCGAGGATGCTGAGGGGCAGGCCGGGGAGCTTGAGGTCGAGCTGGAAGCCGGTGACGCCTTCGCTGGTGCCGCAAAGCTTGAAGTCCATGTCGCCGAAGTGGTCCTCACTGCCGATGATGTCGAGCATGGTGAGGTAGCGCTTCATGTTGTCGCCGTCGAACTCGGTGACGAGGCCGACGCTGATGCCGCCGACGGGGCGCTTGAGCGGCACACCGGCGTCGAGGAGGGCCATGACGCCGGAGCAGACGGAGGCCATCGAGGTGGAGCCGTTGGACTCCATGACTTCGCTGCTCACGCGGATGGCGTAGGGGAAGGTGGCCTTGTCAGGGATGACAGGCTCGATGGAGCGCTCGGCGAGAGCACCGTGGCCGATTTCACGACGGTTCTGACCACCGAAGCGGCCGGTTTCACCAACGGAGAACGGAGGGAAGTTGTAGTGAAGGATGAAGCGCTTCGACTCAGGGCCACCAGCGTAGGTGTCCATTTCCTGAGCTTCGTCAGCAGGAGCGAGCGTGGCGATGGAGAGGGCCATCGTTTCACCACGGGTGAAGCTGGCGGAACCGTGCGTGCGGGGAAGCACGGAGGCCTCACCGGAGAGCTGGCGGAGCTGGTCGATGCCACGGCCGTCGCAGCGGCTCTGCTTGTCGAGGATGGAGATGCGGAAGGCTTTCTTCTGGAGGTAGTCGAAGGCCTGGCTGACTTCGAAGCTGGTGGCTTCGGGGAACTTGGCCTTGATGGCCTCGGCGACTTCGTCCTTCAAAGCGCCGACGGCTTTGCCACGGGCGACTTTGGATGGGGTGTAGAGAGCGCCTTCGATGCGGTCGCCAGCGACGGCGTAGGCGATTTCGAGGAGCTCATCTTTGACGAGCATGAGGGGGACTTCGCGCTTGGCTTTGCCAGCGAGCTTCGTGAGCTCTTCCTGGGCGGCGACAATCTTGGTGACTTCGGCTTGAGCGAAGTGCAGGGCTTTGACGAACTCAGCCTCAGGCAGTTCGTTGGCGGCACCTTCGATCATGATGACGTCGGTCTTGTTGCCGACGTACACGAGGTCGAGGTCGCTATCGAGACGCTGGGCCTGGGTAGGATTGATGACGAACTCACCGTTGAGGCGGCCGATACGCACCGCACCGACAGGGCCGGCGAAGGGAATGTCGGAAACGCAAAGAGCGGCGGAGGCACCGTTCATGGCGCAGATATCCGGGTCGTTCTCGCCGTCAGCGCTGAGGAGGATGGCGACGACCTGGGTGTCGTAGTAGTAGCCTTTCGGGAACAGCGGACGCAATGGGCGGTCCGTCATGCGGCAGGTGAGGATTTCCTTTTCCGTGGGGCGGCCTTCACGCTTGAAGTAGCCACCGGGGAAGCGGCCAGCGGCGGAGGCTTTTTCCTTGTACTCGACGGAGAGGGGGAAGAAGTCCTGGCCGTCCTTCACTTTCGTGGCGGAGACGGCGGTGACGAGGACGATGGTGTCACCGAGACGCACGGTGACAGCGCCGTCGGCGAGTTTGGCGAATTTGCCGGTTTCGATCTGGAGGGTTCCAGCACCGAGCTGGATGTTTTGTGTGTGGATAGCCATAGGTTGGCGTGTGTGTGTTGGTTTGTGTGTTTAGGGGAAAGGGGAGCCGCGAAGGGCTAAGGGGATCGGGCAAAGAGACAGGCTCAATGTAATGAGCGCTCTGGGGCAATGCGGATACGCCAAAATTCACGGACGATCATGCGTCCTGATAATGACTGTCTGCTCTTGGTCTTTTGCTCTAAGCTAGAAACACGAAGGGCGATGCACTTGGCATCACCCTTCGGTAAATTGAGATTAGCGACGCAGACCGAGGCTCTTGAGGAGGGTCTGATAGCGCTCGTTGGCGGTCAGCTTAAGGTAGTCGAGCAATTTGCGACGACGTGCGACCATCTGGAGAAGGCCACGACGTGTGGAGTGATCTTTCTGATGCGCAGCAAGATGCTGCGTCAGTGCATTGATCCGCTTCGTGAGGAGAGCCACCTGGACGTCGGCACTGCCGGTGTCTTTGTCGTGGATCTTGAAAGAAGTGGAATCGATGGTGGTTGCTTCGCTCATGGTGGGATTGAATGGCCGGACAACTTGTCAGGCGGTGTGTGTTCTGGGATGTGGGGCCGCGAAGGAACCATAGAAGCCTTTTTTGGCAAGAGGAAGTTTTGGCCTTTGTGAACAAGCTTAGCGGCCTGAAGGCAGCAGCCAGTCGTTCTCTGCTGTGGCAGGCTGGGCCTTGAGGAAGAAGGCGCGGTGAGCAGGCAGGTTCAGAGTCTGGCTGACATTTTGCAGGGAAGAGCTGTTCTTAGCGGTCCAGAAGGACGTCGGGGCGCGTTTGACCAGCCAGAAGGCATCATAAGTGGTGGTTCCGGCAGCAGCGTCGGCCTTGCTGATGTGGATTTCATCGGCCAAGGCTGCGCTGGTCGCGGCCATGAAGCCGCCTTCTGCGGTCAGGCCAAGGCTCTGCGGGGTGGCATCGACCGGCCAGGGCAGCGCTAGGAAATTCTGGCCTTTGCTCAAAAGCCTGCGCCAGGGATTCATGCGCACATGGCCGTTCAGCGTGGCAGCCTTGGCGTTTCCGGTAGTCTTGACCATGAGACCGGTGCCTGGGGGAATGATTTTCGCGTTCTGCGAGGCCAAAGTCGTGTCTTTGGCCGAAACCCACTGCCTGCTGCCATTCAACCAATGCAGGTGCCAAGTGCCCTTCTCATAAAACAGCACCTGATCCGCAGCTTTCATCACCGCAGCCGCTTGATACGCTGCCGGAGGGAAGGCCTGGGCCAGGGTGAAATGCGGACGAACCACCACACGAGCGCCGCTCAAGTCCGTCGGCAGTTCGGTGAGCGTGCTGAGGGGGGAATCGAGGTCCAGAGCAGCCATTCCCGCCGCCAGGCTGGTGATTTCGAGACGATGCCCAGCATGCACGCCATCGAGGACTTCGAGGTAGCAAGCCGTGGCGTCATCTGCCTGAATCTCCTCGGCTTTTTCGAGCAAGAGCTCCGTGGAGCCAAGAATCTGCTCAATGCGTCCGGCATATACTGGTGCGTTGACGAGAGTGACACCCGCTGTCTGCGAACCCGATGTAAAGGCGAACCGCTGCCATGCCTGCGGCGTGGTAACCGCGCTCAAACCATCGCGATGCGTTACGCGCAGGCGGAGGATACCACGCTGCACGTTTTGACCAGTGACACTGGTAATGCCACTCCAAGAGTGCTTTTCCAGACCATTGCCAGCATCCACACTTGTCGCAGCCAGCGTGAGAGCGTTCCAGGTGAGGAGATCCCTCGAATGCTCCAGACAGAATGACACATCCGTGATGCCACGCGGATGCACGAGATGCGCATCGACGCGACCTTCGGGCGAAGTGGTCAGCCACCAGCCGCCATCGAAGCGGTTGTCACTGCCAAGCGCGTATTCAATGAGGTCGTTCACACCATCCGCGTCGAAATCGTTGTCTGTGACCACTTTCGAAGAGGTCGAGCCTTCCGCGGGGACCGAACCCAGCGTGTTGGTCTGCGTGTATCCTCCCGAAGACACTGCGGCGACCTGAACGATCCGCACGTTGTCAAAACTGGCGCTGCCAAGCGCGAGCGGCGATGTAGAAGTGACGGCGAGGCCGATTTGCACCGTGCTACTCAATCCCGTGAGCGTGACCGTGTCGATCAGCGTCCAGGCGCTGCCATTCGCGGAAGCGTAGGCGGTGATCGTGTCACCACTGCGCACAAGGCGCACCCAGTTGTTAGGCGCGGCGTTCACCGCCGGGCCGCCAGCGTAACTGGTGGCCGCATTGACTGCCGGACGCCAGACCATGCCGAAGCCGTTGTTCTCAATGGCAGGCGTGGTGAAGACCGTCGCATGACGTGAGCCGCCGGTGAGCGCCTCGCGGATCATCACACCGGTTTTCGCCCACGGATTGGTGTTCGACTGGCTGAGGATGCGCGCACGGATTTCGCCATCGCCAGTGAGCTGGGTGTAAGCAAAGCGGAAACCATCGGCGGTGAAGTAGATGTCGTCCCCGGCTCCTTGCAGCGTGTAGGTTTCCGTGGTGCTGTTGTAGCTCATGCTGCCCGCGACCTGCACCGTGCCGACATCTTGTGATTGCAGCGCGACGACCACCGCCGGCGTGTAAGTGACCGAAACGGTGTTTGAAGCGAGACTTCCGACCGCCCCGACATTTTGGGCCGCATTGGCCGGAAGGCGGATCGTGACCGCGCCCGGTGCCAACGGCGTCACGGTGAGGCCGTAGCTCGTGCCGGAGCCGGTAAGGTTCGATGCCGTGCCGTTCGTCACCATGAAATCTCCCGCCGCAAGTCCCGTGACCGCCTGGCTGAACTGCGCCTGCACGGTGAACGCTCCCGCTTCAATCGCCGAGGTGGCACGGAGCGTCACGGAAGGAGCCACCACGGCCTGGCTGCCGACGACCTGCACGTTGTCAAAAGTTGACGTGGAAAGCGTGGACGAGGATGCAGACGTCACAGCAAGGCCGACATACACCGTGTTGGGAAGTCCGGTCAGTGTCGCGGTGCTGACAAGCGTCCACGCGTTACCATTCGCGGAGGCGTAGGCGCTGATCGTGGCGCCGGTGCGCACGAGGCGCACCCAGTTGTTCGGCGAAGCGTTCAAAGCGGGTCCACCGGCGTAACTTGTGGCCGCGTTGGCCGTTGGACGCCAGACCATGCCGAAGCCGTTGTTCTCGCCCGCAGGCGTGGTGAACATCAGCGCGTGACGTGAGCCTGCGGCGAGTGTTTCGCGGATCATCACGCCGGTTTTCGCCCAGGGATTGGTGTTCGACTGGCTGGTGACGCGGGCGCGGATCTCGCCACCGCCCGTGAGCTGTGTCAGCGCGTAGTGGAAGCCGTCTGCCGCGAAGAAAATGTCGCTGCCGGAGCCTTTGAGCGTGTAAACACCGCCGCTGAAAGTCGTGCTGCCTGCGGCCAGCGTTTCACCCATATCCTGCCCGACGAGCGAAACAGCCACTGGCGGCGTGAAAGTCACCGAAACTGTGTTCGAGGCCAAGCTGGCCGTCGCGGCCGCGTTTTGCGCCGCCGCAGCCAGAAGACTGGCCGTGACGAGGCCGGAGCCGAGCGGCGTGAGTGTGACGCTGTAATTCGTGCCGCTGCCGCTGAGATTCGACGCGGTGGCGTTGCTCAAAACGAAGTCGCTCGCGGTCAATCCGGTCACGGGCTGGCTGAACTGCGCCTGAATCGTGAACGGACCGCTTTCGATGGCCGACGCGGCGCTGAGCGTGACCGTGGGGGCGACCACCGCCTGCGCGCCGATGACCTGCACGTTGTCGAATTCCGCCGCAGTCGTCACATTGGTATCCGAAGCCGTCGCGGCCAGTCCCACATGCAATTGAGCAGGCAATCCGGTGAGCGTGACGCTGTCCACGAGTTCCCAGGTGCTGCCATTCGCGGAGGCGTAGCCGGTCAGCACATCGCCCTGGCGCACGAGGCGCACCCAGTTGTTTGGCACCGCGTTCAAAGCGGGACCGCCGGAGTAACTCGTAGCCGCGTTCGCGACGAGACGTGACACAAGACCGAAGCCATTGCCTGCCGCAGGCGGCGTGATGAACATCGTGGCATGCCGTGAACCAGCGGCGAGCGTTTCGCGCACCATGACACCGGCCTTGGCCCATGGATTGGTGTTGCCTAGGCTGCGCACGCGGGCGCGGACCTCGCCATCGCCATTGAGAATGACCTGCACAAAGCGGAAGCCGTCCTCGGTGAAGTAAATGTCCTGACCAGCAGCGTTCAGAGTGTAAATGCCGGTGCCTGCATCGTAGCCCGTCGATCCCGCAACGAATCCGCTGCCCACATCCTGGCTGATGAACGCAGGCGTGTTGTTCGGAGCCGTGTAAGCGCGAGTGAGCACATTGGAGGCGAGATTCGTCACCGCGTCGGCATCCTGCGCCATGCTGGCAGCGACGCTGATCGTCACGTTGGCGGTCGGCGTGATGGTGAAGCTGTAACTCGTGCCAGAGCCGCTGAAAGCGCTGGCCGAGCCACCGGTGACGCTGATGTCCGCGAGTGCAAAGCCCGTGACCGCATGACTGAACGTGGCGGTGACGACAAACGGATCACTCACATTCGATGGAGCCGTCGTGGCAAGCTCCACGGTCACTGGCAGCGGCGCTGCGGCAGGCGCGTTGTCGATCTGCTGGAGATAAGCGACGAGGTTGTTCAAATCCGTGGCGTTCAGCGTCACGCCCTGATGCGCGGTGATCGCGCTTGCCAGCGTGGGGGCGGAACCATCGTGCAAATACGGCGCGGTGGCCCACAGGCCGCGTAGCGTTGGCACATCGAAGCCGGTGAGAGCGCCGTTGAGGCGTTTGCCACTCGTGGGCTGCTTGATCGTGCCGACATCGCGGAAGACGTTCAACGCGCTGTTCGTGAAGGCCGTGCCACTGTGGCAGGCGGCGCAGTTTTGCTGGCGAAACACACGCTCACCCGCGATGGCTGCCGTCGTGGCCGTGCCGTCGTTGTTGCGATGCGGACTGTTCGATTCGTTGCTCAGAGAAGCCATGTAAGCCGC
>JBIKYB010000171.1:0-10803 GCA_044355475.1 Prosthecobacter sp.
CCAGCGCTTTGACACCCGCGACCCAGGCCGAGCTGCAAGCCAGCCTCTCGAAGAAGTATGGCCGCACGCTGAACCTCGTTTTCCACACCAATCCAGAGCTCCTCGGCGGCATCCGCGTCAAAGTCGGTTCTGATGTGTGGGACGGCAGCGTCAAAGCCCGCCTCGAAGCCCTCAAGACCGCCCTTTCCTAAATTCTTTGCCCTTCGCACTCAGCCCTTAGCTTTTTCAAACCCGTAAAACCATGAGCAACATCCTCCAGGAGATCGAATCCCAAATCGCCGGCCTCAAGACCGCCGTCACGAAGTCCAATGTGGGCATCGTCCGTGAAATCGGTGATGGCGCCGCCAAGATTGAAGGCTTGAGCGATGTCATGCTCAACGAAATGATCGAGTTCCCCGGAGGTGTGTTCGGCCTCGCGCTCAACCTTGAAGAAACCGAAGTCGGCTGCGTGCTGCTCGGCTCAGGCGAAGGCATCAAAGCAGGTGACGAAGTCAAAACGACCGGTCGCCTCCTTTCCGTTCCTGTTGGCAAGAGCCTTCTCGGCCGCGTGGTCAACGCCCTCGGTCAGTCCATCGACGGCAAAGGCGACATCAAAGGTGAAGCGCAGTATCCGGTCGAAAAACTCGCCCCTGGCATCATCGCCCGTAAATCCGTGTCCGTTCCCGTGCAGACCGGCATCATGAGCATCGACGCCATGATCCCGATTGGCCGCGGTCAGCGTGAGTTGATCATCGGTGACCGTTCCACCGGCAAGACCACCATCGCGGTGGACACCATCATTTCTCAGGCTCAGCAGAACAAAGCCGCTGAACAGGGCAAGCTCGCTGGCCACAAGCCTCTCTATTGCATCTACGTCGCCATCGGCCAGAAGCAGTCGAACATCGCCCGCGTCGTCAAGACTCTCGAAGACGCCGGTGCCATGGAATACACCACCATCGTCAGCGCTTCCGCTTCTGACTCGGCGGTGAATCAATACCTCGCCCCTTACACCGGCTGCGCCGTCGGCGAGTGGTTCATGGACCAGGGCCAGGATGTGCTGATCGTCTTTGATGACCTTTCCAAGCAGGCCGTCGCCTATCGTCAGGTTTCCCTCATCTTGAAGCGTCCTTCCGGTCGTGAAGCTTATCCGGGTGACGTGTTCTATCTCCACTCCCGTCTGCTTGAGCGTTCCTGCCGCGTTGGTGAAAACTACGGCGGTGGTTCCATGACCGCGCTCCCGATCATCGAGACGCAGGCCGGTGACGTGTCCGCTTACATCCCGACGAACGTGATCTCCATCACCGACGGTCAGATCTTCCTTGAAACTGACTTGTTCTATCAAGGCATCCGTCCCGCCATCTCCGTCGGCCTTTCCGTTTCCCGCGTGGGTTCTGCCGCACAGACCAAGGCCATCAAGAAGGTCTCCGGCACCACGAAGCTCGACCTCGCCCAGTTCCGCGAACTTGCCGCCTTCGCGCAGTTCGGTTCCGACCTCGATGCTGGCACCAAGGCCAAGCTCGACCGCGGTGCCCGCATCGTGGAGCTCTTCAAGCAGCAGCAGTATCAGCCGAAGAGCCTCGCCATCATGGTCAGCAGTCTCTACGCGATGCAGAAAGGCTACTTCGATTCCGTCTCCGTTGATCGCGTGAAGGAATTCCAGGCCAAGCTCGAAGAATACCTCTCCACCCGCAAAGGCGACCTCATGGCGCAGCTCGCCAATGAGAAGACCCTCGACAATGTCGAAGCCGGCCTCAAAACCGCCCTCGACGACTTCAAAGCGAGCTGGAAGTAACTCGTTCGAGCTTCCGCCATCTAGCATCCAGAATCTAGTCCCCAGCTTCCATGCCCTCCACCCGCGACATCCGACGCCGAATCAAATCGGTCAAAAACACGGCCCAGATCACCAAGGCCATGCAGCTCGTCGCGGCTGCGAAGATGAAAAAAGCGCAGGATCAGGCCAGCAACGGTCGCGCCTACGCTGAGATGCTCAACAAGGTGCTCGTCAACCTCAAGGAGCAGGCGGAAGAAGGCATCCATCCCTTTTTCGCTGAAGGCAAAGGCGACAAGACGCTCGTCCTCCTCATCGCCAGCGACAAAGGACTCTGCGGTGCCTTGAACACCAACCTGTTCAAGAAGTTGATCACCACTCAGATCGAAGGCCACGTCGATTACGTCACCATCGGCAAGAAAGCCGTACAGGCCATCAACCGACTGCGCCGCAACCTCCTCGCTGACTTCCCGATCAAAGATCCCGCCAAGTTCGCCGAAGTCCGCGCCGTGGGCCGCTTCGTGCAGGACAAGTTCCGCAGCGGTGAATACAAGAAGGTGCTCGTCGTCTTCAACAACTTCATCAACACCGTCACCATCGTCCCGACCGTCGAGCAGCTCCTGCCCGTCAATCCGGTAACCCTCGGCGGCAAGCGTGACTTCGGACACGCCGTCGAAACTCCCACAGCCACGGCCTCAACCGAGTACACCTTCGAGCCAAGCGCTGCCGTCGTCTTCGAAACCGTGCTGCCGCAGTATGTGAACGACACCGTGTATCAGATGGTGCTCGAATCCCGCGCCTCCGAGCACTCCAGCCGGATGGTCGCCATGAAGAACGCCACCGACAACGCCAAGCAGATGATCAAGGACCTCAGCCTTGAGTACAACAAGCTGCGCCAGGCTGCGATCACCAACGAACTCCTCGAAATCACCACCGCCAAGATGGCTCTTGAATAGTGACTCTTGACCCCTTGACCCTTCTCTGACCCCCTTTTCAATACTATGAGCAACATCGGCAAAATCGTTCAAGTCATCGGTCCCGTGGTGGACGTGGATTTCTCCGCCACTGGCAATCTCCCGGCCATCTACAATGCGCTGGAGATCAACTATGAGCAGGGCGGCAAGCCCATCCGCCTCATCTGCGAAGTGCAGAGCCACCTGGGCGACGGCTGGGTTCGCTCCATCGCCATGATTTCCACCGACGGCCTCAAGCGCGGCATGGACGTCGTCGACACCGGCGGCCCGATCACCGTTCCCGTCGGCGAAGAAGTCCTCGGTCGTATCTTCAACGTCACCGGCGACGCCGTGGATGACCAGCCCTCCCCGAAGACCGAGAAGCGCTACGGCATTCATCGCAAGGCCCCTGCCCTCACCGACCAGAACCCTTCCGCGCAGATCCTTGAGACCGGCATCAAAGTGATCGACCTCATCTGCCCTTTCACCAAGGGTGGTAAAGTCGGTGCCTTCGGTGGTGCAGGCGTCGGCAAGACCGTCGTCATCATGGAACTCATCAACAACATCGCCAAAGGCCACGGTGGTTTCTCAGTGTTCGCCGGTGTGGGTGAGCGTACTCGTGAGGGTAACGACCTTTACTGGGAAATGATCGAGTCCGGCGTTATCGCCACCGAGAAAGACGAAAAAGGTCATCCCAAGAAGGATGCCCAGGGCCGCCCGGTCCTCGCCTCCGGTTCCAAAGTGGCTCTTGTGTATGGCCAGATGAACGAGCCTCCAGGTGCCCGTCTCCGCGTCGCCCTCTCCGCCCTCTCCATGGCCGAGTACTTCCGCGATGAAAAGAACCAGGACGTGCTCTTCTTCGTTGATAACGTCTTCCGTTTCTCCCAGGCCGGTTCCGAAGTTTCCGCTCTCCTTGGACGTACGCCTTCCGCCGTGGGTTACCAGCCCACCCTCGCCGCAGAAATGGGTGCCATGCAGGAGCGAATCACCTCCACCAAGACCGGTTCCATCACGTCCTTCCAGGCCGTTTACGTCCCTGCCGATGACTTGACTGACCCTGCCCCGGCCAACACCTTCGCCCATCTTGACTCCACCGTCGTGCTTGAGCGTTCCCTCGCCGAGTTGGGCATCTACCCTGCCGTGGATCCCCTTTCCTCCGTGTCCAAGGCCCTCGCCCCCGACATCGTCGGTGAGGAGCACTACCGCGTCGCCCGTGGCGTCCAGCGCGTCCTTCAGCGTTACAAAGACCTTCAGGACATCATCGCCATTCTCGGCATGGACGAACTCAGCGAAGAAGACAAACTCACCGTCTTCCGCGCTCGTAAGCTCCAGCGCTTCCTTTCCCAGCCCTTCACCGTCGCCGAAATCTTCACCGGCACCCCCGGCGAATACGTCAAGGTGAGCGACACCATCAAAGGCTTTGCCGAAATCCTCGACGGCAAGCACGACGACGTCCCCGAAGCCAACTTCTACATGAAGGGCGGCATCGACTCGGTCAAGAAGGCGTAGCCAATCCGATGCTCGAAACTGGATGCTTGAGGCTCGATAGCCAGCATCTGGAATCCAGCCTCAAGCAACCAGCTTCTAGAATCCAGCCCCCCATGCCCCTCAAACTCGAAATCGTCACTCCTGAAGCCCGCATCTTTTCCGATGAGGTCGATTCCGTCGTGCTTCCGGGTTACGAAGGTGAAATGGGCGTCCTCCCTGCCCACTCCAATCTGGTCACTACCCTGCTTCCAGGCGAGCTGCGCATCATCAAAGGCGGCAAGACCACCGAAATGGCCGTCGGCGAAGGCCTGGTCGAAGTCACCGGCTCCATCACCCGCATCCTCACCGACGTCGCTATCGACGCCGACAAGATCGACGAAAAAGCAGCCGAAGAAGCCATCGCACGCGCTCAAAAGGCGCTCAGCGAGCTCAAGCCCGGCGAGCACCAGGAAGAAGTCGCCGCCGCCATGGCCGCCATCCAGCGCGCCACCGCCCACCTGCACATCAAGCGCAAACGCCGCACGGTTTGATTCCAGAGTGGCTACAGCCGTTCTCTCGCGGTTCCCAATAAGGGCGAACGCTTTTTTATGGGCTTCGTTCCAAGTCAGGCACGGTGGATACTCGCAGATTGAGGTGGGCTTGGAAGGGCTTCTGGGCTTCTACGGTCAGTCTTTGCCTTTTTTTACGCTCCCTGGGTTCCTCGCTCGCGGGCGTGGACTTTCCTTTCTGCTTCTAGCTTTACGCCTTTATCGCTCACGCCTGCACTTGTCATCCCCCGTGTTCGGTGACAAACACGTCCTTCATCGGGCAGGCGGTGCTCGGCCGCACCAGCACCCGCCTGACGCTCACGCTGACTTGCTCGGCGATCTTCATGAGTTGCAGCCGGATGGCACCCACAGTGGCCAGCCGTGTGCCTGCCAGGGCCACCAGGCATCAGGCGCGGCGGCGACTTCCTCCGGCTCGACGACCTCACCCACGGAGGGCAGATACTCCGGCACGCGTGCTTCGCGCTCTTTGCGTGGTTTGATCTTTTGGCTGTCCTTTCCGCGCCGCCTGATCTCAGCCTCCAAGGCGCTGGGGCTTGCGCTGGAGGCTGTGAGGTCTTTTGCGCCGCCATCCGTCATTGGTACGCACAAAGAAATCAGCAGGAAGATAACTGAGATCACAATCACCCACTGCAAGCACCCCCATCTCTGTTTCGGCGGCTCGTTCATGCGCTTATTCCATCAAAACCCTGTCGCCGAGGCAATCTCAATCCTCCGCCGCTCGGCAGAACTATTTCTCCTCGATGTCCCAGTATTCCAGCTTCGCGATTTGCTCGGGGGTGAGTGTGTCGATCCAGCTTTTGCCATGCTCGTCGAGGTTTGACGGTGAATGCCAGTCCATGGTGCCGTCTTCACGGAGTTTTTCGACGGCCACAGAGCCGTCGTTGCGTGCGACGATGATTTGCCGTCCCTTCCATGCTCTCCCCCTATTCTTATTGGTAGCACCTGACCACCATGACTGCGAAACATCCCATTTCGGCGGCCACGAAGCGTTCAGACTGTTTTCGATGAGAATCGGTGTTCTGGGATGAGACACATCGGTTTGGTTCTTCAGCAACATCCAGTGACATTCCCCAGGCATCAGCGCTTTTTCAAAATTGGGCGGGGGACCAATGTCATTGTCCGGATTAAACATGCTTTCAGGGCAGCCGAAAATGCGCTCATCGGGAACGACGCCCGCTTTGAAAAGTTCCCGAAATACCTGATTGGCTGACTTGAGTTCCGGGAAGTGGACGTCGGGATAGGCAGCCCCCCAATCCTTGGCGAAATACTTCAAAGCCAAAATGATCTGTTTGCAGTTACTCACGCCCGGCGACTGCACGCTTTCTCTCGATATCATACTCAGCAGTGTCCCAATGAGAACCCAGCCAAGCAAACCAATGACCAACACAATCCCCCACTGCAAACACCACCAGCGCTGTTTCGGCACCTCATTCATGCGCGCATTGCATCAAAACCTCCCGCCCAAGGCAATCTCATTTTGCGATTCATCCTGCCACATCCTCTTTCCCGCTTGAAGCCGCCCCTGGAGAGCGTTTAGACAGTCCCAATCCATGATTTTTCTCGCTGAACTGCCCGCTCCCAGCCGTCTGGGGGATGTTTTGATGTCCTTCCTGAGCATCGTCTTCGAAGGCGCTCCCTACATTCTCATCGGCACGGTGATGTCCGGCTTCATCGCGGCGTTTCTGCCCTCGAAGCTGCTGGAGCGGGTGCTGCCGAAGAACCGGGTGCTGTCCACGCTGATCGCGGGGTTCATGGGGCTGATCTTCCCGGTGTGCGAGTGCGCGGTGGTGCCGGTGGTGCGGCGGTTGGTGCAAAAGGGGCTGCCGCTGTCCTGCGCCATCACCTATCTGGTTAGCGCGCCGATCATCAACCCCATCGTGATCTTCAGCACGATGAGCGCCTTTCAAAACGTGGAGGCCAAGACCGGCGTGCTGGGCAGCGGTGGGATGGCGTTTGCGCGTATCTCGCTGGGCTACGCCATCGCCGTGATCGTGGGACTGCTGCTGTTGCGCAAAAAGCCGGGCGAGGTGCTCAGCGCCAGCGTGGCCGCCGGAGTGACCAGAGCCGCCGCCGAGACTGAGAAGCCGGCCAAGCCGCCCTTCAACGACCGCCTGGTGCATGCGATGCGCACGGCCATGCGCGACTTCCTGGACACGGCGATGTACTTTGCCATCGGCGTGATCATCACCAGCGTCTTCAACACCCAAATCGACCAAGCCAAGGTGGACTTGGTGGCGGGCAGCGACTGGACGGCCATCCCGTCCCTGATGGGGCTGGCCTTTGTGCTGGCGCTGTGCAGCACCTCGGACGCCTTCATCGCCGCGCCGATGGCCGCCTTCTCCAGCGCCGCGAAGCTGGCCTTCCTGACCTTCGGGCCGATGCTGGATGTGAAGCTCATCTTCATGTATTCGGCGGTGTTCAGCCGCAAGTTCGTGATCTGGCTCTGCATCGTCATGTTTGTGCTGGTGGCGGGCTTGGCGAAGCCGTGGACGATGATGATTGATCAAATTCAGCCGAAACCCGCCGCCGCGGTCAAAGCCACCCAACCCTGATTTCTGCCATGAAAGCACAACGTCTCCTCATTCATCTCCTCAGCGTGCTGCTCCTGATCCTGTGGGGCGGCGTGATGATCTACTTCCACGTCAGCGGACGCGTCATCCATTACCTGCCCTCGGACGGCCTATTCCGGCCGCTGATGCTCATCGGCGGCATCGGCATGGTGGTGCTGGCCTTGTTCAACCTCTTAACTTACTCCCAGGACGAGGGTGCCTGCTGCAGCCACGAACACGAGCATGCCCACGACGGCCCTTGCGGTCATGATCATGGGCATTCACACAAAGAAGGCGGCTGCGGTCACGATCACAGCCATGACCACGCTAACGAGCACAAGCATGAGCACAAAGACGGCTGTTGCGGCCACGATCACGGGCATGAACACGCCCACGAGCACCAGCACGCCCCCAAAGAGGGTGGCTGCGGTCACGACCACGGCCATGCGCACACGCACGATCACTCCCATGACCATGCACATGATCACGCACAGCACGACCACGCCCACGGCATCCTGGAGGAAGGAAGCTGGATCGGCCGCCTCACGGCCATTCTCATCCTCGCCGTGCCGCTGACCCTGGCCGCCGTGCGCACGCCGGACCAGTTCAGCGCCAATGCCATCCTGAACAAGAACTTCTACACCCCCAACTACGGCACCGGCGCACGCGCCGAGCAGTTCTCCCTGGCAAACAAAATGGAGGCCGCCAAGGCCGCTGCTCCAAAAACAACCGCGCCCAAAGCGGATGCTGGCACAGCCACGCCCCCCGCCACGCCCAACAACGCGCCGCCTCCCGGAGTCGCCACCGCCAGCGCTGCCATGGCCGACGGGACCAAGAAGGTGAACGAGAAAGATCTCCCCAAGCCTGCGCAGGAATCCAAGAGCTACGGCACCTTCACGCTTGAAGACCTCAAGGCCCAGGTGCCGCAGAGCAAGGACGGCAACTTCATCCTCGAAGTCCCCGAGCTCTACTACACCGGCGGCGACGTCGAGGTGCAGAAGGTGCTCACCGGCCAGATGGTCGAAACCATCGCCCAGGTGCTGCCGGAAAAGGTCAACAACGCCGAAGGCCACCGCCTGCGCATCTTCCGCATGCTCGTCCAGTGCTGCGCCGCTGACGCGCGCCCCTACTCCGTGCCCGTGGATTTCGGCAAGAAGGCCCCTGAGTTCAAAGAGATGGCCTGGATCAAGGTCGTGGGCAAAATGGGCTACAAGAAGGAGGGCGACCAAACCGTGCCCATCATCGAGGCCACCAAGGTCGAGGAAACGACCGCGCCGGACAACGCGATGATTTATTGAGGAGCGTGCCGCAAGGCAGCTCCTTAGCTCTATTCCAAAGATGAAGGCCAAGGGCCTTCCGTCTTAAAGCCCAGGGTTGAGCGAAGCGCTACCCTGGGTTTCGCGCACCGCGCAGATGTTGCTCAAGAGCGAACCGCAACGCGGTTCCGTCCATCAAAGCGCCTGCCACCGACGGAACCGCGTTGCGGTTCGTCCCTGATGCAAGACTACTCGTTATCTTGAACCCAGGGTTCTACGAACCCTGGGCTTCATGACGCAATCCCGTTGGGATTGGAGCACAGCCTCACGGCACGTCGTAAGTTTTCAAACCCGCCACGTCGAAGCGTGCCGAGCCGACTTCATCGGCGATCTCGTTGAGCGCCTCGACTTCAGCGGTGGAGAAGAGCAACCCACCCGCCTTGGCCGTATGCGCGGCGTTTTGCGCCTCGGGCTGGCCGGGAAGCATACAGCCTTCATTGCCGTGGCCGAGGATGTCGTCGATCACCGCCTTGATGTTCTGGCTGAAGTTGCGGCCGTTGGAGAACAGACCGGTGCTGATGGCGTCGGGATGGATGACCTGGAAGTAGAAGCTGCTGGTGCGCTTCTCGCCTGCCGGGAAGGGCTTGGATTTGATGTCAGGATGCGCACCACCGCCACGCAGCGTGGGCAGACCACCGCCGATCATGCCGCCCATGACTTCGATGAGCAGCGAGAGGCCGTAGCCTTTGTGAGCGCCAAAGGGCAGCAACCAGGCCGCTTCATTCGCGTCTGTGGTCGGTTTGCCCTCTTTATCGACCGCAGCGCCAGGAGGCAGCGGTTTGCCTTCGCGCTTGAGCTGCTGCACGCGGCCCATGGCGACAGTGGAGGTGGCCCAGTCGATCACGATGGGGAAACCGCACGCGTCCTGCGTCGGCAGGCCCCAGGAATGCGGATTCGTGCCGAGCACCGGGAACTTGCCGCCAAACGGCACGACTTCGCCAAGCGTCGAGGTGCAGTTCGTGTAGGCGATGTAGCCTTTCTTCGCCGCGTCCATGACGTAACCACCACCCCAGAGGTAGTGGAAGGCGTTGTCCACGCTGACCTGGCCGATGCCGTATTTGTCCGCCATCTCGATGCAGCGCTCCATGGCGCTGAAGGCCACGCTTTGACCGAGCTTCAATTTGCCGTCCCAGGCCTCGCTCGCAGCGAAGGGCTTTTTGATCACTTCGATCTCCGCACCCGGTTTGCAGCCGCCGGTGGCGCTGCCGAACAGGTGGTCCAGATGCAGCGCCTTGATGGCGTTGTGTGTGCGGATACCGTGAGCGGACGCCATCTCGCAGAACCGTGCGCCATCAGCTGCCTCCGCCTGCGTGTAGCCGCGATGCTGGTAGGCGGCGCGGACGAGTGCGTTGTGGGCTTCAGTGGGGACGATGTGGTAGGTGGTTGGCATGGTTCGCGGATGATGTCGAGACACACGCGGCGTGCAAGGCGCGGATTGCTTCGTCTCACCAACAAATGCCCTCGTAGCTCCAAGGCAGCGCCTTGAGCTCCGGCCAGCCGTTCAAATCAATCTTCTGCTTCCCTGCTCCGGCAACGACACGCAGCGATTCGACCTCCGCGCACTTCTGGGAAGCGATGATGACATCGCTCTCGCGCACGACCTCCTCGGCCGAATCGCAGAGCAACTGCGCCAGATGCGGCATGCGGCGCTGGATTTCGGCCTCGTTGGCACCGATGAGGCGCGTGAGATTGATCGAAGGATCGAAAATGCGGAGCTGGTAGCCGCGTCCGAGCAGCGTCTCCGCGATGGCGACCATGGCGCTGCCGCGCATGTCGTCGGTGTCGGCCTTGAACGCGAGACCGAGCAGGCCGATGCGGCGGGTGTCCTTGCCGGCGATCTGATTGAGCAGCATGTCGAAATGCGCGTGGTTGGACTCCATCACATGGTCGAGCAGCGGCAGATTCACTCCTTCAATGCGGGCGAGACCGCTGAGCGCATTCACATCCTTGGGAAGACAGGAACCGCCAAAGGGATTGCCGGGCCTCATGTAATAGCGCGAGATATTCAGCCGCTCGTCACGGCAGACCACATCCATAACGCGAGCACCATCGACACCGAGATGCTTCGCCATGCGGCCGATCTCATTGGCGAAGCCGACTTTTAGCGCATGGAAGTAATTGCAGGCGTATTTGAGCATCTCCGCGCCTTCCCACTCGAGAATCTGGGCGTTTCGACCGAGCAGATCCATCGCCTCGGCAGTC
>JBIKYB010000520.1:0-2954 GCA_044355475.1 Prosthecobacter sp.
GCGTGGGTAAAAGTGTTGGGAGAAAAGCTGAGCGGGAAATCAGTAGCGGTAGCGGAAACCGAGCACATAACCGTCGCTCTTGAAATTGGTCATGTCATCCAGGTCGCCGAAGTGGAAGTCGCGATACTCGGCAAACACGCTGTACTTATCCTGCCATGACCACTCCAGGCCACCATACCAATGCCAGGCGTTGATGAACTCGTCGATGGCAAAGGGGGTGGCTGCCGGGGCGAGCGTTCCACCGTGATTGACTTGAGAGTCGGAGCGGGCCACAGCGTTGCGGTACCAAACCTGCCCACCGCCCAGGCCACCACCGATGTAGGGCTTGAAGCCGGCCATCACTTTGCCGATGCGAGCGCGATAACGCCAGAGATCCAGCGAGACGGAACCACCCAACGTGAACATGAGCGAGTTCATGTCCGCTTGGTAGGAAACCACGTCGTTCGTCACTGTCGCACCGTTGAAATTGCCAATGCTGCCCTGCAAGGTGGTCTGGCTGAACGTGCCCTCAAAACGGGTGGAAAGGAGGAGGGGCAACCGCTTCAAGCGCCAGCTTTTGCCGATCTCAATGCCGAAGATAGCACTGCCATCAATGTCGTTGAGCGGGAACTGGCGGTTCTGAATGCGCACGTTGCCGCTTTGCCCGAAGGACTCACCTGCGTAAACCCCCACATAAGGACCGAATTTGCGCTTCGTGGTCATCGCGTCAGCCTTTTCAGCCACGCTGCGCAGTTCCAGCTCAGCAGAAGCAACGGCAGGAAGCACGACCGAAAACAAAGCCACGCGGAAAAATGTGTGAAGGCGGAAGTTTTGCATGAGATGGGGGAGAAGTCCCAGCCGTTTAGCCTTTTGAGGTGCCGTTAGAAATCACTTCCATGTGAACAAATCGTCACATAGAAGCCACATGGTTCGTCTTTGAGTCATGTCATCATGCACACTGTGAAAAAGCTGTCTTCCATCCTGACCATCCTGCTAGCAGTGTCCTTCTGCCTGGGTTCCGCCTATTCCCAAACACCCGGCAAAAAGCCCGCGCAGCCGCCGGAAATCAACGATCCTGTCACCAAACGGCCCGAGCCGCTGCCGAAAATCGATCTGCCTGCTGAAGACGGCTTTCCGGCCATGGAAGAAATCGGCGAGTATGAAAACCCGCTGCTGCTTTTTCAAGGCAACCCCAATGGACTGCCGATGGCGGAAGAAATCGATCCCGGGATGCCGCCTGACCTTCTGCCTCCGCTGGCCCCCTTCCCTGGCGATGCCCCTGACAAACCGATGACCCCGGCGGAGCTCAAGCTGCTCTCCCTCGGCCAGAAAGTGGTGGCCTCCGTGGTCAGCATCCGCGTTTGGGACGAGTTTGGCGGGCAGATCGCGCATGGCGTCGGCTGTTTCGTGACGGACGACGGCGTGGTGCTCACAGACGCCGGTTTGGTGCATCCTGAGATCGCCGGAAAGATCGACCGCGTGACCCTCACCACCGCCGATGGAACCAACCAGCCCGTGACCGGCTTCTATCTGGCGGACAACGCCACTGGCGTGACCCTCCTCCAAGCTGAAACCCGCTCTTCCAAGGCACTCCGCTTCAAAACGGAGGTAAATCTCGCGAAGGAAACGCCCTGCCATGTCGTGGCCGTCTCCGAAAAGCGCGGCCTGGTCATCGCCCATGCAAAGATCCAAAAAGACTCGTCTGTGACCGCCCTCGGCTGGCATCCGCTGCGTGGGGATGAATCCCCGGGCGCGGTCGGTTCCCCGGTGCTGGATGACGATGGCAACATCATCGCCATCGTCGGCATGCGCGTGCCTTTGAAAAGCTGGATGAACTTCGCCTTGAAGGCCGATCAAGCCGCCTTCGAGGTGCAGCGGCGGCGGTCGGCGTTTCAGCCGCTCGCGAACCTGCCGAAGGCACCCACGCTCGTCAGCGTGGCCCGCAGCACGGAGTTTCTCGATGCGTTTCAGACCTTGCAGGCTAGGCGCGTCGAGTCCGCCTTGCCGAAACTCATCCGTCTCACCGCTAAATATCCGCGCAGCGCCGAATGCTGGGCGCTGCTAGGGCTGGCCGCTAGCTATCTTGGCGGCGCATCTGAAGCGGTGAACTGCCAGCGCAAGGCAGTCGCGCTCGATCCCAAGGCCGGCCTTTACTGGCACCAACTCGCCTTTGCCAAACTGCGAGATAAATCCGCCACCGCGCCGAACAGCGAGGAAGACCGAGAGGCGCTGGAGCTTGCCACCCAGCAGCGCCCGGAGGACTCGCTCGCCTGGCTGCTGCTGGCCTCCCGCCATGCGCGTGATGGCAATCTCGGCAAGGCCGAGGACGCCTTGAACCGCCTCATCCTGCTGGCCCCAGACTTCGCTCAAGGGCACTACCTCATGGCGTATGTCCGTGGGCGTTTGCGCGACTACGATGGCGCGGAGCAGCACATCCGCCGTGCTTTGAACCTGAACTCCCGCTATCCCGAGGCATGGTATTACCAGGGCTTGATGTTCGACAAAAAAGGCGACTTCGACGCGGCCGCCAAAGCCTACCAGACCACGGTCCGCCTGCGCCCAAATCATCCTCAGGCTTGGATGAATCTCGCCCACTCGCTCAAGAAAGCAGGCAAGACCACCGAGGCACGTCAGGCATTCCAGGAGCATCAGCGTCGGACGACGCCGAGGAAGCCCTGAACCTGGGTTCACCTGTTTGGAACTTCCTCGACAGGTTGTGGGGGATTGGCCGCTCCGGCTGCTGGCATCAGGAGGGAAGGTGGCTCGCTCGGCGCGATCCAGAACACGCGGCGTGCTGACATGCCATCGACGCCGGTCAAGACCACTTCGATCAGCAACGGATGCACATGTGGGGCGTTTTCCTCCAGCGGTTCGGTCCACTGCGTGGCCCACTGCCGGGTGTTGGGATCAAACACGCGCCATTCGCAGGCGCCGAGGTCGTCAAACAAGACCACGCGGGCCGGTTCCTGCTCCTG
>JBIKYB010000521.1:0-2940 GCA_044355475.1 Prosthecobacter sp.
GTGACGCCACTGCATGTCATTGCCCCGCATGTCCCACAATGGCTGGGAGCGTGGTGTGCGCGCTTGATGGCGCAGAAACCGGATGACCGTCCCGCGAATTCCCAGCAGGCCATTGAGGAATTCCGTGCGTGGGAAAAAATGCCCACGATGGTGCCTTATGGACCGTGGATGGGCATGTATGCCCCGCCCCCCATGTACATGCCACCTGGGCAGCCGACGTATATGCCGCCCGGCTCGGGCACGGTGCCGCTCACGGGGTATTATCCGCCTCAGCAGGAGGCGATGCCTGCCGCTGATGTTTATGCTGAACCGGTGATGGAGGTGGTGCCAGTGGAGGTCATCTCGGAGGTCCGGCCATTCACAGAAACGGCCGCCATCACTGCTCCTTTGGCTCCCGCGCCTCGTCGTCCGGTCAGCGGACATTCTACTGCTCAAACGCGCCAGCCGTCTTCCGTGTTGAGTTCCGCAGCAGGTAAATCTGAGGTCAAAACGGGGTCGTTGCCCATCAAGACCATCGCTCTTATTGCAGGGGGCGTGATTGTGCTGGGTATCGGTGGTTGTTTTTTCTTCCAGAAAAGTGCCCCCAAAGCTAGCGGCACGCCTTCGGTGCTATCCACCATCGGCTTGTCTTCCGCTCCGCCCAAAGTCAGCTTTCAGCTCCCTCAAGACCGCTCCTTTCCGCCGGTGGATCGTGGTATTGCTCTATTTTACGTCGGCAACACGGGCAGCCTGAACGGGCGCAAGGGGTCCAATGGCAAGCCTGCCCAAGCCAATACCAACGAACCGGTGCTCGAATGGCGCGACATCTCCGAGCGTGGTGGCGACAACATCTTGCGCGCACCAAACGCCGACCATGCCCCGAAGCGTGTCAATTGGCCTGAGGCTTCCTCCGGCGGTACGCCAAGGGCCGGGCGAGTGGTTCTCGACTTCCGTCCGCGCAACGGCAAGCCTTGTGCGCTCGTGCTGGATGCCCCTGGCAAAGAGGTGCAAAACATGCCCTTTGGCAGTGTTAGCACTCCAGGTGGAGACAAGGGGCTGACTCTTGTGGCGGCTTTTCAAGCCGACGCCGCGCACCTTCCTACTCGCCTGCTCACTCTTGAAAACCAAGAGGGTGCCAGTGTGTCATTGAGCATTGATCAGAAGAAAAACATCGTTGCAGTAGTGAAACGGCAGGGCGGGGGAGTGACGCTGACCTCCACGGGTGTCAACGGCACGCTCGCCAGTCTCGCTTTGCTGACTTGGAACGCAGGCAACGGAGCGGTAGAACTCCGTGCCCGCGACTCAGAGGGTAAAAGCTTCACCTCCCAAGGCGGCAAATTGACAGCGCCGGATGCACCGCTCGACCAGTTTTCCATCGGGCGTGTCAAAAACAGCAATGGGGCAACGGCTGGTGCATCAGATCAGTTCAGCGGCTATCTAGCCGAGTGCTTCGTGTATTCCGCTGCTTTGAAGCCTGACCAGTTGCAGCTCATTGATGGTCGTGTGCGTGATTATTACTTTGTTCCGGCCGCGCCGACTCCTTTGAAGCAGCGGCTCAAGACCAAGCTGGCGATGATCGAACCCCGCAGCATCTGGAAATTGAGCGCTAGCAGCAAGAAAGAGGACTGCTTGAAGGCCACAGACGGCAACACCGCCACTCGCTGGGCGAATGGTGTCCCGATGAAAGGCGGTGAATGGTTCGTCGTCGAGCTGCCAGTGGAGGCGAACATCGCCGGTCTCGCGCTCGACAGCCAAGGCAACTACCAGGACTATGCGAGACAATTCAAGATCGAGCTTTCCGCCAATGGCTCTCAGTGGAGCGCACCGGTCATGGAAGGGAAGGGGGCCGCGTTGTCCGAGATCATTTTCAAAGCCCCTCAGAAGGCCCGTTTTATCCGGATCACCCAAACTGGGAGCGCTGGAAATAGCTGGGGCATCAATGAACTGGCGCTGTTCAAGAAATAGGATCTTCTGCGTTCATGGTGTCACGCAGAGCGCTCTGAAAACTGGCCGCTAGTGCGTCTGAGAGGCCTTCAGGCGCTGCAATAGCGGCATGAAAAATGCCTGAGTGTGTTTTGCAGGGGATCACCGTCAGCACGTGGCCGGAGGAAAGCGTTTGCCGCACTACTGGTGGAGTCCCGCAGGCTGACAGGGCACTTGCCCGAGCTGCTGCCGCCCACGCCATCATGCTGGAAAGCACCAACCCGGCCTTGGCCTCACCACCCCACAGCACCTCACCATCATCACTCATCACCAGCACATGCCCGCCATTATCTCGCAACACCTCCCTTGCCCAGGCCGAGAACGCCGCCAGACGCACCGTGCGGGAACCCTGGGGAATGGTAAACGTGGGAATGGAGTTGGGAGAGCTGGGTTCCGTCAGAGTTTCTAAACCCACTACTGGCACGAACTTCGGGGCCAAGGAAGGTCTGGCTTCTGAAGGCTCGTTCACCCGCACCAGAATGCCCGCATCGGTGGCGCGTTGGCGGATTGCACGGAGCTTGTCACGGATGCGGCTCAGTGGGAGCGCAGCAGCGCTATTGTGAGGCACGCTTGCTTGAGGATCTTCTTCCTGGGTCTCCGTAGGTTCAATTGTAGCAGTCTCAATCGGCATGACGGAGAGCGTTTGAGGCGGCTCCGAGGGCTGTAGGCCAGCAGTGGGTGGCAAAGCCTCAGCATCCATGAAGCCAGCCTCTTCCGTGGATTCCATCACATGCGATGGCTTCGATCCTGCGCACACTTCCGGCGTCGTGATCTGTGCCAACAGTGACTGTAGGTGGTTGGCGTCAATCCAGGAGACTTGCATGGCCCTGCTCCGGTTCGCGTTCTTTGCTTAGCCCTGCCCGCTGCTCCAGTTCGGCGGCAATTTGGTCAAAAATCAACGCCTCTGGCGGTGGATTGCGCTTCGTCAGCGCCACCGGCACGCCCAGGGCGCTGGCCTCCAAAAATGAGGTCAGGCGT
>JBIKYB010000522.1:0-2938 GCA_044355475.1 Prosthecobacter sp.
GTGCTGCTTGAACTCGCTCTTCTGCTCCAAGGTCACCCGTAGCTTTGCGCCCGCAGGCACCACGACGGGTGAGTTCGTCAAAAGCGTGAGCGTGTGTGGTTTTTCCGCCGCGCCACCGACGGCCCAGCCTTTGCTTTTCGGAGCGAGGAACTTCACGGCCTCAAAACCGCTCTGTTCGTAATCAGCCAGTGCCGTCGTGAAACCCACCGACACCGGGCCGCTCACCGCAAAAGCCTTCTCCTTCACCGGCGCAGGCGTCAGATCACTCTTCCAGACGATCTGGCGCTTATCATCCAGCAAGACGACGCGAAAGCCTTCCAATCGGGTGTGAACGTTGCCATCCGTGCGGTTCCAGACCACCACGCGATCCACCGGCTTTGCGGCCTTCAAATCGACTTCCCACCACGGATCGTTGTCGTTGCCACTCGTGTGCGCCACGCTGCCATTCTTGTATTCGCCGCTCGTGTTGCCATCGTTCGCACGTTTCGCTTCGGCGTCGGTGTACATGCTGCTCTGCTTTGCGATACCTTTTGGCGCGATGTTCTCCGCGCCGCTAAAAACCTGCACCTCAGCCAGTTGCAGCATCTTTTTAGCCCCCGGCAGCTCCACGCGCACAAAGCGAGCCTGCGGAGCCGCCTTCGCATCCGGTGGCACCACCTCGGCTTTCAGGCTGGTGATCACAAAATTGCCAAAACCGGCCTGCGGAGCCGTTTCGAGCCTCAGAGCGCTCAGTTTATCACCCGTGAGCGGCAATTCGACCGTGTAACTCGCCGTGTCCTTGTTCTTCGCGAGGATCACACGGCCATCGTTTTCGATCTTCGCGTCGCTTTCGCTCACTTTGACCGGCTTCGGGCTCTGCCAGCCCAAATCCCGCGCAAAACCGCGATCCCACGCGTCGAGGCCCGCGAGCCATTTCGCGTCCGGTTTCGTGAATTTCGACTCCAGCGCCGCGATCTCGGCTGTGAGCGACTCGCGCTGTTTTTTCGTCTCTGGCGTGTCAAAGCTGTGCAGCGGCACCTCGTCTTTTTTGTCGCTATCGGCGCTTTGATTGAGGAAGGCGTAGAACTGGAAGTACTCATTGATCGTGAGCGGATCGTATTTGTGCGTGTGGCACTGCGCACAGGCCATCGTGGTGCCCATCCACACCGCGAAGGTCGTGTTCACGCGGTCGATGATCGCCGCGTTGCGGAATTCCTCGTCATCCGTGCCGCCTTCGTTTTGCGTCATCGTGTTCCGATGAAACGCCGTCGCGATGAGCTGGTCGTCCGTCGGGTTCGGCAGCAAATCGCCCGCGTTTTGCTCGATGGTGAATTGATCAAACGGCATGTTCGAGTTCAGCGCCCGGATCACCCAGTCCCGGTAAGCCCAAATCTCACGCGGCTGATCACTCGGATACCCGGAGGAGTCCGCGTAGCGTGCGAGGTCCAGCCATTGGCGGGCCCAGTGCTCGCCGTAGCTGGGTTTATTGAGATAAAATTCCACCGCATCGCTCAGTTCGGACCGTTCAAAACGCGCCAGCTCGTCCAGTCTCGGCGGCAGCCCAGTCAAATCGAGCGCCACACGGCGGATCAGCGTGGCACGGTCCGCCGCAGGAGAAAACGACAGCCCTTCCTTCTTCAGACGCGCCGCCAGAAACGCATCCACCGGATTTTTCTCACCGGCAGGCACGGCAGGCCTCACCACCTTCTCATAGCTCCAATGCTTCCCCCACTTCGCGCCCTGCATGATCCATTCTTTGAGCAGCGCCACCTGCGCCGGTGAGATCGTCTTGTGCTGCTTCGGCGGCGGCATGACCTCATCGGGGTCCGTGCTCACGATGCGCTGGATGAGGGCGCTTTTCTCCGGATTCCCCGGCACCACGGCAATGACGCCGTCGTTGTTCTTCTTCGCGGCGGCTTCGTCGTCGAGACGGAGGTCCGCTTCACGCTTTTTATCGTCGGGACCATGGCAGAAGAAGCAGTTCTCGCTCAGGATCGGGCGGATCTGCTTGGAAAAGTCGATGGACTCCGCGAGGGCGGTGCTGGCGAGGCTAAGGGCGATGAGAGGGCGAATCACTCAGGTGATACGTCAGACAAGGTCCGTTCTTGATCGGGGGCAGGATTCTTCATTCACATGATAGTCACACGCTGACTTCGTCGAGGGCGGCCAGCCTGGATTATGGGGTGCCATCCAACCGGTATTGCAGTTCGCTGTCGTTCAGCGCGAGGAAGCGCATGGCTCCGTTGATTTCGGGTTCGGCCAAGTTCGATAATTTGAATAACCGGCCTTTGAAGGCACCCTGGCTGGGGGTACAGCCCGTGCGGAGATTGTTGATGGTGGCTCGTTCGTCTCCGGGCACCAGAAACTGGGCACCTGCGGCGCTGGCGATGGCGGCCGTGCTGGCGATTTCCTGAGCGTTGCGCTTGTCTTTTTGATCCACCGCGCCCTGCCGAGCACCGCCAAAGGCACCGATGGAGATGGACACCAAGATGCCCATGATGGCTATGACGGTCAGCATCTCGACCATGCTGAACCCGCGCCGGGTTCGGCCTGATGAAGTGCGAAGGCTTTTCATTCCATTTGGCATGGCTAACCAAATATTTACAGTAATTACAGTATTTTTACAAGTGCCTTTTTACGGCGTGCCTCGTGCGCGACTCTCAAACCGGGTTCTTCCAGCATCAAAAAGCGGCCATCTTGGGTCTTGTGAGTGGCTGGGCCTATTCTTAGGCGGAGGAAGACGTGAGCCTCTCCAGTCGCGCAAACGCTTTGACCCCTCAACCGCCCCCGCTACCATCCGCGCCCTCTTTCCCATGTCCGCCGTCCCCACCGCCGCCCAGATCCGCCAGACGTTCCTCGACTTCTTCAAGTCGAAGCAGCACACCATCGTCCCCAGTGACAACGTGGGCTACACCAGCCGCGACGGTGCGCGCATCTTCACGAACGCCGGCATGAACCA
>JBIKYB010000357.1:0-5113 GCA_044355475.1 Prosthecobacter sp.
TTCCACTGGTGAAAATGCTGGCGTTGTTCGCTTTTGGTGTCCGGCCTGAGTGTCCAGAATCCGCCAAGATGGCGCTCCAGCCAGGGGCGCATGCTAAGCGGGACATGATGCGCATGATCGAAGTCGCGGATCTGTCCGCGGAATTCGGGCCGGGCGGCTGCATCGAGCTCCGGCTGCGCCCAGCCGGAGAGCATCTGCCGGGCCTCGGTAGGGTCAGGCCTTGTTCTGGCGTAGTGCTCCCAGAATGGCTGCAGCCTTGATTCGGCCATCAAATGGCCTGCGGGCAGTGTGCCGTCGTAGTGATAGGTTAGCAGGTGGAGCGCTGTGGAAAAGTCTGCCAGCCTCGTGGCGGCGCAAGCGAGGAGAATGGTGACCTCTCCGACGAATCCCAGATGGCTCCGGCGGCATTGCTTTTCGATATCGAGCATCTCCAGATGACGGCCCAGATGGAGCAAATGCGTGATGGCGAGCAGGTAGGTTCCGAAGGCGAAGGGGCGATGATTCAAAGCCCGCAGCGCGGCCTCGGCAAGCGTGGAGGAAGGGGTATGTTGCTGGTCGAGGCAGGCGAGTCGCAGGGCCTCGAGATCGGCCTCAGGGTGCATGCCATCGGAGGATACAGGCAGAGCTGCTAGCGCCTGATCGGCAAGGCCGAGCAGGAGCATGGCTTTGATTGCCTGCACCTGGGGCTTGGTGACCTGTGAGGCATGTTCGAAGTTTTGGAGGCTAGTTTTGATGGTGTGCATAGGCGTTCAGGCAAGCCAGTCGCGCTGGGTGAAGACGGGCACTTCCTGGCGCTCGCAGAGGCGGATGGTGTGTGCGGTGCCGCCACTGGTGGGGCCGATGTTGTTGATGAAGAACAGCGCCACGGTGGCGGGCGCGAGCTTCAACGCAGGACTGCCGAAGACTTTCAAGGCATCGCGCACCAGATACTGCGCCTTGGCATAGGCGGGATTGCCGGACTGACCGCGCAGGTAGAGATCGAAGAGCCGATGATTCTCGGGCGAGGCGGCAAAAGATTCGCGAGCGAGGTGATGACGCTCCTCCAAGGGCAGATCGTCCAAGGCCAGACAGTTGGCGGAAGCGGGACGACGCGAGCGACCCATGCCGGGTGTGGGCAGAACAAGCTGTAGCTTTGCACCCGGAACGGTGGCGACGCCTGCGGCAAACGCTTCATCGGTGCCGGTGGCATTGCCGCTGCGAAACACGGCCTGAGGAAAGGCCTCTGCCAGACGCTGCCCCACGTCAGCGAGCGCCTGCCGTTTCTCGGCAGGAAGCTGGCGGGTGCCTTCCAGCAGGATGACTGGAGTGGTCGTGCGGATGAGCAGGGGTTGGAGTTGAGCGAGAAAGCGAGAGCGCATGTGGGGTCTGAAAAACCCATGCTCGCATAGGGGGTGGGACATTTGCGGGGCGACAGATGTACTTTCTGCGGTATTTCTTCGCTAACATGTCCAAAGTATCCACCTCCCGAAGATCACGAACCAAAAATCCCCTTCCCGGCTCGGTCATCCGCAAAGGCACCAGTCGGGTCGCGATGTGGCGGGTGCTGGAAATCCACAAGTTAGTGCAAACAGGCAGACATCCGAACTGCTCCACCCTGGCGGCAGAGATTGAGGTGACGCCCAAGACGATCCAGCGCGACATCACTTTCATGCGGGACCAGTTGGATCTGCCGCTGGAGTATGATCAGCTCAAGCATGGCTACTACTACACGCGGCCGGTGCATGAATTCCCCATGCTGCATCTTTCGCGCAATGACCTAGTGGCTTTGTTTCTGGCTCGGCATGCTTTGGAACCGCTGCGCGGAACGCGACTGGAGCGCATGCTGAGCGAGAGCTTCAGCAAGATCGCTGAAGCATGCCCCGGTGAGATTTCCATCGAGTGGCATGAACTGGATAAAGCTTTCTCGGTGAAGGCATCCGGTGTGCTACCGGCAGATGTGGCGTTGTTTGGTGATCTGCTCGATGCGGTGCGTGACTGCCGGGAGGTGAACTTTGATTATCACAAGCTCAACGGCAACAAGCCGGAGCAGCGCACGGTGCATCCGTATCATGTGGGGCAGATCGAGCATGGTTGGTATTTGTTGGCCTATGATCCAGCACGAAAAGCGGTGCGCACCTTTGCCCTGCAACGCATCACCAACCTGAGCATGCTGAAGACGAAATTCGTGCGTGATCCACTCTTCAATGCACGGGATCATCTCGGGGGTGGCTTTGGCGTGTGGAGCTACGCCGGCGAGGAGAAGCGCACGCATGAGGTGCATATCCGCTTTGAAGGCTACGCCGCCCGCGTGGTGGGTGAGCGCCAGTGGCACTCGACACAAGCCATCCGCAAACTCAAACCCGACGGCAGTGTCATCGAATTCCAAGCCGACCTGTCCGGTCTGGAGGAAATCACCCGATGGGTGCTGAGTTGGGGTTCCAAGGCAAAGGTGCTGGGGCCGCCGGAACTGCAGAAGCGAATACGGGAGGAATTGGCGAAGGCCCTAGAGCTAAACTGCTGAGAGTAACAGAGATCACCGCTGCAATGCTTTCGCGATGCGCTTGATGACGGATTCCTCAATGCCACGCCGACGCATCTGGCGGTTGTTCCAGTGCAGCACCAGGGAACGACCGTAGTCCTTCATGGGGGCGAATTCGCAGGTCACTACATCCTGCTCAGAAAGTCCATGCGTGCCAAAGGAGGGCAGCAGACCTACACACACGCCCTGCACGATCAGCTCGCGCACTTGCAGCATCGAGTCACACTCCACCACCGGATGAAAATCTCCCACCGCATCGGTCATGGCAGCGCGAAACGTCGCATCCAACTGACCGCCTCCGCTGTTGGCGGCAAAGGGCAGAGACTGCCATACCGCCGGATCTGCGAGAGTGGACTTCGGTTTGCTACCCAGCAATTTGCGGGAAGCACACAAAGAGAAAGCCACCCGCATCCGCAGCGACAGGCTCGATTTGAGTCGCAACTCCTCCGAGATGGCATCCTCGCGGACAATGGCAAAGTCGAGCTGCCCGTCACGAATGCTCGCAACGAGTTCGCTGCTGCGCTGCGAGGAGAACCGCACTGCGGCGTCGCTGAGAACATTTCGAATACCGGCCACACAAGGCACGACCAGCCATTCAAGAATGCTCGCGCCAGCCCCGATAGAGAAAGTTCTGCGTTGCCCTTTCTGCATCTTTTGGAACTCACTCAAATCGTCAAACTGTGCACTAGCAATCACTCTCAGCCGCTCACCTGCCTCCGAAAGGGCCAGCGTCTTGCCCCGTCGCACGGTGAGTTCCGTGGCGAAGTATTGCTCCAACTCACCGATCTGCCTGCTGATGAGAGCCTGACGGGTCAGGCTCTCGGGAGCGACCTTGGCGATAGAGCCTGCTTCCGCGAAGGCTAGAAAGTTACGCAAGCGGTCCAGCGAGAGACCATTCAGTGGAGGGAGGGTGTCTTTATTACTTACCATGGAGTCATATATACCACATTTTGCTACATAGTCGATACGCTTGTCCAAGGCGATGATGGCAGTGCAATGAAACACGAACACTACGACCTGATCGGCGACATCCATGGACACCACGACAAACTCACCACCCTGCTGAACAAGCTCGGCTACCTGCCCCACGGTGAAAGCTTCCATCACCCCGAAGGCCGCAAGGTCATCTTCCTCGGCGACTATATCGACCGTGGCCCCAAAGTCCGCGAGGTGCTTCACACCGTGCGTGCCATGGTCGAGGCCGGAGATGCTCTGGCGATCATGGGCAACCACGAGTTCAACGCGATTCTCTACCACACGCCTGATGGAAAAGGAGATTGGCTGCG
This sequence comes from Prosthecobacter sp., assembly GCA_044355475.1. Lineage (GTDB taxonomy): Bacteria > Verrucomicrobiota > Verrucomicrobiia > Verrucomicrobiales > Verrucomicrobiaceae > Prosthecobacter. The sequence continues at coordinate 3,805 of JBIKYB010000357.1, forward strand.
TCCACGCCGACTGGACCGTGACAGCGGTCTGCGGGTTACGCTTGATCAGTTTGCCAACCATGAGGACGAATGGAGAGGATGGCTGGAGTGGATGCGTCGGCTGCCTATGTTTCTCGACTTGGGAGATTTAAGGGCAGTCCACGCCTGCTGGGATACGCAGCGCATAAAGCGACTCGACGGCAAATGCCTGACCGACGATGAATTCCTGTTCGCCTGTGCCAAACGAGGCAGCAAACTTCACAGTGCGGTGGATCATGTGCTCAAAGGGCCTGAAATGGACATGCCTGAAGGCTGCCTCTACCACGACAAGGAAGGCATTGCTCGGCGTTCAGTGCGGGTGCGCTGGTGGGACATACCGGAAACGGCCCGAGTCACGCACCTTGCCATGCCCACCCCCTTTGATGAACCCGGCGACGCCGATCCACTCTACCTGCGCCGTGTACCCAATTACGGCCCCGATGAACCGCCTGTGTTCTTCGGCCACTACTGGATGCCGGCGTCTCGCGAGAAAGCCCCACTACGCCACAACCTTGCATGTCTCGATTTCAGCGCGGCTCGCGAAGGCCCCATGGTCGCCTACCGCTGGAACGGTGAACGCGATTTGACACCCCTGAATTTTGTCACCACTACCGCCTGATTCCTATGACCACTCACACTGAACCAACCGCTTTGTGCAACGATAACACTCGGAAGGCGGGAAGCATGATGGACCAACTACGTGCCCTGAGGGATGCCGCCACCGATCCCGAAGTCATTGAGGAGATTTCAGATGAAATGAACTGCGTCGCATTGTCCTGGCAGATCCGCGAACTGTTTGATGAAGAGGAGGCTGCTGCCGACCAAACGGGGCATGATCTACCGCCTGCCGCTCAAGTCAGTTGAGTAGCCGCCAAGGTCCTAGGCTCACCTTTGGGTGGCAAGTTCAGAGTGCCGGGCATGATGAAGTCCATCAAATGAGAGATCTTCAACCCAGAGTCATTTCCCGAACGAAAGCCGATGAGCGTATTTGCCTGGCAATCCGGCATTTGCTATCGCCTGCTGTGCTGAAACGATGTCATACGGAATTCTACGCCACCACACGTCCTGCTCGGCCCGGCGGTAAACCACATAGCAGGCACGTTCGTCCTTGTCCCGTGGCTGCCCGACCGAACCGACATTGACCACTTGCTTGCTGCCTTTGCGGACACTCTCCAGGCTGGTGATGTCCAACGCCTGGTCCTCTCCTTCGACAAACATCTTCGGCTGATGCGAGTGGCCGATGAAACAAAGGAGCTTTAGCTGGTGGGCGAAATGTAGTGCGGCGGCAGAT
>JBIKYB010000523.1:0-2928 GCA_044355475.1 Prosthecobacter sp.
CCCAACCAACGAAGCCTTTGCCAAGCTGCCAGCCGGAACGGTTGAGACCCTGCTGAAGCCAGAGAACAAGGCCAAGCTCGCCGGTATCCTGACCTACCACGTCGTGGCAGGCAAGGTCATGGCGGCAGACGTCAAGACCAGCAAGGTGAAGACCGTGCAAGGTGGTGAACTCGATGTGGTGGTGAAAGACGGCGCAGTCACCGTCGATGGTGCCAAGGTCGTCAAGACGGACATCGTCGGCTCCAATGGCGTGATCCACGTCATCGACACCGTGGTGCTCCCGAAGGAGTAAGCAGCCACAAACTAACGCAGATTTGATTCAGGCCTTGAGCGCAAGCTCAAGGTCTTTTTTCTGCCTCCACGGGCTGGGCAGGCCCTTGAAAGGGGCCAAGCGCGGTGCCTTCAAGCGGGCAGGATCGAACTGAAAGAGGGGTGGGATGCGTTCGGCGGTTACTCGAGTGCGGACGGGGCGTCCGCGCTCGTGCAGGCAAGCACCGCAGGCTGCATCAGCCACTCTGACGTGGAGTGATAGAAGATGAGCTGACGTGCGTCCTGTTTCGTCCATGCATTCCTCCGACGCCGCCAGCCATGAAGCCGCGCTGAACCGCGCCCGTAGCAAAGCTTACTGGCGTTTGCTGCCGCTGCTGTTTGTGAGCTACATGATCGCCTATGTGGACCGGCAGAACGTGGCGGTGGCGAAGCTGACAATGACGCGTGACCTGCCCGGCTTTGACAACGCGGTGATCGGCTTTGGCGCGGGCATTTTCTTCCTCGGTTACTTCCTGCTGGAGATTCCAGGCACGCTGATGGTGGAGCGCTGGAGTGCGCGGAAGTGGATCTGCCGCATCATGATCACTTGGGGTGTGATGGCGGGCCTCACGGCGGCGGTGACGACGCCCTGGCAATTTTACACGGTGCGCTTCTTGCTGGGCCTCGCAGAGGCCGGGTTCTTTCCCGGCGTGGTGGTGTATTTGACCCACTGGTTCCCCAGCCGCGACCGGGCACGGGCGCTGGCCACGTTCATGGTCGCCACGCCGTTCGCGCAGATCATCAGCCCGAAAATCTCCAACTGGCTGCTCGCCATCGGTCACGGTGATCAGCCGCCGGTGCTCGGCATGGTGGGGTGGCAGTGGGTCTATGTGTTCTGGGCCGTGCCTGCCGTGGTGCTGGGCTTTTTCGTGTACTTCTGGCTCGTGGACCGGCCGAAGCAGGCGAAATGGCTGACTGCCGAGGAAGGTGAGGCTTTGGAGTCCGAACTGGAGCGTGAACGAGCCGAAACACGCAAAGGCAAGCGCATGACGGTGCTCCAGGCACTGAAGCATCCCAAGGTGCTGCTGCTCGCGCTGGTGTATTTTTGCACCGTCACAGGCAGCTATGGCATCGAGTTCTTTATGCCGAGCATTTTGAAGTCCTGGTATGCCATGGACATGAACCAGCTCACCTGGCTCATCATGCTGCCGCCCGCCGTGGCGATGTGCGGACAGCTTTTCATGGGCTGGAGTTCGGATCGCTTCAAAGAACGCCGCTGGCATGCCGTGCTGCCGATTGTGATGGGTTCCGCTGCCTTGGGCCTGATGCCGCACACGCAGGGAAATCTGGTGCTGACCATGGTGTGCCTGATGCTGGCCTTTGCGGGCTTCAAGAGCTACATGCCCGCCTTCTGGGCGCTGCCGAGCCTCTTTCTCACCGAGTCCGCCGCCGCAGGGAGCATCGGTCTCATCAACTCCATCGGCAATCTCGGCGGCTTCCTCGGCCCCTATGTCCTCGGCACGGTCGAAAAGGTCACGGGTTCCTTCGTTGGCGGTCTCTACTACCTGTGCTGCTCCATGCTGGCGGCGGCGGCGATCATCTTCAGTTTTGGCCTGGGCAAAAAAGAGCCGGAACCGCTGAAGCCGTCGTGAGAACCATCCCCAGGGAGAGTTTCACGCAAAGTTTTTGTCCCTGAGGGCATTTCGCCCTTGCGCCTTGGTGCGTGAACCGTTGAAATAGCGCTCGAAAATTCGGATTTAAAGACACACGCCATGATCAAACCTTCTTCTACCCTGATTTCGCGCCATCGCGGCCTTGCCATCTGTTTGACCGCGCTTGTCCTGGCCTTCGTGTTGACGCCTGACCTCCTGGCTCAGGCCACCGATGCTGCGGCGGAGGCACCACCGCCGAAATCATGGTGGCAGAAGTGGGTGGCGGATGGCGGCGTGTGGATGACTCCGCTCGGTCTGTGCTCCGTGATGGCGCTGACTTACACCGTGCTCTGCGCGATGACGATGACGAAGTCAAAGTTCACGCCGGTCATCCTGAAGACGCAGTTGCTCGACCTCATGCACCAGTGCCGCGTGCGCAGCGCCATCGAGACCGCCGCGCAAAGCCCAACGTTCCTTGGTCGCATGATGACCGTGGCGCTGCCTCACTTTGATGCCACCAAAGGTGAGACCCTGGGCCGCGAAGATGTGGAAAGCGCAATGGCGGACTTTGCGGGCAACGAAATGCGTCCGTATCAAAAGTGGATCAGCAATTTCTCCGTGCTGGCGCAGATCTCACCAATGCTCGGACTGTTCGGCACGGTGGTCGGCATGGTGGGTGCCTTCGAAATTCTGGCGCAGACCGGCGGTGCGGAGCCTTCCAAACTCGCGGGTGACATCTCGGTGGCACTCTTGACGACCTTTGCCGGCCTTTTCGTTGCGATTCCGAGCTTGGCTCTCTTTTACTTCTTCAAAAACCGTCTCAATGACCTCGTGGCCGAGTCTGTGGCCGCAGCGAACGAGCTACTCGACGCCTGCGTGAACTCTGCGCACGGCGAGTCCAAGGCGGCTAAGATTCCCGAAGGCATCGCGATGTAATTCATCCGCCCCTCAAACGAGATTCACGCGATGAAAAAAAAGCTGACCAGCATCAAAGGACTCGAGGAGGAGTGCAAAATGGACTCTTCCT
>JBIKYB010000524.1:0-2911 GCA_044355475.1 Prosthecobacter sp.
TCGAGTTCCTCGTCGTGCAGGAGATTTTCATGACCGAGACGGCCAAATACGCCAGCGTCATTCTTCCCGCGTCCTCCTTCCTCGAAAAGAGCGGCACCTTCACCAATGCCGAACGCCGTGTGCAGCGCGTTAACGCCGCCGTGAAGCCCCTCGAAGGCACCAAGCCCGACGGCCAAATCATGTGCGAGGTCCTACAGCGCTTCGGCTTTCCGCAGGCCGATTACACGCCCGATGGCGTGCTCGCCGAAGTCGCCGCCATCGTGCCCTTCTTCAAAGGCATCACCTGGGCCAATCTCGACATCAACGGCAAGCAATGGCCCGTGCAAGAAGGCGGTGTGGACACGCAAATCCTCCACCAGACCGAGTTCAAGCGTGGCAAAGGCCACTTCCATTACTTCGACTGGAAAGAGTCCACCGAGCTCAAGACCAACGGTGCCGAATTCCCCTTCATCCTGACCACCGGCCGCATTTTGGAGCACTACAACTGCGGCACCATGACCCGCCGCACCGGGAATAGCGAGATCGTCGTGCAGGACTACCTCTCCCTCAATCCCGCCGACGCCCAGCGCAAATCCATCCGCACTGGCGACCGTGTCCGTCTCAGCAGCGCCCGTGGCGAAGTCGAACTCGAAGCCCGCGTCACTGATGAAGTGAAGCCCGGCATCCTCTACACCACCTTCCACTTCCCCGACGCCATGGTGAACAACGTCACCGGCCAAGGCTGTGACGCCGACACGATGTGCCCCGAATACAAAGTCATCGCCGCCGATGTCGAATTCGTCAGCGCCGGCAAGCCGAAGAAGAAGCGGATGATGGAGATGGTGTAAATGTGGAGTGGCGACGATTCGTCGCCATTCCAACGCAAATGCCGACGACTCGTCGGCGCTCCACAGCATGACGCGCATCCTCATCGCCACCGACCTGCATCAGCGGGCTGTTTTGTATGAGGCGCTGGTTCGCCTTGTTGCAGGCACAAAACCCGACGCCGTCGTTCTCGGCGGCGATTTTCTGCATGGCACCGGCCTGCTGCCGTATGGTAGAACGCGGCATCTGACGCCGACGCAGTGCGCGGTGGAGCTTCAGGCGGTTTCGGTACCAATCTTCTTCGTGCGTGGCAACCACGAGGACGAGAACTGGTTCGAGTTTCGCGAGGCATGGCGTTCGCTGCGTCAAACGTCCCCGCTGAGGCTGAACGGTTCATTCGCCGAAATCGGCAACATCGGCGTCATTGGTTTCCCCTGCGCGATGGGGCAGGAGGAGGCGTTTTCCGAGGCAGAACTGCTCGGCGGCGAGCATTACGGCTACTGGCTGCCGACTTTGATCGAGGACCACGGCGACGCGGCGCGGCAGCTTTGGGTCATGCACGAGCCGCCGACGGGAACTCGGCTGTCTACGGTGGGATCGGTCGTCGAGGGGCATGCGTGGTGGCGGGACGCGATTGAGGAGCATCAGCCCAGGCTTGTTGTCTGTGGCCACGATTACTTCACACCGATCAAAAACGATGTGTGGCAGGATCAAATCGGCTCCACCACAGTCATCAACGTCGGACAGCACATGGACGGGCCGCTGCATGGGACGTTGATTTCCCAGCGGGAGCTGGGCGAGCTGGTTTTTGACCGAATGGTGATGGCTTGAACTGTTTCACCCAAACCGCACGCAATACACCGGTGGCAGGTCAGCGCTGAGTCGCTCCCAGTTGTCACCGCCATCCTCGCTGATCCAAACCGAGCCAGTCGTACTGCCGAAGGCCAGGGTGCGACCGTCGCCGGTCACATCAAGGCAGTGGCGATACACGAGATGATACGCGTGATGTTGCGGCAGGCCGTTGCGCAAGGGCTCGAAGGTCTTGCCACCATCGCGGGTGCGCATGACGCACAGGGCGGCGTCCACGGGCACGCGCCTGTCGTCGTTGGCACCCGGAACAAACCGCGCGGTGAGCGGATCTTGCGGATGCACGGCCACGGCGAAGCCAAAGTCAGACGGATCGGCGCTGCGGATGCTCTCCCAGGTCTTCGCGGCATCGGTGCTGCGAAAGATGCCGCAATGATGCTGCAGCCAAAGATGATCAGGATTTGCCGCACAGCAGGCGATGCGATGCGCGTCCTGAATATTTGGGTTTTCTTGCTCACCCGGCGGCATGAAGTCGGCCACGAGTCCTTTGCCCAGCAGGTTCCACGTCTCGCCGCCATCGCGAGTGTCCCAAACACCACCGCAGGAGATGCCGAGAGTCACATGGCGGCTGTCACGAGGATCGACGCAGATGGAATGGATGCCCGGCCAGTCCATGCCACCACCGAACCATTCTTTTCTCTCGGGGCGGTTCCACAAGCCGTCCACGATTTGCCAGCTTACACCACCGTCGATGGATTTGAAGAGAGCACCCGGCACCGTGCCGCACCATAACACACCCGGTTCATCGCTCCCGCCTGCCTCTAGCGCCCAAATTTTCTCCAGGCTCTGTGGAATCGGCTTCTGGCTCATGGCGCAGATCACCGGTTCCTCGCCTTTTGGATAGACCGGCACCGCGATCTCGCTCCAAGTTGTTCCATCATCGCCTGAAGCGTGCAGTTTGCCGCCGTAGTGACCGTGCTCCACCGCCGCCATCAGTCGGCCATTGCGTGAATCCGGCAAAAGCATCGGCACCGGTACGCCTAGGAATGATGTGTGCTTAATTTCCCAGCCGCCTGGGCCACGTTCGACGTGGATCAGTCCTTTGCGTGTGCCGAGATACAGTTTCGTGCTCATGATGTTAACCTCCTGACAGCGCCTGCATGACAAAAATCTCGGCGCTCCGCTATGCTGGATGGGTGAAAGCTGATGGGATTTGGAGGTCGAGACGGCCAGCCATCCAATAGCAGATGGTTTTGAGGTTCTCGAAGTTGCGGAAGCCTCTGGCTCGGCGGCGAGCAGT
>JBIKYB010000525.1:0-2907 GCA_044355475.1 Prosthecobacter sp.
CCACCAGCCAGCCCCGATGCCGCTCCATCCACTCGGGATGCCCGGCGATGTATTTGGAGCGCAAACCGCCCCCGAGTGCGTCGCCGTAGTGTCGGTTCATGCCGAGTCGGCCGTAGATGACCATGTTGTTCTTTTCAGCAAAGGAGAGCGCGGCACGCAGTGAGCATTCGTGGCGGAATGAATCGCCGATCACTTTTGTCTCCGGACGTGTATCGCCCACATACATCGTCGAAGTGGGCAACGCGCTCTGGTAATCCAGCGTGCTGCGGCCGAGCGCCCACATGACATGGCGGATGCCGCGATCGAGATGCGCTTGCAGGCAGTCTGCGGAGTCGTGTCCGCTGGTCTGCTGCTTCTCATAGAGCCACTGCCAAAGCTCGGCAATGCCCCACACGGTCTTCGCTTTCGTGTTGGCTGCTGAAGCCGGAAGCAAAGACGCGGCGAGCGTTCCTGAGGTGCTGACGATGAAATGGCGGCGGTTCATGAATGTGTTCTACTTCTTGATCTCGCCCGTGCTCTGAAACTGCTGCCAATCCTTCGCATAGTCGGCATTGAGCAACCAGGAGGCGGTGGATTTGTCGTCGGTGAATTCGTCAAAGGGAGCGGTGATGAGCTTTTGATAGCCGCCGGGCTTCGTCTGCCAGTTTTGGCCGAGGTGACCTCTTTCGAGCATGAGCGGGTGGAGCTTCACGGGGCCGGTTTTGGCATCGGCATCAGCGGGCACGCGGGCGGTGAAGGTGTGGCGTAGGAAACTGAACACGAGCGGCCAGGTTTTCTCGCCGGGGCCGTGGCCGGTCTTGGGCTCGACGGCGGTGTTCCAGAGGGCGCGATGGTTTTTTCTCAGGGCAGGCACGACGGCGAGATTTTCTTCTTTGGAAGGTCGCGCGAGGAAGGGATCGTCTTCGCCGAAGATGACGAGGCCGGGCACTTTTGCGGCTCCGGGCTGGTATACTTGAAACGTGGTGCCCGGACGCATCGAAACCCAGCCCCAAACGCGATCCGGCACATACGACGTGAAAATGGAGGAGAAGCCGGTGCCGTTTGAGTGGCCGTAGAGAAAGAGCGGCGCGTGCTGAAGCTCGGGATGGCCGCTCTTTTCGCCAAACTGCCGCAAATGCTCAAAAAGCAGGCTTTGAGGCCAAAAGCCGCGCTGCATCGGATTGCCGGTGAACTTGACCAAGGCGAGGCCCAGCTCCTGCGCGAGCTTTCGCAGGTCAGCACGCTTGAAAAGACCTTCGCCGCTGCCGTGGCCGGACATGACGACGATGCCGCGAGCCGTTTGGAGGTCCTTCGGCAGCCAAAGATCGAATCGCACCTCCTCGCGCCTGCCCTCGCCTTTTTGCTTCACAGCCTCGCGCCAATGCGCCTCGCTCACTTTCCAGTCCCAGTTGCGGCTCACGACTTGCTGCGTATCGGGCGTGCCCCACTTCGCTTCGTCGAGCACGCCGTTCCAGCTCTTCGTGTCTTTTGACTGCACGTTCGCGCTCACCCAGCCGAGGCTGTGACATTCGGGGAGCTGCGCAAAGTCACTCCACTCCGTGCCATCGTTCGCTTGGCGAGGCTCGGTCCATTGCCTGGCGAGCCACGGCAGCACCTTCTCGGCCCATTCCGCGCCATGAACACGCAGCCCCTCGCCGCTGAAGTGAACGCCTTTGCCATCGCGCTCGCGGAGTTTGCCTTTCAGCGCATCGGAGTCGGGACCTTCGAATGCGAGGCCATCCTTCCAAAGCGAGGCCTGCGCGGCGCGGATGTCGTCACTGCCCTCATCGCCCGGCACATGATAACTTGCCTGCGCCACAAACCACGGCGCGCTCCAGCCGATGTCGCGGCGTGAGTCGCGGATGATTTTCTCCAGATACTCGCGGTAAAGCTTTCCTAACAACGTGCGCGTCGTGTCCTTCTGATTCGCATCGCTCTCGCCTTGATGCCAGAGCACCGCGCGAAAGCCCTGCGGCCCCACGGACTTCATCCGCGTGAGAAAAGCCTCATACGCTGCGCCTTTGCTGGCCCACTGGCCATTCGGCAACTGCTCTACGCGACTCACCAGCGTCGGTGGATTCGGAAACGTCGCGCCTTTCGGCAACCACTCGCGCACACTCGTCGCACCGATACCGCACGCGAGAATGCCGACGGGCACGTTTTCCTTCGCCACCACCGCATCTGCGAAGGCTGGCACCAAACTGCCGCCACCGCCGCTCGCCCCCGGCTGCGGATCATCCGCGATGCGCCACGCCTTGCCGTCAAACGACGCCACGCGCCGCGTCTTCGTCGTCTGCTTCTCTTGGCCATGATTCGCCGAGTTCGACTGCCCCGCGATCACAAACACCTCGCCAATGCCCACATGCGCCACGCTGCCGAGCGCGAGTTGTTTTCCGCCATGCACGACCTGCACTTCCATTTTCAGCCAGCCACCTGCGGGAGCTTCGTATGAGGCGATGACCTTGCGGCCCTTCACCGAGTTGACCTGCGTCCAAGGCAATTGCAGCCCGTCACTCATCACCCGCACCTGAACTGCGGCATCGGCAGGGACATCCTCCGACAACTCGCCCGTGATGCGTAAGAGTCCTCGACCCGGACTGCTCCGCTGCACGACTTGATAGTCGAGCGGCGAGATCAGAGAGAGTTCCGCGCCATGCGCACCAGCCAGTGGCGCGATGAGTATGGCGGTGAGGGACGAAAGGAAACGATTCATGGCAAAATGGTCGCTAAACATGGGTCACTTCTCTTTGGCATAGCCTTGGAATCTCGCGTCCAGTGCCTCGGGCTTCGGCTGGCCTTTGGCGAAGTAGAAGCGGTAGCGCAGAGTCAGGCTGTCGCCTTTTTTGATGGTGTAGTCGCCAGCGCCTGCGGGCTTGTCGGGTTCGAAATCGTGAAGGCCAAAGGGATTCACGGCGAAGAGTCCGTAGT
>JBIKYB010000526.1:0-2900 GCA_044355475.1 Prosthecobacter sp.
GCCGCGCTCAGCACCCAGCGCTTCATCTTCGTCGAGTAGGCCCGCTTGAAACTTTAAACCTCAAACTTGAAACGATCATGAACTCCGAACTCACCCGCCGCTCCGTGATGACCCGCATGGCCCAAGGTTGCCTTGGCTTCGGCCTGCTGCCTTCGATGGAGCATCTGTTCTCCGGCAAAGCTCTCGCCGTGGGCGAAGGCGCAGCACTGGCGAAACAAGCTGCCACCGCACGCAACGTCATCTTTCTCTACATGACCGGCGGCCAGAGCCATCTGGACACCTGGGATCCGAAACCGGACAACAAAGAGGTCGCCGGGCCGGTGAAAGCCATCAAGACCAGCGCCGATGGCGTGCAGATCAGTGAATACCTGCCGCGCATGGCCAAGCAGATGCATCATGCCTGCGTGATCAACTCCATGGCGACCAACACCGCCGCGCACGAGCAGGCGAATTACTTCATGCACACCAGCTTCGGCCTGCGCAGCACGATCAAGCATCCGGGCATGGGCGCGTGGCTGAGTTTCTACCAAGGAAGCGGCAATCCGGCGCTGCCAGCTTATGTCTATGTCGGCAACGACAGCCGCCATCCAGGTGCGGGCTTCTTCGCGAAAAAGCATGGTCCGCTCATGGTGAACAATCCCGAGGCCGGGCTGCAAAACGTGCGCCCGCAAAAAGGCGTGACGGATGAACGCTTCGCCATGCGGCGTGAAATGGCCGGAGCGCTCGATGCCGAATTCCAGGGCAAGTGGGAAACGCGTGGCGTGAAAGCTTATGCCGACATGTATGACGACGCGGTCAAACTCATGAAGAGCGAGGATCTTGTGGCCTTCGACCTGACCAAGGAGCCGGAAGAGCTGCGTGCGGCCTATGGCAAAGACACCTTCGGCCAGGGCTGTCTGCTCGCCCGTCGTCTCGTCGAGCATGGAGTGCGCTTCATTGAGGTCAGTTTCGGCAGTTGGGACACGCATGTGGCGAATTTCATCAACACCCCGCGTCTTTGCGACACGCTCGACACCGCTCTCGCCGCGCTCGTCACCGATCTGGAGCGCCGGGGCATGCTCGACAGTACCATGATCGTCGTCAGCTCCGAGTTTGGCCGCACACCGAAGATCAACCAGAACCAGGGCCGTGATCACTATCCTATCTTCAGTTCCGTCATCATCGGCGGTGGGATCAAGGGCGGCATCAAATACGGTGCCACCACACCGGACGGCGCTGGCATCGCCGCTGACAAGGTCGGACCGCCTGATCTCAACGCCACCATCGGCTACGCGCTAGGTTTGCCGCTGGATCAGGTGATCTTCAGCCCAAGCAAGCGCCCCTTCACCGTCGCCGACAAAGGCCAGCCGCTCACGCATCTGTTTGCGTGAACTGGGTGTCTATTTCCCTGCTTCGCGTGTACCGCTGCCTTTGGGCAGTTTCATGAGGCTGTCGCCGAGTTCGGCGCGGATGGTTTCGGCGTGCTGCTGGAGTTTGGCGATCTGATCAGGGAACTGGCTGGCGAGGTTCTTGGACTCGCTAAGGTCTGTGTAGAGGTCGTAAAGCTCGGGCTGCTCGATCTTGACCTGCTTGTAGAGCACGGGGATGCCGCCGGTGGCTTTGGGCTGACCGGGTGGGAGTGAACGGTAGCCGTGCGGGAGTTGGAGCTTCCAGCGACCGTCGCCGGAGGTGATGGCCTGGAGCTGGTTTTGCTCATAGTAATAGGCATAGAAATCGTGTGGGTTCTTCGCGCCAGATTCACCGGCGACGATGGGCCAGCAGTTGAGGCCGTCGATTTTGTGATCGGGCAGTTTGGCATCAATGACGTGGGCGATGGTGGGCAGGACGTCGATGGTCATCATCAGGGTGTCGGTGGTGGTGCCCGCGGGAATCTTGACGGGCCATTTCATGATGCCAGCGACGCGGGTGCCTCCCTCCCAGCAGGTGCCTTTGCCCTCGCGCAGAGGTCCGGCGCTGCCGGCGTGGTCGCCGTAACTGAGCCAGGGGCCGTTGTCGGAGGTGAAGATGATCCAGGTGTTGTCTTCGAGGCCGTTCTTTTTGAGTGTGTCTACAATCTGGCCGACGGACCAGTCCACCTCCATCATGACATCGGCAAAGAGTCCTTTGCCGGACTTGCCTTTGAATTTCTCACTCACAAACAGGGGCACATGCACCATGCTGTGCGCGAGGTAGAGAAAGAAGGGCTTGTCCTTGTTTTTCTCGATGAACTGCACGCCGCGAGTCGTGTAATCGGTGGTGAGATGTGTTTGATCTTCGGGGGTGATCTCTTCATCGACGACGCGGTCGTTTTCGACCATGGGAAGCTTGGGGTAAGCACCTTTCTTCGCCTGCGGGTGGTAAGGCCACATGTCGTTCGAGTAGGGAATGCCGTAGTATTCGTCGAAACCGTGCTTCACTGGCAAAAACTGGGGCAGGGAACCGAGGTGCCATTTGCCGACGGCGGCGGTGGCGTAGCCTTTTTGCTTCACGAGCTCGGCGATGGTCATTTCAGCGGAGTTGATGCCGTGTTTGGCCGAGGGGCCGAGGGCACCGTGGATGCCGACGCGGTTCGGGTAGCAGCCGGTCAGCAGTGCGCAACGCGAGGCGCTGCACACCGGCTGGGCGACGTGGAAGTTCGTGAATTTGCGGCCTGAAGCGGCCAGTTGGTCGATGTTAGGCGTCTGGTAGCCCTGTGCGCCGAAGCAGCCCACATCGGCGTAGCCCATGTCATCCATGAAGATGACCACGATGTTCGGCAGGGCCGCCGCCTGGTTTGAAAACGTCAGGATGAGAGCCGTAAGAAATGATAAAAGGTGGGGGCGCATGGTGGGTGAAGCGGCTCATCCAAACGCTGGCTGAAGCCTCGGAATTCCACCCTTTTTCCGCTTGCCGATTGAGTTGATACCCGTATGATCCGCGTC
>JBIKYB010000527.1:0-2899 GCA_044355475.1 Prosthecobacter sp.
AAACGGCTCGCCATACATCTCCGAGTGCTCGATCTCGATGCAGTCGCCCAGCCCGGCCGCGATGGGATGCCCCGGATTCACCACCCAGACACGTTCCCGCTCGCCGGCCTCCCGCCAGCACAGGGCACAGCTCGTGCCCATGAGGCGTTTGAAGACCTTCGACCAGTGCCCGGAGTGCAAAACGATCAGCCCCATGCCCGCGAGCACCCGCTGCTGCACCCGCGTCACCGTTTCATCCAGCACCGCGTCATGCGCCGTATGGCCCCACCACAGCAGGACGTCCGTTTCGTCGAGAATCGCCTGTGAAACGCCCTGCTCCGGCTCCTCCAGCGTCGCCGTGCGGATGATGAAGTCCGCATTCGTTCCCAAAGCCTCCGCCAGCGCTCCGTGGATGCCCTTCGGGTAGATTTGGGCGACGCTGGGGTTCTGACGCTCGTGGACGAATTCGTTCCAAATGGTGACGCGGATGGGTGAAGGCATGGTGATAGGCAAAGTAAGACCACCTTTGGACCCGCCATTCCCCCTGCGCCACAATTCGCACTCAGAACAAGCAAATCTGCACCGCAGGTCATTGGAGGATTCACCTCCTGGGAAAAGGAAGTTTTTCCGCTGTTTTTCGGCGCGAATGCGCGAGGTCGGGAGAACTTGGAAACGGACCACTTTACGCTCGCACAGAGGGCAGCTAATCCTGATGGGATGAAACACCACCTGCTTTCGTTCCTCCTCATCCTCGCTGGTTGTTCCACACCGCCCGTCAGCACTCCGGGCAGTCTGCCCCCCTCGCCGGGTGGCATGCCGCAGATCATCAATGTGTCAGCCTATGATCCGAAGGAGCGGCAGCGTGAAGGGCGCAGTTACTCAGAGCATGACGTCTCGGCATTGCGGGCGAATGGAGCCAGCGGCCTGATCGCTCGTGCGGGCAAAGGCGGGAACCTGGATGAGAAGTGCGCGACCTTCTTGGCCTCGGCGGATCGGGCGGGGATGCTGCCGGGGGTCTATTACCGTGTGCAGCGGCAGGTGGATGCCGTGGCGCAGGCGGATCAGTTGGTCAATCGTGCGCTGGCTCTGGCTCGTGGTCGCTCGTGGAATGCACCCGCGCTGCTGCTGTGCGGCGATTTCGACGGCGATCTGCCTCTCGCGGCGATTCTGCGCTTCATGGACCGGGTGGAGAGCCGCACAGGCGTCATTCCCGTCGCGTATCTGGAAAACAGCACGCAGCTCAAGCAAACACTCAGCGGTGCGGATGCCGCCACGAAGGCCAAACTACGCCGCATGCCTTACTGGCTCGCGCTTTATGCCCACGACAGCGGTTCTGGGCCTGTTTATCCCGCACCCGGGCATCCGAACGGCCTGCTCAAACAATACGACGTGTGGTCGAACTGGACGCTGTGGCAATACGGCGGCGTCGATTGGCAGGGCGGTCGTTCACGGCCCAAAGTTTACCACCATGGCCGCTACCGCTTCCCGCCCTACTTTGGCAATCTCGACCGCACGACGGAGCGAAACGTCTTCCAGGGTTCACACGCCGCTCTGACAGCGTTCTGGCAGCAGCACGGGCTGAGCCTGCGCTGATTGCCTTCCACAAGGATCGCATTAAAGCTACCCACGATGCGGGCAGTCGTTTTTTTCGCCGCTGCCGCGATGAGACCTTCCATCTCCCCCCCTTGTGAAAAGATTCACAATCTGTTTGCCGCTCCTGCGCTGGGGGCGTAATTCTGGCTGTCCCCAAACCCCCACGTCGCCTCATGGTCGCCCCTGCTGAATCCACCGTTGCTGCTTACGATTCCAAAGTCGAAGGCAATATCATCTTCACCAAGATGGACGCCGCCATCAACTGGATGCGCAAGAACTCCATGTGGCCGATGCCGATGGGTCTTGCCTGCTGTGCCATTGAAATGATGGCCGCCGCGTGCAGCCGATATGATTTGAGCCGTTTCGGAGCCGAAGTGATGCGTTTCTCCCCCCGGCAGGCCGATGTGATGATCGTGGCCGGCACGGTGACCTACAAAATGGCCCTGGCGGTGAAACGCGTCTGGGATCAGATGCCGGAGCCGAAGTGGTGCATCGCCATGGGTGCCTGCGCCAGCAGTGGCGGCATGTACCGCAGCTACGCGGTGCTCCAGGGCGTGGATCAGATTATTCCCGTCGATGTTTACATCTCCGGCTGCCCACCGCGCCCCGAGGCGCTGCTGGAAGGCATGATGCGCCTCCAGCGCAAGATCGAAACCGAGCACTCCTTTGTGGAGCAGAAGCAGGAGCTGATCGCCGAACTCACCGCCTGACCGGCTGCGCCGTAATGACGAAACCCGAATGGCGAATGACGAACTAAGCCCGAAATCCGAAGCCCCAACCGTCTCCGCCCTTTTCGTCATTCAACTCTTCGACATTCATTCGTCATTCGGAATTCTACATTCGTCATTTTACCCTTTTTAGCATCATGAACGCCGCCCAAATGACCGAGGCCCTCAAACAAAAATTCGGCTCCGCCGTGCTCGAAACGAAGGAATTTCGTGGCGAGCACACGCTCGTCGTCACGCTGGCTGGCGCGAAGCCGCTCTTGAAATACTGCCGCGACGAGCTGGCCTTCGATTACCTCGTGGATGTCTCCAGCCTCGATTACCTGGGCAAGGAGCCGCGTTTTGAGATGGTTTATGAGCTTTACGGCTACGGCCACCATGAGCACCTGCGTGTCCGTGCTGCTGTGGCGGAAGATGTGGAAGTCCCCACCGTCAGCGACCTCTGGCCGACCGCCGACTGGCATGAGCGCGAGGTCTATGACATGATGGGCATCAAATTCAGCGGTCACCCGGACCTGCGCCGCATCCTGATGTGGGAAGGCTACCCCTACTTCCCGCTGCGCAAAGACTTCCCCCTCGAAGGCCTGCCCAGCGACATGCCC
>JBIKYB010000528.1:0-2898 GCA_044355475.1 Prosthecobacter sp.
GGCGACACGCGCCAGACCTTCACCATCCAGTCCATTTCCAAAGCCATCAACTATGGCCTGGCCTTGGAGGACCGGGGCGAGGAGCACGTCTTGTCCCGCATCGGTGTGGAGCCGTCAGGGGAAGCCTTCAACGCCATCAGCCTGAAAGAGGGCACCTGTGCGCCCTTCAATCCGATGATCAATGCCGGTGCCATCGCCACCAGCGGGCAGGTCTTGAAAAAAGACGGGCAGAGCCGCATCGACCGCGTGGTGGAATACCTCAGTGGATTTGCAGGTCGGCCGTTGCAGATCAATCAGACGATCTATCGAAGCGAAAGCGAGACCGGACACCGCAATCGCGCCATCGGCTGGCTGCTGCGGAATTTCGGCATCATTGACGAAGATCCAGATGAAATTCTGGAGACCTATTTCCAGCAGTGCTCCGTGGAGGTGACCTGCCGCGATCTAGCGCTCATGGGCGCGACGCTGGCGAACCAAGGCGTGCATCCGATCACGAAAAAACGCGCCATCGCCGCCGACTACGTGGACAACGTGCTCGGAGTCATGGCCACTTGCGGCATGTACGACTGGTCCGGCGAGTGGATTTACCGCGTGGGATTGCCGGCGAAGAGCGGCGTGGGTGGCGGCATCCTCGCTGTGCTGCCGGGTCAGCTTGGCATCGGAGTCTTTTCACCGCCGCTGGACTCTCAGGGAAACAGCTTCCGTGGCATCAAAGTCTGCATGGATCTCTCGCGTGAACTCGCCCTGCACATGCTCAATCCCACCGCCACCCCACTCTCGGCGGTGCGCCTAGCTTATCAAGGTGGTGAGGTGGTGGCCCGCCGCCGACTGCCGCCCTCGACCCGCGAGTTGCTGCGTCAGCACGGCCCCAGCATCCAGGTCATTGAGCTGCAAGGCGGCCTCACCTTCACCACCATCGAACCGGTGATCCGGCAGGCCGCTCTTCTGGCAGATGAAGGCAGCAAGCACCTCATCTTTGATCTGCGTGCAGTCGTCAGTGCCAATTCGGTCAGCTTCATCCTGCTGGCGAACCTCAGCACCCGGCTGGCCGAGCAGGGTGTGAACATTGCCTTCTGCCAACCTGGAAAAACGATGACCCTGCTCCGCAGCATTGGCATTCCTCACCGCCAAATTTTTGCGACCCTCGACGCCGCCCTGGAAGCCTGCGAGGACGCACTGCTGCTGGAGGTCACCGGTTCCTCCTGGCGGCCAGAGACTCCCCTCTCGCCGCGTTCCTGCTCGCTTTTCCGCACCTGCACGGACGAGGACATCGCCTTCATCACCGAGCAGCTTCAACAACGCCGCTACGCTGGCGGCGATACGATGATCCCGGCTGGAGACATCGCGGATGAGATGTTTGTACTGATCCACGGCACGGTGGAGGTGCAGATCAGCATTGGCGAAAACGACTGCAAACGGGTCGATGTGCTGACCGCAGGCATGGCCGTGGGCGAGATGGCCTTTTTGGACGGCTCACCGCGCTCCGCCAACGTGGTAGCCATGGAGGCAGTGGAATGCATCGTCATCACCAAGGACTGGTTCCGTTCACTCGATGAAGTGCGCCCAACGCTCAAAATCCTGCTGCTACAGGAGATGACTCGCGAGATTTCCGCCCGCCTGCGCCAGGCGAATCTCGAGATCTCGGCCTTGCAGCGGGCTTAGCAGCCTGTTGAAAAAACCTGAGTGAGAAGTCAGACGTGAAAGGTGAGAGGTCAGCACTTCTAACCTCTCACTTCTAACCTCTTAGTGCAGCTTTCGCTCGTCTCTCACTTCCTCCTCAGCAGGCGGACGCGATGCGACTCGCTATCACCGATGAAGACCGTGCCGTCAGCGTCGCAGAAGACCCCGTGCGGGCGAGCCATCTTGCAGCCCAGCGGGTCACCATCGGGACCGTCGCCTTTTTGATTCAGACCGGCGATCAGTTCAAGGTTGCCGGTTTTCATGTTCACCATGCGGATGCTGTGGCTTTCGCAGTCAGCGAGCCAGACATTGCCTTCGGCGTCGATGGCGATGCCCTTCGGACCACTCAACGTGGCCTCTTTGGCTGGGCCGCCGTTGCCGGTGAAGCCGCTTTTGCCTGTTCCAGCGATGTGATGAATCTTCCCGGCCTTGAGGTCGAATTGGAAGACCTGATTGCCTTCACGCGTGGCGAGCCAGAGGTTCCCTTGCTTGTCGAAATCGAGCGAGCGTGGTCCTTTGAGCGGTGTTCCGGCGATGGGAGCGCCATCCGGCGTCGGCCCGGCCTTGCCCACACCCGCAAAGGTGCTGATCGTTCCCGTCTTCATGTCGATCTTGCGGATGACGTGGTTGCCGATGTCGCAGACGTAAAGATCGCCCTCGGGGCCAAACTGAATGCTGTGCGGCTGCTTGAATTGCGCCTCCTTGGCCGGACCACCGTCACCGCTGTAGCCCGGTTTGCCGTTCCCCGCGAGGGTGGTGATGATGTTCGTCTGCGTGTCAATTTTGCGCACGGCATGATTGGTCATGTCCACGACGTAAAGGTTCTCGCCAGTGGCATCGAAACGCAGCTCATGTGGCAAATTGAACGTGGCCTGCAAGGCCGGGCCGCCATCGCCGCTGTAGCCCTTCGCCCCGGTGCCTGCGATGGTGCTGATCGTGCCATCCGGAGCCACACGGCGAATGCGCTGGCCGGTGTACTCGCAGAACCAGATCGCGCCATCAGGACCACGCACGACGCCGAAAGGATTGTCGATCTGCGCCGAGGTAGCGGGGCCGCCATCACCGCTGCCGCCTTTGACACCGGTGCCAGCGAAGGTCGAGATGGTCCAGTCAGCCGCCGTGGCGGTGTGGGCAAGGAAAGCGAGGAGAAGAAGCGTGCGCATGGTGATTGGAAGTCCGCGACGATGAAGGGCCGGACGCGGAATGCCAAGCAGTTAT
>JBIKYB010000529.1:0-2895 GCA_044355475.1 Prosthecobacter sp.
GACCGTGTCGAAGGCTTTTGCCTCCACCGCGAGAATCAGCATCGCCATCACGATCCAAAAAGCACTGGCCAGAAGCCGGGTTGTCTGGCGATGAGGTCGGGTGGATTGAGGCATGCGAGGTGAAAGCGTGAACGAGGTTTGAGGGCAACCTTTATGTTTACGCACAGTAAGCGAAGAAGCGGCCAAAGGGTCAAGTTTTTTGGCCTAATACGTCTGAGGCTGGCACAAAAAAACCGCCGGAGATTTGCTGCCTCCGGCGGTGCGATCAAATCAACGGTTTTATCTGGTCAATCAATTGCCAGGAAGGCCGCCTGGCAGACCACCAGGAAGTCCTCCGGGCTGTCCTGGCAATCCGCCAGGAAGACCGCCGGGTTGTCCAGGCAGGCCGCCGGGGAGGCCGGGCTGTCCGGGGAGGCCACCGGGCTGTCCTGGGAATCCACCTTGGGAAGGATCATTGTAGCTTCCTCCCATTTGTTGGCCGCCGACGATGATGTTAAGCACGCGCTGGGGCTGGCCCTGGGATGCCTGGGTGAAGGTGTCCATGCCACCAGCCATGGGCTTTGGACCCACAGTTCCCGTTTTTCCACTCAAAGGCTCGACGGCAACACTGCCATCGTTACGACCAATGATGATCTTGCCACCAGGCCATGTGCGGCCTGGTTTGATCTGACCGGCAGAGTCGGCATTCCACTGGGGAGGCCAGCCATTGCCAATCGGGTTTTCATACACGATGGGCATGTTGCCCACGGTGGTGTCGGTCTGGCCTGCGGTCATGGCCCAATGGTTTTCCCCTGGCAGAAGCGCGGCACCAAATCCAGGAGCCACGCCGATGCTGTTGTTGTCGATGGTGTTGTAGCCAGCCGGGCAGCCAAAGATGCGCTCATCCGTGACGATCTGCTCTTGAACCATGAACCTGAAAGCATCGTTGGCTGAGGCCGCGATGCCGCCGGTTT
Source organism: Prosthecobacter sp. (assembly GCA_044355475.1). Classification (GTDB taxonomy): domain Bacteria; phylum Verrucomicrobiota; class Verrucomicrobiia; order Verrucomicrobiales; family Verrucomicrobiaceae; genus Prosthecobacter. The sequence goes on from JBIKYB010000529.1 coordinate 954, forward strand.
GCGGGTTTGCCACCGAGTCTGGATAGGCACTGTTGTAGTCTTTGGCGAACTGCTTGAGCGAGAGGATGACCTGCTTGCAGTTGTTGACACCTTTCATCTGGTTGCCCTGGGTCTGAACCATGTTGAAGGCGGGCACGGCCAAGCTCGCGAGAATCGCGATGATCGTGATCACCACCAACAACTCGATCAGAGTGAAGGCGTGGTTTCGTTTCGTTTTCATAGTATGCGTCTGTTTATGGGTTGGTTATGATGTTATGTGGCAGAGGATTTCTCCCCATCCGCCACGATTAGACCGAACCAGGGACGGAAAGGCGAGAAAAAAATCACACCAGGGCGATCACGCTCACTTTCGCCTCCGAACACAGCCGCAAAACCTCCGCTCGGTCCAAAATCAGGGTCTTTGCGGCCTCCACCGCGATCAAATCGACCCCGGCTCCGGCCGCCGTGCGGATCGTGTCTGGCCCGACGACCGGCACGTCAAAGCGCATGTCCTGGTTTGGCTTCGAGACCTTCACCATCGTCGCGCCACCACGACCGAGCGCTCCGCCGCGCTTCACGGCTTCGTTCGTGCCTTCAAAGGCCTCCACGGCCAGCACGGTGCCGTTTTTGACGACCACCGTCTGCCCAATGTCGAGCTGGCTGCTTTCCTTGGCGATTTTAAAGCCATATTCGGCATCTTCCTGACGCCGTTTTTTGATCTGCGGCCCCGCGACGTGTCCCGCGCCGGGCATGAGGTCTTCGAGGAAGGTGGTGGCGGGCAGCAGTGTGATGCCGTCTTTCGCCAGTTCGTTCGCTATGCCGCCGAACAGCGTCTCGGCGTTCCGCTGCTTTAGCTTCGCCATCATGATCAGTGTGCGGAAGTCCGGTCGCAGGTCGAAGAGGTTCTTCGGCGCGATCTGGCCCACCATCACCGTCTGGGTGACACCCTGCTTCTTGAAGAACGAAATCATTTTACCGAGCTGCCCCACGCGGAACCACTCGATGGCATCCACCTTGCCAGCGAGTTCCGGCTTCGTCTCATTCGTGAATGCGGCCGCCACGAGCTTCTTCACGCCCGCCTTCCGCGCGGCCGCCACAAAGGTCTCCGGATAGATGCCGTTTCCGGCGATGAGGGCGATGGTGTCGAGATTGGGTGTGGTCATCACAACTTGAATTTCTCACACTGCCCCATGAACGCCCGTGGGTTGTCCCAGGCGACGCGTTGGATCATTTCGGGGGTCCAGCCGCGGTGGCGCATGGCTTGCATGGTCTTGGGGACGGCGAGGGGATCGCTGATGCCCCAGTCGCAGGCGCTGTTCATCCAGATGCGCTCGGCGTGGCGGTGCTCCAGCATGTCAATGGCGCGGTTTGGGGTGCATTTGCTCTCGGGATAGAGCGTGATGCCGGCCCAGAAGCCGTGATCGAGCACATGGTCGATGGTATGCTCCTCGACGTGGTCGATGATGACACGCTCGGGCTTGATCTTGGGGAAGTTTTTCAGCGCCTCGACGATGAGGCGCGTGCCTTTGAGCTTGTCTTCCAAGTGCGGGGTGTGGATGAGCACGAGCTGGTCGTGGTCCTGCGCCACCTGCACATGCTGCTCGAAGATTTTCAGCTCGTTGCGGCTGTTTTTGTTCAATCCGATCTCGCCGATGCCGAGCACGCCGGGCTTGTCGATGAACTGCGGGATGAGGGCGATGACTTCTTCGGCGAGTTTGGTGTCCTCGGCTTCCTTGGGGTTGATGCAGAGCCAGCAGAAGTGCTTGATGCCAAACTTGGCGGCACGCTTAGGCTCATACTCGGTGATCTGGCGGAAGTAGTCGTAGAAGCCGTCGGCGCTGGCGCGGTCAAAGCCGGCCCAGAAGGCGGGCTCGCAAATGGCCTGGCAACCGGCGAGGGCCATGCGCTCGTAGTCGTCCGTGGTGCGGCTGACCATGTGGCCGTGGGGTTCGATGTAGTTCAT
>JBIKYB010000530.1:0-2886 GCA_044355475.1 Prosthecobacter sp.
GCCCAAGCCGTTCTCAGATTGGTTGGTCGTCCTTGGCTGCAGGATCAAGCAAACGTTTCGTATCCGGGCTAAACTACGATTAAATCGTCAGGATGGTATGATCCCATGATCGTTCGACTTATCTGCATCTTGACAGCGGTAATCCTAGCTCCCGCGATTTCGTATCTGACGGGATACATCACGATGCGTATCGACACATCGACTGAAGCCACGGTTGGTGTGACATGCTTTAAAGGCTTTCCAGTTTGGTTTTATGAGCAAGCAGCCGGAATCAGCCTCATAGGCGGCTGGCATCCGCAACGTTTTATTTTGAACACCGTTTCGTGGTTTTCATTTTTTCTGATCGTCTTTTGGATCGCCGCTGTTTCCAGAAACAAGAAGCGGAAGGCCGTTGGCCTTCGAAGCTTCGACGACGCGACATCTTTATCTGGGGACAGCGAGGACGTTCACTGCTTGAGTTTTGAGCCAAACAAGCGATGCTGTGGCCATGTCGATGACTGCCAGCCAGCTCACTCCCGCGCTGATTCTTCGTGAATTGGGCAAGATGAATGTGTCGGACATGGAGGGTGTGCTGCACAAACTCCAGCGGCTCTCCGCGACCAAGAAAGGTGCCCTCAAAGCGAATGAGGCCCGGCTGCTGGAAACCATCAATGCCACTTTGCCGGTGGATGAGCGTACGGCTTACCGCCGTCTTTCCACCCGGCGCAAGAATGGAACGCTCACACCTGCGGAGCACCGCGAGTTGCTGAGGCTCTCCGATGCGGTGGAGACGCTAAATGCACGACGCATGCAAAGCGTGGTCAAACTGGCCGCGCTGCGGAAGACCACGGTGCCGGAACTGATGGAACGTTTGGGTTTGGAATCGCTCGCCACCCATGCCTGAGCATGTAAACGCGGCTCTACGGCGGCTCGTTCGCGCCCGTGCCCAGGGGCGCTGCGAATATTGCCTGACGCCGGAAGCCTATGCGCCGGAGGCGTTTTCGGTGGAGCATATTTTGCCACGCAGCAAACGCGGTGCGTCCACAGCAGACAATCTCGCGCTTTCTTGTCAGGGCTGTAACAATCACAAATTCACCCGCACGCGTGCGGTCGATGCGGTGACTGAACTGACGGTGGCGTTGTATCACCCACGCCAGCAGACGTGGCAGGAACACTTTGCCTGGTTGCCGGATGCCCGGCGGCTAGTCGGCCTCTCGCCGACAGGACGTGCAACCGTCGAAATGCTCCGGCTGAATCGTCCGGGCTTGATGGGTTTGCGTGAGGCTTTGATCGCCATCGGCGTTCATCCTCCATTCAATTCGTAAACTGCGGCATCAAAGCTACGCCGCTCACTCCGCCGCCCCCGGCCTGAGCCAGTAGAGCACGCTCATGCGCACGGCGATGCCGTTTTCGACCTGCTGGTTGATGAGGCACTTCTCGTAGTTCATGCCGGTGTCGGTGATTTCGACGCCGCGGTTCACAGGGCCGGGATGCATGAGGTGGAGACCGCGTTCCCGCAGGATTTCAACGCGCTCGTTGGTGAGTCCGTAGTTTTTGTGATACTCGGCAGCGCTGGGGAAGAAAGGCTCGTCGAGGCGCTCGCTCTGCACTCGGAGGAGGTAGATGACATCGGGCTTCCAGTCGAAGGCGTCGCGCCAGTTGCCGAACTGCGGGATTTCCGGCGGAACTTCACGCGGCATCATGGAACCGGGGGCCAGGTAGGCTACCTGCATGCCGAGGCGGCGGAAGATGAGGCTGGTGCTGCGGGCGACGCGTGAGTGCTGGATGTCGCCGACGATCAAAGCGCGGCAGCCACGCAGGTCTTTGTGAATCTCGCGCAGCGTGAAGGCATCCAGCAGCGCTTGGGTGGGATGCGCGTGCCAGCCGTCACCGGCATTGATGACGCTGGCTCGGGTGTTTTTGGCGATGAGGTTCGGAATACCGGCCTGCTTGTGCCGCACGACGATGTAATCGACGCGCATGGCTTCCAGGGTCTCGACGGTGTCCAACACGGACTCGCCTTTCACCACGCTGCTCGATTCGATGTCGAAATGCGTCACGTCGGCGGAAAGGCGGCTGGCGGCGACTTCAAAGCTGGAGCGCGTCCGGGTGGACGGCTCGTAAAACAGCGTGAGCATCGTCTGGCCCTTGAGTGTGGGCACCTTCTTCACGCTGCGTTTGAAGAGGTCTTTGAACGGGACGGCGTTGTCGAGCACGAACGCGATTTCCTCATCCGTGAGCGAGGCGATGTCGAGGAGGTCTTTGCGCGGGGTCATCTCGGTGAGGCTTGGGTTTGCACGGTGCAGGCGTCCTGGCCGTCCACTTCTTCAAAACTCACTGCCACGCGCTCGCCGGGAGCCAGAGTGACCTTAAGCGCGGAAAAATCTGGCTGCACGGGGAACTCACGTCCGCAGCGGTCCACCAGCACGGCCAATTGTACACGTTTCGGGCGGCCAAAATTGAGAAGTTCATCCAGTGCGGCACGCACGCTGCGTCCGGTGTAGATGACCTCGTCGCACAGCACCACATTGATGCCATCAAGGTCGAAGGGGATGTCGGAGCCTTCGAGCTTTGGCACCATCTGGAAGGTGCTGAGGTCATCGCGATACTGCGTGATGTCGATGGTGCCAAAATGGACCTTCACGCAGCCGAGTTTCGTGATCTCCGCCGCGATGCGCTGCGCCAGCGGCACACCGCGCGTGAAAACGCCCACGAGGGCGATGCTTTCCGCCCCTGCATTCGCTTCGCAGATGCTTTTTGCCAAAGCAGCCACTCCTGCGGCCATCTCGGCCTGGGTGAGGAGGGTGCGTACAAATTCTGGCATGGCGGCGTGGTGGGCGGACAGTCCGGTGATTCGTGTTCTTGTCAAATCAGGGGATGGGCACGCCTGGCGGGAAGTTTCGCGTC
>JBIKYB010000532.1:0-2872 GCA_044355475.1 Prosthecobacter sp.
TTGCCCAGCGAAGATCTCGCGGCGCGCCTTGCGCATCGCGACGGTGAGCGGGTCTTCCTGTTCTTCGAGGATGTTGGCGATCTGGCGCTTCTTCACATCCGCTAGGCTGGCCTGCGGCAGCGTGGGCTTGAGAATGTGATCGGCGATGAGATCGAGTGCGCCAGCCTCATCGCCGCGCATGACATCGGCCCCGAGGAGGTAGCGGTGCGCGTCAGCATTGCAGGCGAGCTGGCCGCCGAGGCTCTCGAGCTCGGAGGCGATGTGGACCGCCGCGCGCTTCTTGGTGCCCTTGAGCAGCATGTGCGCGGAGATTTGCGTCACACCAGCGGTGAGGTCGGTTTCGGCAGGCACTCCGGCGAGGAAATTGGCGCGCACGCTGACCAGCGGGAGGCGCGGATTTTCACCCACGAGCAATGTGAGTCCGTTCTTGAGCTTGAAGTGATGAATTTCAGCACGGGCGGAGTCGGTGCCGTTTGCGGAAACACTCGATGTTTCGACCTCGGGTCCGACGAGGACGGTGCTGACGGCGTCTGGCTGCAAATAGCGCCGTGCGGCCTCGCGAATGACATCTGGCGTCAAAGCGGTGATGGCGGCAAGGAACTGGCGCTGATAATCGAGCGAGCCGGAAAGCAGCCAGCCATTGCCGATGCTGCCAGCTTGGCCTTTCACGCTGCTCAAGGTGCGCAACTGGCTGCTGAGCGTGGCACGAACGGCTTTTTCGAGATCGGCACGGCTGGGGCCCGCTTTGCGCATCTGCTCGATCACATCGTGCATGCCCTGGCGGAGCTTCGCGGCATCCTCAGGATTGCATTCGGCCTCGACGCTGAACAAACCGCACTCCGGGGCGCACCAGGCACCGGCATAGACGTAATGAGCGAGCGCTTTTTTCTCGCGCAGCTCCTGATACAACCGGGAACTGCGGCCTGATCCGAGCAGAAAGGCCAGCACGTCGAGCGCGGGTTTGTCAGCATGGCTTTCGCCCGGAATCTGCCACCCCAAGGCGATGCGCGTTAGGTCGGTGGCGAAGTTTTTTGCGGCGAAACGCGTGCCTTGCTGCCGTGGCTCGTCCGGCAGCAGCACAGGATCGAAGGCGCGGCGTTTCCAGTCGCCAAACAGCCTGCTGATGGCCTCCAGCGTGGCCTTGGTGTCCACATCACCCGCAATGACGATGAAGGCGTTGTTCGGCACATAATGACGCTGCACGAAGCCATGAATATCGGCACGAGTGATTTGATCGAAGACTTCGCGGTGGCCGATGATCGGATGGCGCAGCGGATGACGACGGAAAGAGGTGGCTTGAACGAGATGCTGGATCGTGTCGCCAGGATCGTCATGGCCCATGGCCATCTCACGGCGGATGACTTCCTTCTCGCGGGCCAATTCGTCGGCGTCGAGCTTCGAGTGGCGTACCATGTCGGCCAGGATGTCGAGGTAGCCTTCGGTGTGCTCGGCGAGGCCATCGATCCAATACACGGTGCGGTTGAAAGACGTGTAAGCATTCACATAACCGCCAAGGGCCTGGATGCCTTGGGATATCTGCGCGGGGTCGCGTTTCTCCGTGCCTTTGAAAAGCATGTGTTCCACGCAATGCGCGATGCCCGCGCCCGTGTGCTGCTCCTCGTGAAGGCTGCCCGCCTTGATCCACACCTGCACACTGACGAGCGGATGCGCGTGATCCTCACGAATGATGACTTCAAGGCCATTAGGCAACGTGGTGACGCTGGCGTCAGGCGCGGGGACGGTGAGGGCGCTTTTTGATGCAGGTGAGGAACGGCTCAGAACTTTTTTCATGAAGAGGAAGATGCCCGTGTGGAGCGGGCGGAAGACGGCAGGAACGGCTCGCTGAACGCGGTGGAGAAATCATAGCCCCCGGCAAAGTCTTCGAGGCTATCGCCATCGTTTTTGCCGAAGTAGCCGACGTCGATGAGATTGTAAACAATGTTGCCCACGTCCTCGCCGCGCTGGAGGCCCCATTGGTCGAGGATGATGTTGGACATGGGTCCGTACTCCGAAAGGACGTGGTCGCGGAAGCCTGCCAGCAACTCCTGGCCGCTGACGTGCTGGTCGTCGGCGTTTTCATCCCGGAATTTCTTCGCGGCGATGTGCAGCGCGTCACGCACCAGCTCATAGGCAGCAGGGTGATAGCGCGGATCGTTTTGGATCGAGCGCCGGACGGCATCGCCAAAGCTGATGGAGGTCATGGGCGGACTGGGGGCTGCATGTTCCGAGTGTTACGCGGCACTGGCGGTGGCTTCAAGCAGCGCGGCCTCAAATCGCTCGGCCATGCGGGTGGCGCTGAACTCCTGGCGGACCTTGGTGATCGCTGTCTTCGTCATTTTCTCACGAAGCTCATCATCACCGAGCAGGGATTCGAGGGCGTCGGCGAGCGCTTTGGCATCGTCGGGTTTGCAAAGCACCCCGCCCTGGGTGGCGGCAATGAGTTCAGGAAAGGCGCCGTGATCCGGCTGCACCACGGGCACGCCGCTGGCGGCGGCCTCGATGACGTAGAGTCCAAACGCCTCGCCATAGGTGGCGGGGACGCTGAAGACGGTCAGGTCATGAAAAAAATGCACTTTGTCTTTGAAATCGAGGTTCGGCAGCCATTCGACGCGGTTTGTCAGGCCCGCTGCGGCGATCTTCTGCTGCAAGCCGGCGACGTATTTGTCATCCACGGGCGTTTTCGCGCCACCGATGCGCAGTTTGACGCGCGGCACGCTGCCGCGCTTAGCGAGATCGATGAAGGCATCGACCAGCATGGTGAGGCCCTTGCCATGGATCATGCGCGCGAAGTAGCCGATGGTAGGCCAGTTCGGATCGGGCGACGAGGTGGTGAAGCTGGTGGTGTCGATGCCGTTGGGGATGACCTTCACCT
>JBIKYB010000533.1:0-2870 GCA_044355475.1 Prosthecobacter sp.
GGCGCTGACGTTCAATTCGGCCTACTACATCGGCACAGACATCGGTTGTATTGCCGCTGGATTCATCTCGCTATGGCTGGCGCGACGATTTGCCATCTCGGCGCATGGCGCGCGCCGCTGGGTCTATTCGGGAGCGTGCGTGATGACGTCGTTCAGCGTGCTGCTGCTGTGGCTGCCGAAAGGCTGGCCGCTGATGGGAGCGATCCTCGTCGTAGGTGCCGGTGCGCTGGCCTTGTTTCCTTGTTACTACAGTTTTGTGCAGGAGCTTTCGGACCGGCATGTGGGACGCCTCACGGGTTTGCTCAGCACCTGGGTGTGGGCGGTGTCGTCGCCGATGCACAAGCTCTTCGGTCGAATGGTCGATGAGACGAAATCTTTCGATCTCGGCATGGCGATGGCGGGTCTGGCCCCATGGCTCGGTGTGATCGCGATGAAGTTGCTGTGGGATAGAAAAGCGCAGTAAAGGGGCGCTTCCGTGCGTTGAAAACGCATGGCACGTCTTTCCATCCTTCTACTCGCGCTTTCTGCTACGCTTCGCGCCGCCGAACCCTACGAGATCAAGCTCGAAACCGTCATGCGCGGCTATGATGGCAAGACGTGCTGGGTGCATCCACGCGCGGGTGCGGTTCCAGGCCCAACTCCGCAAGTGGTGATGACTCTGCAAAAGCTGCTGCTCACCGGCAGCGATGTGTTTTACGCGCTCAACCACGTCAGCAGCAGCGACTTCGGCCAGACGTGGACCAAGCCAGTCGAGCACGGTGAAACGCTGGGACGTCGTGAAGAACCTGGCGGTGTGATCGTGGGCGCGTGTGATTTTACACCGAAATGGCATGCGCAAACCGGCAAGCTGCTCGGCATCGGGCATACGGTGCGCTACCAGGGAGACAAGGTGATCCATGATCGACCACGCGAGACCTGCTTCTCAGTCTATGACCCGGCAACCGCCACCTGGATGCCTTGGCAGATGCTGGAGATGCCGAAGGAGGCTAAATTTTTCAGCGCAGGCGCTGGCAGCGTGCAGCGCTTTGATTTGGAGAACGGCGACATCCTGCTGCCGATCTACTTCAAGGCGAAGGTGGACAAGTTTTACCGCGTGACGGTGCTGCGTTGCAGTTTCGACGGCAGCACGCTGCGTTACATTGAGCAAGGCAACGAGTTGACGCTCGAATCCGGGCGTGGCGTGTATGAACCGTCGTTGATTCGCTGTGCTGGTAAGTTTTACCTGACGCTGCGCAACGACACGGCCGGCTACGTCAGCGTGAGCGATGACGGCCTGCATTTCTCCGAGCCGAAGAAATGGTGCTGGACCGACGGCAGCGACCTGGGGAACTACAACACGCAGCAGCATTGGGTGACGCACAAAGATCACCTTTACCTCGTCTATACCCGCAGAGGCGCGAACAACGACCATGTGTTCCGCCATCGTGCCCCGTTGTTCATGGCGGAGGTGGATCAGGCCACCCTGACGGTGAAACGCGACACGGAGCGCGTCCTCGTGCCAGAGCGCGGCGCACGGCTCGGCAACTTCGCCGTGTGCGAGGTGAGCGAGAACGAAACCTGGGTTACTGTGGCTGAATGGATGCAGAAGAACGGGCCGGACATCGTCATCAAGCCCGACAACAAGCTTGGCGCGGACAACAGCGTCTATGCCGCGCGCCTTTTATGGAAGGACGCCAAATAGTAGTGTGACTTCAGCAGAACTTGTTGTCGATGACGGACGTTTCTGCGCCAAGCGGACTGCTAGGCTTCGCACTGCGGCCTCACATGGCTGACAGCAAGCCCACTTAGCTGGAGCCCCTTTATAAGGACGCCCCCAGATCAATCGCCTCGGTGCAATGCAGGTGACGGTCCGGTTTTGAGGAGGCGAACTCACTGCACGGATAGGCCATCACGGCAGAGTCTCGCATTAAAACCCAACCGCTCTCCCAAGCTGCTGTAGCCAGACCACTGCTACAGCAACAAATCCTTCACCACATGCCCGTGGATGTCCGTGAGGCGGTAATCGCGACCTTGGAAGCGATACGTTAAGCGTTCGTGATCAAAACCGAGCAGGTGCATCACCGTCGCCTGGAAGTCGTGCACGTGGACTTTGTTCTCCGCGATGCTGAAACCGAGCTCATCGGTGCTGCCGTAGTCGAATCCGGCCTTCACGCCACCGCCGGCCATGAAGAGCGTGTAGCAGTCCGGGTAGTGATCGCGGCCCAGCACCTTGCTGGCGGCCGTGCGGCCCTCGCGGAAGGGCGTGCGACCAAATTCGCCGCCCCAGATGACGAGCGTGTCATCGAGCAGACCACGCTGCTTGAGGTCTTTGATCAAGGCGGCCACCGGCTTGTCCGTGGCGGCCATTTTGCTCGTTAGGCCGGTGGTGATGCCGTTGCCTTCACCCGTGCCGTGGAAGTCCCAGCCCCAGTCGAAAAGATTCACAAAACGCACACCTTTTTCGACCAGACGACGCGCCAGCAGGCAGTTGTTGGCAAAGCTCGCCTCGCCCGGTTTGGCACCGTAATCTTCGAGCACGTTTGGTGGCTCCTTGGAGATGTCCATCACCTCCGGCACGCTCGTCTGCATGCGATACGCCAGCTCATACTGGGCGATGCGTGTGACCGTCTCAGGATGGCCGAATTCCGTGACCTGCTGCTGATTGAGCGCTTGCAGCGTATCCAGCGTCTTGCGGCGCATCTCGCGGTTCATACCCGCCGGATCACTCACGAACAAAACGGGATCGCCTTTGCTGCGGCATTGCACGCCTTGATATACGCTCGGGATGAAGCCGCTGCCCCAGCAGCCCTGACCACCGCTCGGCTGCGTGCCGCTGGAGATGAGGCTCACAAAACCCGGCAAATCCTGATTCTCCGTGCCCAGGCCATACG
>JBIKYB010000534.1:0-2867 GCA_044355475.1 Prosthecobacter sp.
AGGGGGCCTCCACACACCAGTGGTGTTGTCGCTACGTTGCGGCTGACGCAAGGCTCTGAGCACAGCGTCATTTCACGAGGAAATGAGCGCGGAAGGCGTCGAGGGCGGGCTGGGTGGTGATGTCGGTGCCCGTGGACTCGTCGATCCAGTGGGATTGTTCGTTGAGAAGGTAGTTGTGATAGGCCGCAGTTGCTGGATCGGCATCGCCACTCCACAGGCGGAGGCGTGAACCGACGCTGTGCAGCTGCGAGCCGGGAGTGAGCGGCAGGGCAAGGCCGGTGCCGATGAATCGAGTGCCTGCGGACTGCGGCAGGGCAAGTGGGCTGGTGCGCACTTCACCAAGGAAGGCGCGGGTGACAGCGGTGGAGCGGATTTGGACAAACAGACCTTCCTGCGGCGGGACGACGCGGAGGGCGGTGGATTCATCCGCGAGCGGATGCGTCTGGAAGCCGTTGGTGGCGGAGTCGAAGGTGAGGGCGCGGTCGGCTTCTTCAGGGGTGCTGCCAGACTGGAAGGCGGAGGCGGGCAGAAGTGTGTTGAGCGTCCAGTGCGGACGAATCGCGACACGGGCACCGGCCACCGCAGCGACGGAGGCGAGCTTCAAGTCGGAGCCAATGTCGAATGTCTGGCCTGCGAGGGGGCCATCAAGCACTTCGAGGTAATGCGCAGTCTCAGGGGGCAGTGCGATGGTCACTGGGAGCGTGAGTTGGGTACCATTGACGCTGGAGACGCGGCCGATGAAGACGGCGGGCTTCAAGAGTGGCATGGAGAGAGTCTGGCGACCGACGTGGAAGGTGCGGCGTGACCAACCTTGGACCGGAGTGACGGCCGTGGCCTCGGCGGTGCCGTTGAGATCGGCATCGAGCTGAACTTTGAGGCGGACGAAGCCCTGTTCGAGTGTGGTGGCGGCTTCGAGATCGGCAAAGCGCAGCGTTTCGGTCTGATCTGCGCCGATGGTGGTGGTTGGAGTGATGGAGAGAGCCGTCCAGGTTTGAAGATCAGCGCTGGATTCGAGGATGTAGCGCAGATCGCGATGCTCGCCGACCGGGCGGGTGATGAGAGCGTCGATGACGCCTGTGGTGTCGTGGGTGGCGAGGCGGAAGCGGGAAATCTGCGCACCGCTGGCAGGCGAGGTGCCGAGGGCGTATTCGAGGAGGTTGGTGTGGCCGTCAGCGTCAGGATCGTCGGCAGGGTTATTGAGGCCCGCGAGGTTGTTCCGCGCCTGCCAGGAGGTGAAGGTAGCGGTTTCACTGCTGTCTTCCGCAGGGGCGGAGGAGAGATCACGCGTCATGCGCTGGTCGAGCGGTGCGCCGAGCGGCGCAGCGAATCCGAAGTCAATGGTCATGATGCCGGAGGAGTCTGCCGCGTCGTCCATGAAGGCTTCGTGGCCGTTTTCACCCGTGGCGGCGGTGGGGCTGGAATTCACGGGCATGGCCCCGTAGGCGAGGTTGATGATGCCGGAGGAGACGCCGGTGAGCAGCGGAGCGGATGGGTCCGTGCCGTTTTCATCGTAGCGGTCGTCCTTGGCGGTGTTGGCGTTGGTGCTAAGCGAGATGTTGCCAAGTCCGAGGATGGAGGTGAGTCCGCTGAGCGGCGCACCTGCGGCAAACATGGAGGACGGGATGTGGACGTAGTAGGCCGCTGGTGAGGTGGCGTAGAGCATGTAGGTGCCGTTGGCGGAGGTGACGGCCTCGGAAACTGGAGTGTCTGTCACGGCCTGCGTCTGCTGGAACAAGCGCACCGTGACGTTCGGCATGGGGAGGTCGATGCCGGCGTCATAGATGCCGTTGGCATTCACGTCCCGGAAAACGAGGTTGCCGACCATGATGGCCTTCGGCTTGAGGCCGATGTCGAGGGTGAGGTCGGTGTCGGAGTCGAAAGCGTTGTCACTGGTCTTGTCAAAGCCTGCCTCGCGCCCATCGGCGTCGGTGGGAAGAGCACCGGAGACAGGAGAGAAGACTGCGGTGGTCACGCCGGTGACTTCCGGCTGTGCGGTGGGCTGGGCATTTTGATTCGTGTTGTCATCGCTGCCACTGGTGGTCAACGTGGTGGGCACGAGGAAACTCAGCGGGCCGCTGGTAGTGAACTGGGCGGCGGGAATGCGCAGCCTGTAGCCTTGCGGAGCGGAAACCGGTGGGCCGTGAAGCAGGAAGGCTCCATTGGCATCCGTGCGTGTGGAGCCAACGATGGATTCTTGGCTACCAACGCCCGTCACATGCACCAGTTCGACGGCGATGCCTGAAATGCCCGTGTCGATGCCCGTCTGGAATTTGCCGTCAGCGTTCACATCCCGGAAGACGAGATTGCCGAAGCCGAGGCGGGTGGCGAAGCCGAAGTCGATGCAGAGATTGACGTTGCCGTCGTATGCGTCGTCGCTGGTGCCCTGGAAGCCGAGTTCATCCGCACCTGAAGGCGCAGCACCCGCGACCAATGTGACTGGCGGAGCGGTGATGCCGACGAATTCAGGGCGCTGCACGTCGATGCCGTCCTCGCCGATGTTGTCATCCGCCATGGCGGTCTGATGACCGCGCAGAGAGATGCAGCGGAAGAGCGGTCCGGCTCCCAAGGGGCCGTTGTTGATCCTGATGGACTCTTTGAAGTTATCCGCAGCGACGTGGACGGTGTAAACGCCGGGACTGAGGTTGTTAAAGAGGTAGCGTCCGTTCGCGTCGGTGTAGGTGCTGCGGATGGCATTGGAGGATCCTGCGGAGGCATTGCCGGTATAGAGCAGCATCCAGACGCCGGGCACGCCCTCGCCAAGATCGGCCACGCCGTTGAGGTTGATGTCATTGAAGACGAGATTGCCAATGCTCAGGAGGCTAGGCACTTCACCGCCGCTGAAGCCAAAGTCGAGAGTGAGATCGGCG
>JBIKYB010000172.1:0-10509 GCA_044355475.1 Prosthecobacter sp.
AATGCAGGGCGCTCACTTCCCCCAGCTCCAGCATTTGGTGGATCTGCCGGGTGCGGAACTCGTAGCCGTTGTCCTTGATGTCAACGACCGCCTGCTCGAGGCCGCCCGGACTGAACAGGAAGCCCAGGCGCTCTGGCGTGACCGGCCCCTTGGGCCCGCGGTTCAGAAAAGTCTCCAGTGTCAGCCGCGTCTGGAAATCCACCATGTCATCCAGCTCCTCCGAGGTCAGTTCGCTGTCGATGTACACGTCGGCCAGCTCGATCGGCACATAAAGCATGCGGCTGCGGCCCTCAATGGCGACACCATACAAATGCCAAGCCGTGCCGACAATGCAGCCGAGCGCCACCAGAAACCAGAAGATGGCCAGCTTTTGCTTGGAGATAAAAATGTCGGTGACGCCTTTCATGGAATTCGCGATGAACTAACTGCCTGAACTCGTAGCCGCCTTGGTAGCACTTCCGATGCCGCCGCCCATGCTGCCTGCACCGGCGGCCATCATCGGAGCACCGACGGCCGCACCGGCACCAGTGGCGCTCAAGGCCGCACCGCCCACCATCATGGCCGCGCCCGAGGCCGCCTGGATGCCGCCCGAAGCCACGCCCGCCGCCGTGCTGGCACCTGCGGAGATCAGACCCATGCCGATCTGTGCACCGGTGGTGATGGCTTTGGAGACGATCTTCGGTGCGGCAAACAGCGTGACGAACAGCCAGACGATGATGATGAGCAGCATGATGATCGTGGCTCCAATCGTCACGATAGTGGAAGTGGTGGGTTCCAGCATGATCGGCCCCAGGATGAAGGCCACCACTGCGGCCGCCTGCGGAATGCCGCTGGTCAGCATCGCTTCTGCAAACAGCATGCCTAGCCCCCAGCCCAGGGGCCAAAAGCACACGCTCAGCAGGCCGATGTGGTACTTGATGGCCGTGTCCTTTGTCTGCTCGAAGACGATCATGCCCAAAAAGATGGGAGCAGCGGCACTGCCGAGATAGATGGCGATGATCTGCACCTGAAAGCCCAGCCAGAACAGCACATACATGACGATGGAAACGCCGACCATCAGATACAAACCAATGATCTGCATGGCCCACTGCGCCCAGGCGAGCGGGTCAAAAATGCCCAAAATGATGTCCGGTGCGCTGTCCGTATCCATGGGGGCATCGGCAAAGCTCGTGCCGAAGTTTTCGAGCACGGAAAGCGGGTCCACCTCCAGCGAGGTGAGCAAATCCGACCCCAGCGCCTGCTGTGCTGTCAGCATCCCCTCGGTATAGAACGGCATGATGGCCAGGACGATGCCGGTCACGAGAATGTGACGAAACATGCCGGAGAGATCCCCACCGATGATGCCTTTGTACACCTGCAGCAGCAGGCCGGTGAACATGAGCAAAAAGGCGACCAGTTGCAGCACGTCACTGCAGCGGGCGCAGACATCCGCCAGATCTTCATAGAAGAAGAACAACGGATTTCCGCCTGACTGAATCAGGTCCACGGTGCCTGCTGCAAGGAGGGTCGTCATGGTTCAGGTGAACGGCAGGGGGGGATGGGCGGAGACGCTGCTCATGGCGTGGTCGTGCTGCCGGAGCCAGGGTTGTTGTCGCTGCCTTTGCGGCCAAACGGCAGACTGCGTGGCGCGCTGCCCGCTCCCGGAAAGGTGCCGTCACCCGTGCCGACGCCTCCGCTGGCGGTCTGCGGTCGGTTGAGCTGGCTTTCCTCACTTTTAGCCTTCGACATGATGCGCGCCTGGCCGACCAGTTCTTTCTCCGCCATTTCCGCATCCGCTTTGGCGACGAGGATGGCTTGGTTGCACTCGTCCATCTGAGCATACAGGGCGGTCAGCATCGCCTGCAGCTTCAAAGTCGTGGCCAGATCCTGCGCGGCCTCCAGATCTTGCAGCACTTGGCCAATTTCCTCGTTGAGCAAAGCTTTGCGGTCCAGCGCCTTCTGCCGCACCTCCTGAAACTCCTTCACCTGCGCATTCAGCACGGCATCCATGCGGTATTTCTCCGGATCGCGGTCCACAGTGGTGCCGTCCTTGAGAGTGACGGTGGCACCAATCGGCGTCATCGCACCGAAGGCATCGTCATCGAAGACTTCGGCCCCGGTCAGGGTGGACATGGCGGTGCGTTGCTCATCACGCGTCTTCAGGATGGTGGAAGACTGGAGGATGTCGTCCTTGATGATCTGGATGGAGGGCAGGTTGATGGCCGCAGGGTCGCCCATGCGATCCAGGTTAGTCTGCAGCTTGGTATTCTGCTGGGTGGCCTGGTCCAGGAGCTGGGTCAGCTTCGCGTTCAGATCTGAGGAGGTGCTGTTGATGACCGCCTCAATGGTCGGCGCGGAGGTGATGATGGTCTCCTGCGCCCATGCGGCCGTGCTGATGAGGACGCTCGCAAAAATGCATGCTGCTGTTTTCATGGCTAGGCTTGGGGGGAGATTACTCGACAACTTCGATCACGACTTTTTTGGGCTCCACCAGCACACCGTCGGTGGTGACGTGCTCAGGGACCGGGACTTCGTAGTAGCGCCGCTGAATGACGGCATCATCGCTAGGGCGTTCGGCGTCACGTTTGACCCAGTAGAGCTCCTTGATGGCATCGCTGCGGCCCTTGTTGTAGCCGTCGAGGTATTTCTGCCGCACCTCGGCCTTAGCAAAGCCATCACTGATCGCGCCTGCGGCATAACCGGCCACCGCGCCGGTAATCAGCCCAGAGTTGTCGTCCAGAAAGCTGTTGTTATTGTTGTTTCCAGCAGCAGCGCCACCTGCGGCGGCGGCCGCGTTGTTGGTGTTGTTGTTATTATTCAGCAGGTTGTCGCCGATGAGGGCGCCGATGAGACCGCCGCTGGCGGCCCCGAGGAGGCCTTTGTTCATCCCGCCGCCTGAACTGGAGCAGGAGACGAGAACGGAGGACATTCCCGCGAGTAGGAGGAGGATCGGGAGGTGCGTTTTCATTTTTTCGACTTGGCTTGACTGACAATCATCTTGTAGGCGTCATCATTGAACTCCTTGAGCTGCTCGTTCTGCCGCTCAAAGGCCTCACCGGAGGTGGCGGAGGCGAGGATCATCTCCTTCGAGGCTTGATGGCGACCGATGGCGATGCGCGGGCGTCCCGTGGCCTCGTGGTAATAGACAAAGGAACCGTAAGGGTCCGTTTTCATCT
The DNA here is from genome assembly GCA_044355475.1 of Prosthecobacter sp. Taxonomy (GTDB): domain Bacteria; phylum Verrucomicrobiota; class Verrucomicrobiia; order Verrucomicrobiales; family Verrucomicrobiaceae; genus Prosthecobacter. Next base: position 3,156 of record JBIKYB010000172.1, read on the forward strand.
CCGAGGGGTCAGGGAAGCTGGTGACCTGCTTCTTGGTGATCGCAGGAATGCGGAAGCCCTCGCTCATGCTCTCCACATCCCGCTGGTCGGGCTGTTTGAGCATGAACATGACGCGTGAATTCCCCACCACCGAGGAGCGCACCGGGTGGTCCTTGATGCGCCCGAACTGCTGGATGATCGAGAACACCCAGCACGAGTATTTGCGCATACGCTCGTAATACTCGCGCGTGATGCGGTCCCCGTCCGGCATGGCCAGGAAGGCGGAGAGTTCTTCAAGGATGACACGTTTGCGGGTGGAGCGCGGACGGCTCATGATCTCCTTGCGCAGATCATTCGTGATCAGGAAGGCCGCGACGGTGCGCAGTTCCTTGGCGGACTCAGGGATGTAAGACAGTTCGAAGTGGACCACTTTGCCACTGAGATCGACGTTGTTCACGCCATCCAGGATGGCACCATAGCGACCGGTACGGCTCCACGGCTCAAGCAACATGCGCAGCAGGCCCAGATCCTCATGGGCGCGGCGCTGGCGGCTTTCGAGATTCAGCAGCTCCACGAACTGACTGTGCGTGGGCATGTCCTCCGGCTTCATCAGCGTGTAACCCAGGCTCATGAGATCCCACTGGTTGCCTGGATTGTTCAGGAAGTCCTCCAGCAGTGCTTGATCGAGGCCCATGCGGTTGAATTCATTGGCCATGGGGTCGCCTTCCATCAATTCGGCGCTGAAATCCAGCCAAGCATCGGCCAGCGCCGTGCCTTCAGGCATGCGCTTCTTCCTCCATTCATCGGCGATGGCGACCCGCCGCGCAGCCTCTGCCCTCAAGTCAGCATGACGGGCGGCCCAAGCCTCGAACTGGTCCACATAAAGACGCTCAATCTGCTTGGCGAGCAATGCCTGGCGGATTCGGTCCTTGTCGATGTCCGGCGGCGGTCCGGCCATGAGATGCGCGATGGCTGTGGCACCACCCAGTTGGTCAGGACTGAGCGGCAGGCCCCGCGTGTCGAAGTAGTTGAAGGTGAGGTTCCCGTTCGGCCGCACGATGATCGGTTTGCAGCCGTACAAGCGCGTGAACAGATTGTACGACAGCCCCTCCTCCACGATGGCGGTGAAATCGTAGTAGGGCGCGGTTTGCGTGAGCAAGTCGATGGTGAAGACAGATTTGCCAGCCCCGGAGGCACCAAACATGATGCCGTGTTCGGGGCGCATGGCCCCTTCCTTGCCGACGAAGGTGGTGCAGCCCACCAGAGCGCCACGCGGCCCGTCGTAAATGGCCTCCGCCTCATCCAAATCCCCGGTGGGCGTGCTGGAAATGGGTAGCAGGTCCGCTAGGTTCACATCCTCGACATAGAGTTTGAAATCGTTGTAGTTTCCCCAGCTCCAGCCGGGCATGCAGAGCTGCCAGTAGTTCCGCACGCTCGTCGGCAGCGTCGGCTCATAAGCCTGGGCACCGCCCAGTTTCAAAATGGAGTTTTTGATGGCGGAGAGCTTGCTGGCACAGACGTCAGGATTTCTGTCCCAGACACGCACCAGAAGGTGCATGCGGTAGGGCACGACCTCATTCGTGGACAGACGGCGGATACGGGTGCGCAGCTTCAGCAACGTGGCCTCCAGGGAGGGCGTGATCTTGCCACGTTCCAGCCGCGCCACCTTGCCCTCCGTCGTGAGCCGGTCTTTTTCGACATCCCCGGCCTCAATGTTCACCACCACCTGGTAATCCAGGATGTCCAACTGCGTGAGCAGCCGCATCATGCCGATGTAGGTGAACTTGGGCAGCGTCTTCATCACACAGATGCCCTGGTAAAAGCCATCCATCTTGAAAGTGGAAGTGCCCATGCGGTAGGGTGCCCCATCGCTGTTAAAGCACATGTCGCAGACCGTCTTGGAGGGGTCGTAGATGTCTTCGAGTTTCAGCGCTTCGTTTTCAAAAGCGCTGGGGTTGAAGTAACGGTAAAAGGCTTCGAAGTGCTCTGCGTTCGTCATGGGGACGACGCGCCCGCCGAGACCGCCGAGCTGTTGACGCAGCGCCTCCTCCAGCTCCCCCTGTTCCCGTTTGGCTGCCTGCAAAAGCTCTTCATAATACTGCCTGCCGCCTCCCATGGTCTTACCCGGGATCTTCGAAGTGTAGTAGAACTGCAAATGCTCACGGCGGAGCAGGTGATCACGAATCTTTTTGTCGTAACGATTGTAGCGCTCTTCCCGCTGGCGGGTGGACCAGCGATCCTGGGGCAGCTCCTCAGTCTTCTGTTTGTAGCGCTCCAGTTCCTTGCGGTAGTCGCTATCCACGCTCCAGGACACTTGCAGCCGCACTTCTGGGCGTACCATGCGCAACAGCACCCGGAGATTATCCTCCAAGGACATCAGCCAAGACGGGTCCGTGTTCTCGGTGTCTGGCATCTCGATATTATAGCCTTTCCCGATCGCTCCGCCGCGCTGCAGGCCGCGGTAAACGATCAAGTCCTCATCGAGATAGGTGTTGACGAATTTGGCCATGCCTCAGCTTTCTTTTTTCTTCGCTTCAGCGGTGGTTTCTTTGCTCATCGAGTCATCCACCCAGGGCAGCGCGAGCGGCTCGACCTGACGTGGTGAAAAATAAGGGGTTTGAGTGAGCTTGATGATCAGCCATTCGCCCAACTCGATATCATATGAGGGCGGTTTCCCCTGCTTCAGGCCAAACACATAAGCCATGACCACCAACATCGGAGTTCCGGCCACTCCTGCGGCCAGCAGCATGTTCGGGTTCGCCCCTTCGGACATCTTGCGGAACAGCAGCATGCCAAGGCCGATGGCAAACATGAAGAAAAAGGCGTTGGCACCTTCAAAGCCAGCGATGCCCTGCTGGGTTTCGCGGCCTTCGTTGGTTTCGTGGAGGCGGACGCCTTGTTGTTCCATGATCGTATGAGGTCACAGCATGCGGCCTCCGGCCTGACATGATGCCAGGAGGCCGCCAAACTGCGTTGATTCAGATCGAGCCGGGGGTCAGTTGCCCATTTCCAGCGCATCCACATCCGCCGAGCCGCCAGCGGTGGAGAACATGACTTTGATGATGATGAAGGACAGGCCGCCAATGCCGGCGCCGACCAGTCCGTAGAGCACACGTTCTGTCTGCCCCATCATGAACATGACTGCGGCGAAAAGGAGGCCGCCAAAGGCCAGCACGAGACCGACCATGTTGATGATGTTGATGATACCGCTGAATTTTTCCGTCAGATCGCCGGAAGCGGCGGCCAGAGGCATGCTGAAGCGCAGGATGTTAACACCGAGGGTGCTGATGGCGATGGAACTCATAGGAGGCGAGGTGGTTCTGTTTGATTTTGATTTTCGATGATGAAGGCACCCGTAAGTGCCGAGTGCTGCCTTGGGTTAGTCCGTCCCCGCCTGCCTGTGACACATTTTTTTCCAGTCCACTTCCCTCCCCCGCTCCACTCAGCCCATCAGCGCGTCACGAAGCGCCGAAAGCTCCTCGTTCAGCGACTCCTCGGTAGGATCACGCAGCGTGCCGGCCACGATGTTCCGCATGATTTCACGAAAGCGCTTTCTCTGACGCGAAATCACCTGCCGCACCGCGTCATGACTCATGCCAAGACGGGCCGCCAGCTCCGCATCACTGCCGGAAGCGGCGCAGGTGGGGTCCAGACGCGCCCGCAGCAGACGAAACTGCTCCGCTTTGCCCGCCTCCTCGTGCTCCTGCTGCAACTTGAGGACGGCCGCCTCAATGATTTGCAGGGCGCACTGCCGCTGAAAGGCCGATTCCGGCGTGCGGTGATCAGCGGGATCAATCGTGATCTCATCCTCGGCCTGCGAGGCCTCAATGGACAAAATCTCACGCCCTCCACCGCGCTTCAGGGCATTCGCCTGCCGGTGCCAGTGCCGGATGTGCCGACTGAAGGCGGTGAGCAGGTAATTGCGCAGCCTGCCCAGGTTTTCATCCGCCGCCGCAAACAAGTCCTTGTCCAAAATGAAGGCGAAAAAACTCTGCGTCACGTCCTCGGCATCCGCCGGGGCCAGCCCCTGATGGCGGGCGTAAGAATAGATGGGACGCCAGTAAATTTTGCACAACTCGTCCAAGGCCAGTCGGCTTTCTTTCAGATCGCCGCCTTGACGCAAAGACACCACCACGCTCCAGCGTGTGTTCGGGAAAGCTCCATGTTCGGTTCGCATGAGTGACATTTCATAAAGAGGATGTCTTCCTGAGATGCAAATTGAACTGCGGCATTTGCAAAAGACATCTCAATGTGAGTCACATACGCCCTGTACTCGGCTATTAAACGATATTTTTTCACCTCCCACCTGACTGCATGACTCAACCTGATTTCAAGCCCCGCAATCTGGCGCAGAGTGAGACTTCTCGCGCAGCTTTGGCGGGCTTGAACCCCATGGGGCTGATCAACGCGGTGCTGACCGATGACAACCTGGACTGGCAGCCGCCCGTGGCCGCTGAACTGGAGGCGCTGATGAAGGAGGAGTATGTGGATTTTGCCTTCATTGACCGTGGCGGCATGGGCGCGGTCTATGCTGCCACCCAGAAATCCCTCTCGCGCCGTGTCGCCATCAAAGTGCTGCCCGCCGAGCTGAGCACGGAGGAAAATTTCGTTCGGCTCTTCGAGCGTGAGGGCCAGATGCTCGGCCAGCTCCAGCATCCGCACATCGTCACCGTTTACGGCTCCGGGCGCACTACGGCAGGGCATTTGTATCTCGTGATGGAGTTTGTGGAGGGAGCCACCCTGCTGGAGATGCTGCGTAAGCGCCGCCCGTCCGTCACCCGTGCCCTGGAGATCACCGCTCAGGTCTGCGAGGCCCTGGACTATGCCCATGCGCGCGGCGTCGTGCATCTGGACATCAAGCCGGGAAACATTCTCATCGACGAGCGCGGCCTAGTGCGTGTGGCGGACTTTGGCCTGTCCCGCGATCTCCGACGGCTCGGCAGCATGACCACCACCCGCAAGTTTATCGGCACTGTCGGCTATGCCGCGCCTGAACAGCGGCGTGCCGAGGGCATCGTCGATCATCGCGCAGATATTTTCAGCCTCGGCGTCACTCTTTATGAAATGCTGACCGGCCAGTTGCCGGCTGGCGTGTTTGACCTGCCCTCGAAGAAAGCTGGCACCTCGTCCAAAGTGGACAAGATCGTACTCTGCGCCTTGCGGGAAAACCCCGAGGAGCGCTATCAAAGCGCTGCTGAGATGCGCACAGCCATCGCCAAAACCATGCTGCGTCTCGGCACGCCACTGGTGCAGCGTGCCATCATCAGCCGCCCGATGGTCTCCATGATGACCTGCGTCATCGTCGGCATGGGTTTCATCTATCTGCTCGGCGAGCTCAGCCGCGAGTTCAAACTCTCAAACGGAGTGTCTGCCTTGGCCGCATTTGACGCGCCAGAATCCCTAGCGGAACCCGCGCTCGTCAAGCTGGATGAAAAATGGGCAGTAATCCAGCAAGACACCCGCTGGAGCAACCTTCTGGGCCTAGTCTCCCACTTTCCGGGCTGGGAGGCTGGGGAAATTCATTCTGAGGCCGAGCAGAAGCATGTCACAAAGCTACTGCGGGAGAATCACATGGTCCGCCCACTGTGGCTCGGGGCCAGGACCGTGGCAAACAGCGCCCCTGTTCGTTTCGAGTGGTTCAGCGGCAGTCCGATGACTTTTCGGGCAATGATGCCGTCACGCTCGATGCCACCTCCCATCATCACCGAAATTCAGGCAAAGAACAAAAACAGCTTTCACAGCAAAGAAGGTGTCAGCCCCGACTGGATTGAGATTCACAACCCCTCCAGCCAGCCTTGCGACCTCACCGGCTGGCATTTGCGTCACTATTTCGGCGGACAAGAGCGGGGCGTATACATGTCACAGGCATGGATTGGCAGAGCCTCAGAGCCCGAGTTAACATCGGTCATACTCCAGCCCGGCGAGTACCGTGTCATCGCTTGCAGCTCGCGCCTTCCGCAGATGCCAGGACTGATTCGCATCGACTTCAGCTTGGAGGCCACTTCCGGTCGCCTCGAATGGTATGATCCCCAAGGCATCGTTTGCCAGCGCTTTGAGCAAAACTGGCTACGTTTTCCCGAGGATACCTCGATCATTCTCGCGCCAGACGGTGAAAGTTGGGGCTGGAGCCAAAAGCCGACGCCTGGTACACCGAACAATACTATCACCGCCCCTTTTGCCGCGCCCTCGATCGCCACGCACGCTCGTCCAGGTCTGATCATGCTTCCCGAATTTGACGGGCGCTGGGCGCGCTGTCCGGCCGGCATATCAAATCAAATCCTGCTCCGTCGGAGCAAGAAATGATGGATCACCGGAGATTGGTGAAGGACGTGAGCTTGCTCACATTCCCTTCGGCATCCACGCCTCCAGTTTGCCCACCTCCGCTTTCGCGGATGAGCTGACCGGGATGCCCCAGAACTCGAAGAACGGACCGAGGTTTTTGCCCGTGATCTTCGAGTAGCGCACGAGGAACTGATCGCGGCGTTCGTCATCGCCTTTCGGGGAGGCTTCGAACTCGTTGCCAGCGAAGCTGTGGAGATACTTGCGCCAGCTTTCCCAGCCGAATTCATGGATGAGCTGGATGTAGGTCGTGAGGGCCAGGAAGGGGCTGCTTTTCCAGTCCTGCCACTTGTTGGCGGACTTCTTGATCTTCTGCACGTTCGCCTTGCGCTCCTCTTCGGTGATCGCGGGATGGCCGATGAGCCAGTCTTTCTTCAAGACCTCGTGGTAGCAGTACATGCCGATGACGTTGTTCGTCACCTCGCCTGTGCCGTCGAAGGTGAAATCGCCGCGCTGGTGGTTGTGGCCGATTTCGTGGTAGAAGCCCCAGCCAGGGAACTTCAATTTGCCAAACGTCACCATCTCCGGCGCGGCGCTGGTGGGAATCATGATGGGATAGCCGCTGTGCATGTAGCCAGCGCTGATCTGCACATCGGCGACGATGCGTTCAGGCCGTGTGCGCTCGGCTGCTTGGTTGCTCACGTCGTCCTGAGCCTCGACAACCTTTTTCCAGAAGGTCATGAGTTCGGTCGGATTGTTCACAAGACGGCCCACCTCGGAGGGAAAGCTGATGATAAGCTTGTCACACGCCATCTCGGCCCATGGCGCGGGTCGCTGGCGGATTTCCTTCCATTTTGCATCATCATCCTGACCCAGCACAAACAGCGGCGCGGCGATGGCATTCTGGATCGCAACCGTGACCGGCTCGTCGTCCTTCGCTCGCCCCGGAACTTCGATGTAGATCAATCCGCCGAAGGCGCTGGCTGTTTTCGTGATTGGAGCTCCCAGTGTATCGCTGCGCGTGATGTCCGGGGCACGCTGCCATTTGTCGAGATGGTAAAGCGTGTCGCTGTGACAGCCGATGCGCACGGCGTAG
>JBIKYB010000536.1:0-2854 GCA_044355475.1 Prosthecobacter sp.
TGGGCTCATGGGGGCCATTTCTGAGGCACAGCAGATAGCTTATGCACAAAATGTCCCGGTCGAACTGCGTTTCTTCAGCTACAGCGGAGATTTCGGTGACCTTTCGCTCTTCAGATCCTATCAACTTTTCAAGGTGGTGATTGTCAACGAGGGCACTGGTGCTGCCGCTCAACCAGTTGAGTCCATCGTGCCTGCAGGCAACTTGATCAAGCTGTCCGACGGGATCGTGGTTGCATCTGATGAGGCGCTTTCCCCGGCGCTTTCGGGTGAAGGAATTACAGACACCAAGGACGGCGGTGTCGTTCCGGGATACTCCGGCGTCAGTGAGGCCACCTACAATGCCATCCGGTTCATGCCTGACGGTTCGTGTCGCAAAGTGGGCACCACGACCGACGGGCTGGCCGTCCTGACGTTCCAGACTCTCCCTGAAAGCTTTTTTACCATCACGTACGACAGTGGTGTGCAGATTACCGCCGAGAATCTCCCCAAAAATTTCTACACCATTCAGATCGACCCGTTCACTGGCAAGGCCCGCAGCTACAAGCCCGGATTCTGATCCTGCGCTCATCGATTTTGAAAGGCGGCGCACATCCGCCAACTTTCCGCATGACAGTCGTCTGATCGCCGCTTGAATGGCGCATGGGTGATCTGCCTTCTCTCGCTTTAAGTTTCGACGACGTCCTTCTTCTGCCGGCGCACAGCGCTGTGCTGCCTGGAGATGTCAATGTCTCCACCAAACTCGCCTCCATCGGCCTCAATGTGCCGATCCTTTCGTCCGCCATGGACACCGTGACGGAGGCCGAGCTGGCCATCGCCCTTGCGCGTGAGGGCGGCCTCGGTGTGATTCATCGAAACATTCCCATCGACACCCAGGCCGAGCAGGTGGCCCGTGTGAAGCGCTCGGAGAACACCGTCATTCAGAATCCGCACTGCGTGACGCCGGAGACGCGCCTCGGCGAACTCCAGCGCCTCATGCATGAAAAAGGCGTCAGCGGTTTCCCTGTCATCGACGCCAGCGGCATCCTCGTCGGCATGGTCACCAGCCGTGACATGTGGTACATCGACGATGGGTCCACGCCCGTGTCTGCCATCATGACACCGCGTGCGCGTCTGGCCACCGGCACGCCCCAGACCAGTTACGAGGACGCGCTCAAAATCCTCTACACCCATCGCATCGAAAAACTCCCGCTCGTGGATGCCTCAGGCAAGCTCGCTGGCCTTATCACCAAGCAGGATGTCGTGAAGCGCCAGATGTTCACCCATGCCGCCAAAGACGCCAACGGCCAGCTCCGCGTCGGCGCGGCCGTCGGTGTCGGCGACGACTGCGTGGATCGTGGCAAAGCTCTGCTCGCCGCCGGTGCGGATGCCATCTTCATCGACGCCGCCACCGGCCACACCTCTCGCGTGATGCAAGTCATCGCCAGACTCCGCGAAAATCTCGGTGCCAACGTCCCCATCGTCGCTGGCAACGTCGTCACCGCCGATGGTGCGCAGGATCTCATCAAAGCGGGCGTCTCCGCCATCAAGGTCGGCGTCGGCCCCGGTTCCATCTGCACCACGCGCATCATTTCCGGCGTCGGCATGGCCCAGTTTAGCGCCGTGCAGGAAGTCGCGGAGGTTTGCAGGTCCGCAGGCGTCACCGTCATCGCCGATGGCGGCATTCGGTACTCCGGCGACATCGTTAAAGCCCTCGCTGGTGGTGCCGATCTCGTCATGCTAGGCTCCTTGCTCGCCGGCACCTCTGAAAGCCCCGGCAACATGGTCAAATGGCAGGGACGCACCTTCAAAGAATATCGCGGCATGGGAAGCCTCAAAGCCATGCGCAAAGGCGCGGGCGATCGCTACGGCCAGAACTCCTCCGGCAAGCTCGTCCCCGAAGGCGTCGAGGCTCGCGTGCCCTACAAGGGCCCGCTCGCTGAAGTGGTCTTCCAGCTCATCGGCGGCCTGCGCAGCGGCATGGGCTATGTGGGTGCTAATACCCTCGATGAACTCCGCGCCAAAGCCCGCTTCGTTCGCATCACCGCCGGTGGCCTCAAAGAAAGCCACCCGCACGATGTCGTCATCACCGAAGAACCGGTGAACTACGAGCCGCATTGATCGGCTTCGTCATTTGTCATTCAGTATTCGTCATTTCCCCCTCATGACCGCCCAAGAAGTCGCCGTCCTCGATTACGGCTCCCAGTATTCCCAGCTCATCGTCCGCCGCGTCCGCGAGCTGGGCTTCGTCTCGCACCTCTATCCGCCTGCGGAGCTGGCCAAGCTCACCAATCCCGGTGCCATCATCCTTTCCGGCGGCCCGCGCAGCACCTCGGACAAAGACGCGCCCGATGTCGATTACGCCAAACTCATGTCCTTCGGCGTCCCCGTGCTCGGCGTGTGCTACGGCATGCAGCTCCTCAACATCAAGCACGGCGGCACGGTGAAACCCGGCGTCACCCGCGAGTATGGCCCCGCCAAACTCGTCGTCACCGATCACACGGACCTCTTTGACGGCATCTCGCACGAATCCCAGGTCTGGATGAGCCACAGCGACACCTGTGCGAACCTCGCCGACACGACGAAAGTCATCGCCACCAACGAAGACGCCGTCCCCGTGGCGCTGAAATGGTCCGACCGCTGCTGGGGCATCCAGTTTCATCCGGAGGTCACGCATTCCCACGAAGGCACCGCCATCCTCAAGAACTTCCTCACCAAAAGCGGTGCCCAGCTCGCCAAATTCGACATCCAGGAGTTCAAGGCGCAGATGATTGAGCGCATCAAAACCGAAGTCGGCAGCCGCGAAGTCATCTGCGGCGTCTCCGGCGGCGTGGACAGCACCGTGCTCGCCGTGCTGCTCGCCCGAGCCGGTGTGAAG
>JBIKYB010000535.1:0-2854 GCA_044355475.1 Prosthecobacter sp.
GTGTTCCGCAAAGACTCGCTGCTCGGCGTCCCCGGCCTCGTGAAAGCCTACCAGAGTGGCCATGTAGCGCTGGCAAACTCCATCGGCACCGGCGTGGCGGATGACAAGGCCGTCTATGCCTTGGTACCGAAGATGATCAAATACTACCTCGATCAAGACCCCATCCTGCCAAACGTGCCCACCTACCTCGGTGTCGATCCCAAGGAGTGCGAGTACATCCTCGCCAACCTGCCGAACCTCGTCGTGAAAGCCGTGAACGAGTCCGGCGGTTACGGCATGCTCATGGGGCCACATTCCACCAAAGAGGAGCAGGAAAAATTCGCCGAGCGCATTCGCGCTAATCCACGCAACTACATCGCGCAGCCGGTGCTGCAGCTCTCGCGCCATCCCGTGTTTCAGGGAGATCACTTTGAAGGCCGCCACATCGACCTGCGGCCCTATGTGCTCTATGGCGACCGCATTCATGTCGTCCCCGGCGGCCTGACCCGTGTGGCACTCAAAAAAGGCTCCCTCGTCGTCAATTCTAGCCAGGGTGGTGGTAGCAAAGACACTTGGGTGCTTTGGGACGACCAGGAATGACCCTGCGAAGCAGGGAATGACGAAACCAGAATGACGAATGAAACCCGAAGCCCGAATGACCTCTTGCAAGTCCCCTGACTCCCGAAGCCCTCGATTCAACATTCGAGCTTCGTCATTATTTCGTCATTCGTCATTCGCCATTCGTCATTTGCCCGCCCCCTCAACCATCACAGCCTTCTTTTCATGCTAAGCCGCGTCGCCGACAGCATTTATTGGATGGCGCGCTACATGGAGCGCGCCGAAAACCTCTCCCGCCTGCTGCTCTCCACCCAGGATCTCTTGCTGGACGCTGGTGAGGAAGCCGCAGACGAATCGCAGTTCTGGGGCCCGATTCTGATGACCACAGGCGACGAGGAGCGCTACGACAAAACCTACTCCACCATCGAAGGTGAGCTGGTGGCCGACTTCCTCGCACTCCGCGCCGACAACCCCAACTCCATCCTCAACTGCGTCCGCGCCGCGCGTGAAAACGCCCGCACCGTGCGCGATCAGATCTCCGACGAGCTGTGGGAGTGCATCAACGGCCTGCGCCTCTTCCTGGAGTCTCCCGAGGCCGCCGCGTTGCATCAAAGCCAGCGCGCCTCGTTCTATGAAAGGGTGCTCGTCGCCTCCTATCAGTTCCAGGGCATCGCCTCCTCCACCACCCCGCGTGATGAGAGCTGGCATTTCTTGCGCTTGGGCCTCTGTCTGGAACGAGCGGACAAGACCACGCGCCTCATCGACACCTGCTCCGCCATTTCACTCGACATGCCGCCCAATCCGATGGCGCGTCCGCTGCGCTGGGCAGCGCTGCTGCGCTCCAGCTCCGCTTGGCATGCCTTCCAGGCCTACAGCAGCAACAAGCTCAACCCCGTGGACATCGTCGAGTATCTCCTGCTCAACGACACCTTCCCTCGTTCCTTCGCCTGGTGCATTGAGGCCATGCACACCGCCCTCATCTCCCTCTGCGGCAGCGGTCGTCTTGAGGACATGAAGGCACCCGTACGCCTGCTGGGCCGCCTGCGCGCCGACATCGCCTACATCACGATGGAGGAAGTACTCAAAGAAGGCCTGCATGAGTTCATCGACCGGCTGCAGTCCAAGCTCAATGACATCGGTGCCTCGTTCTTCCAGACTTTTGTGAACTACGCAGACACCACTGCGGAGATCGAGGACACCTCCTCCCCGGCGCTCTCCGTGGGCGCGTGGCACAAGGCGGTGGACGACAACATGCAAATCCAGCAACAGCAGCAGCAGTGATCCTTCCGACCACCGCCGCCCGCCATGCGCTTCCGAGTCTTCCATCGCACGCGATACCTCTACCGTGCGCCCGTGCGTGACAGCTACAACGAGCTGCGCCTACGCCCCGCTACCGATGACAAATCGCGCCTGGAGTTTTTCCTCCTGAAAATTCATCCGCCCGCGCGGCTTCAGCACTTCCGGGACAATTGGTTCAACTACGTGCATTTCTTCGAAGTGCCAGAAGCGCACACGAGCCTCACCATCGAGTCACAATCGACCATCAACACCACCAGCCCCTACCAGGAGGGCAAACCGCTCGGCGACCGCTTTGAAACACTCAAAACCGACCTCGACGACATGGTGCAGCCCTTCCTCGGCGGCAGCAAATATGTGGACGTCAGCCCCGAGGTCTGGCGGCTAGGCATCGACATCCGTGACGGGCGCGACGATGTCTTCGAGGTCGCCGAAGCTGTGATGACCCACATTTTCCGAGAGTGGACCTACGCGCCGAACAGCACCAACGTCTCCACCCACATGAACGAGGTTCTGGCCACGAAACGAGGCGTCTGCCAGGACTTCGCGCATCTCATGATCGGCATCTGCCGCTCCCTCGGCATCCCAGCGCGTTATGTGAGCGGCTATCTCTACAACGGTCCGCAGTCCCAACTGCGTGGTGCCCAAGCCTCCCACGCCTGGTGTGAGGTCCACATCCCCGGCAAAGGCTGGTTCGGCCTCGACCCCACCAACAACGTCGTCGCCGACGAACGCCACATCAAAATCGCCACTGGTCGTGACTACCACGACGCCGCCCCCATCACCGGCCACTTCGACGGCCCACACGGAGCCACCTCCGCCCTCCAGGTCGAGCTGGAAGTCCGGCGCATGGACGGGTGATAGCACCCTGGGCAAGAGCCGGTCCTGCAACCGAGGCGTGGAATTGGGTGATTGTCACGCGGCTTCCTTTCACGGTGCAATCAGGTCATGAGAAGGAGAGGCATTCCTCTGAACAATTAAATGCCTAGCATCTTTTCTCTGATCCAGGTGGAGATGGAAA
>JBIKYB010000537.1:0-2848 GCA_044355475.1 Prosthecobacter sp.
TTCTCCAAGCCCATCGACACCCGCTTCGTCAAGATCACGTGCACCGGCACTAGCCAAGGCGGTTGGGTCAGCATCCGCGAAGTGCAGCTCACGGGCGAAGGCATCAAGGCCATCGCGCCGAAGCTCAATGACGAGCAAAAGAAAGCCTACATCAAGGCCACCGATCCCCACAAAGACAGCGGCAACGTCGCGCCGAAGATCGTCAAACTCACGCCGGAGGAGGAAGCGGCCATTTTGAAGGACGTGAAGGTCGCTGAGGGCTTTGAGGTCACGCTTTTCGCGAATAGCGCCGCAGCGAACTACCCCGTCTTCGTCGCCGCCGAGCCGGATGGCACGCTTTACGTCTCCTCCGATGGCAATGGCTCCCTCGGTCGCAAACCCAAGCGTGGCCGCATCATCCGCCTGCGCGATCTCGATGGCGATGGCCGTGCCGATGAAACGAAGGTTTTCTGCGAGGTGGATAGCCCGCGCGGCCTCGTTTGGGACCACGATCGCCTTTACCTCGTGCATCCGCCGCACCTCAGCGAGTTCATTGATGCCGATCACGATGGCGTTGCCGAAAAACAGAACATCCTCGTCAATGGCATCGCTTTCGATTTCAAAGACCGCCCCGCCGATCACACCACGAACGGCCTCAGCCTCGGCATCGACGGCTGGCTTTACATTGCGGGCGGCGACTTCGGTTTCCTGAAGGCCACCGGCACCGATGGCAAAACACTTCAGCATCGCGGCGGCGGCGTCATTCGCTTGCGTCCCGACGGCACCGGCCTCGAAATCTACTCCACCGGCACGCGCAACATCTTGGAAGTCGCGATCAGTCCGCTGATGGACATCTTCGCCCGCGACAACACGAACGACGGCGGCGGTTGGAACGTGCGCTTCCACCACTTCACCGGCCTCGATGACCACGGCTATCCGCGTCTCTACAAAAACTTCAACGACGAGTGCATCCAGCCCCTCGCCGATTACGGCGGCGGCAGCGGCTGCGGCGCGGTTTACATCGATGAACCCGGCTTCGGCACCTGGAACAACGCCCCCTTCACCTGCGACTGGGGCAGCGGTGCCCTCTGGCATCATCAGGTGAAGCCCAAAGGCGCGACCTTCGAAGAAACCCGCAAGCCCGAGCCCTTCATCAAAATGACCCGCCCCACCGACGCCGATGTCGATGGCCTGAGCCGCGTCTATTGCGCCAGTTGGAAAGGAGCGACGTTTGATTGGGCGGGTCCCGATGTCGGTTACATCGTGCAGGTGAAGCCCAAGGGCTTCAAAGCCGAGCCGCTGCCGGATTTCGCGAAGGCGAAGGATGAGGAGCTGGTGAAGGTGCTAGAGTCCGCGAGCAATCGCCGGAGGATGGAGGCGCAGAGGGAGTTGGTGAGGCGTGATTGGGGAAAGGTTCACGATGTCTTGCTCAGCGAAACCAACGATACCCAAAGCGAACTGAGGCTTGAGACTCTAGTCGCCGCAGTGGGCGTCTTTGTGAATCATCCGCAAGCAAGTGGGGTGCTCGAATCTGCGCAAAACTTCAGTTATGAAGGCCAAAAACTTCAGTGGAACGTCAGCCGCCATATGAGGCACGTCCAAGTGGATCAGCCCAAGAACGGCTCACCAGGCAAACCATTCTATATCACCACCAAACCGCGATTCGTCGGACGTGATCCTGAGGACGCTTCCATCATGCGTTTGGCCTGGATCGAACAGTCTGTGGCCACCAAGAATGCTCGAAGATTGGTCATGTTCTCATCTCCCGATGTGATGACGGAATCAGAAGTCCTCAGACCTATTCTGGTCGAGGCATCGCGGCGGATGGGGGCTGAAACGTCCGGTGAATGGTTCAAGCAACTCGACGAAACCAAGCATCCATACCTTCAAGACCTTAGCTTGAGGTGCCTTCGAGTCTTTCACACCGCCGAAGTCGTCACCGGCCTCATCGAGCGTCTCGGCAAAGCCACCGATCCAGCTTTGCGCCAGGGCATCCTCGCCGCGCTGTGCCGGCTGCATTTCAAGGAAGGCGAGTGGAAGGGCGATTCGTGGGGCACGCGGCCGGACACGCGGGGGCCGTATTACCAGCCGGAGGCTTGGAGCGAGACGCCGAAGATCGCCGTGGCGCTGAAGGATGCGCTGGCGAAGGCCACGCTGGAGGAAGCCGCGTTTTTGGTGAAGGAGCTGAACCGCAACCGCATCCAGTTCAACGAGGCGCAGCAGCGCATCCTCGAACTCGCGAAGAAGGACCCGAAGGTGCTGCCGGAGCTGGCCGCGCAGCTTGCTGGCGCGGAGGAGATCCCCGCGGAGGCCGTGCCGCTGCTCGTCGGGGCTCTGAAAAGTAGTGCTGGGCTTCAGCCCGCACAGACTCCGCCAACCGGTGACGGGCTAAAGCCCACCACTACTTTCCTTTCCCAAGCCATCACCGCCCTCGCGAAAACCGATAGCGCCGAAGGCGTCTCCGCCACGCTAGCCGCCCTGGAGCCTCTCAAGAAGCTCCCGGACTCCTGGAAAGACTACGATGCCGCTTTGGCCGCCTTCTTGAACGCCCCGAAGCTCGAAAACCACCACCAGCTCGTCGAGCAGATCGCCGAGAAGGCCGAGTGGCCGGTGTCGATGTATGCCAATGCCGCGTTGCTGAACCTCGCGAACCGCAAAACCGGCAGCCCCGAGTCCATCCAGCTTACGCAGAAGGCGCTCGACAAAGGCTGGGCCGATCCGAAGCACCGCAAGCTCATCATCGACGCCATCAGCACCTCCAAGCACATGCCCAGCGCCGCCAAAGTGCTCGCCGCGCTCGATGATCCCGATGCCGAGGTCAAAGGCGCTGCCGAACGCGCCGCCAAGGCCATGCGCATCCAGAAGATCG
>JBIKYB010000016.1:0-31902 GCA_044355475.1 Prosthecobacter sp.
GTCAAGGGGTCAAGGGGTCAAGGGGTCAAGGGGTCAAGGGGTCAAGGGGTCAAGGGGTCAAGAAGGTGCGGCATATCTTAACGCACGACTCTTGACCATCTTGACCCCAACTTGACGGTGCAGTCTCCTTGACGCGGCAGCCCATCACTCCGGCAGCTTGTCGAAATGAAACTGGCAGCAGCCGAGATCGAGGGTTTTGGCGTTGTTGGAGAGCTTTTCGCGGAAGGCGACGGCGAGGGCGTAGATGCGCTGCTGGCCTTGTTTCTCGACTTCGAGCAGGCCGGCTTCTTTGAGGACGCGGAGGTGCTTGGAGACGTTGTAGGGCGTGACGTGGAGGGTTTCACACAGCTCGGTGACGGGCTTCGCACCGGCGATGAGCTGGCGCACGAGGCGCAGACGCGTCGGCTCGCCCAGCGCACGCATGGCGCTGAGGCAGTCGAATGATTTGCGTCCGGGCATGTGGAGGGAATACAGCGCGGAGGATTTTTGCGCAAGAAAGGCAATTGGCGCTTGTTTATTTGCCACATCTGGCAAATACCAAAACGAATGTCTCAACGCGCACGCTACATCATGATCGGCGGCTTCCTCGGAGCCGGCAAAACCACCACTGTCGGTCGGCTGGCGCGGCATTTGAGCGATCAGGGGCTCAAAGTCGGCCTCATCACGAATGACCAGGCCGGTGGCCTCGTGGACACGAAGCTGCTGCGCGGCCAGGGCTATGCGACGGAGGAGATCGCGGGTGGTTGCTTCTGCTGCCGCTTCAACACGCTGGTGGACGCTGCCAGCAAGCTCACGAACGACTCCAAGCCCGATGTCTTCATCGCCGAGCCGGTGGGGAGCTGCACCGATCTCGTGGCGACGGTGACGTATCCGCTGCGCCGCATGTATGGCGATGCCTTCACCATCGCGCCGCTCAGCGTGCTGGTGGACCCGATCCGCGCCCGCCGTGTGTTCGGACTCGATGACGGCGGCACGTTTTCCTCCAAAGTGGCCTACATCTTCAAAAAGCAGCTCGAAGAGGCCGACATCATCGTCATCAGCAAAAGCGATCTCATCGACGACACCCAGCGCGAGGAACTGCGAGCCGTTTTGGCGAAGGAGTTTCCGCTCGCGAAGGTCGTCACGGCCTCGCCACGGCAAGAAACCGGTCTCGACGAGCTTTTCGCCAGTCTCATGACCGATGAGCAGGCGCGGCGCAATCCCATGACCGTCGATTACGAGGTCTATGCCGATGGCGAGGCGCTGCTCGGCTGGCTCAATGCCACCGTCACGCTGAAGTCGGACGATGAGTTCGAAGCGAACGACTTCCTCAAAAAGCTCGCCACGCACGTGCAGGGTCGCTTGCAGCTCGCAGGCGTCGAGATCGCCCATTTCAAGATGACCTTCAGCCCTGACGACGGCATCGCGGGCGAGCTGGCGAGCATCAATCTCGTGCGCAGCGATTACGTGGCCGAACTCGGCATGGAACTCGACGAACCGAGCACCGGCGGCCAGCTCATCATCAATCTGCGTGCCGAGGCTGATCCGGCGTCGCTCATGGAAGCGGTGAAAGCAGGCGTCGAAGCCACCGCCGCGCAATTCTTTGGCCTCAAGGCCACGCTCGATCACGAAGAGCACTTCCGCCCCGGCAAACCGACGCCGACGCATCGCGACGGTTGAAGGAGCCTTTTGAGTTTTTTCGCTTCGCCCACGCTGAGTCGGGCTTCATTTGATGCCAGCTCGCTTTTCCGCCTCGGCTACCATGTCGGAGAGCTTGCGGCCCATACCATGAGCCATGCGGAAGTACACGTCGATGGAGGGCGTGCGCATCTGCTTCTCGACGTAGCCGATCATCTGACAGCTCAGTGATCCAGCCTCGGCCTCCTTGTTCTGGGACAGCCCCTCCTCCTCGCGGCATTCACGAGCGATCTGTGCGAGATGGGCGCACAGCTTTTCGCTCAGGATGATGGCTCGGTGTTTGGGCACGACGGGCCTCATAGAAGTGCCAACCGCTCAATCGTGGCATTTCACAGTTGTGAGAACCTATGGGGCAGGTTTAGTCATCACCCATGACTAACCCTGCATTCCGCAATCCCCCCAACTCTGACGGCTCCGCCGTAGGGATGCGTTTTGACTGCGCCGGAAACCCAACTGCGGAGGATTGGAACTGAACGCATGCCGACGCTGAATTGGATCGGCAAGGAGGCCGTCATCAACCATCATCTCGATGTGCCCTTCCACTTGCTGAAGGACGTGCCGGACCTCGGCTGCGGCGATCCCGGCAGCGGCAATCTCATCGTGGAGGGGGACAACCTCCTCGCCCTCAAAGCCCTGCTTCCCTACTACAAGGGCAAGGTGAAGTGCATCTGCATCGACCCACCATACAACACTGGCAACGAAGGCTGGGCCTACAACGACAACGTGAACAGCCCCGCCATCAAAAAGTGGCTCGGCGAGACCGTCGGCAAGGAAGGTGAGACGCTCGACCGCCATGACCGCTGGCTCTGCATGATGTATCCCCGGCTGGCGCTACTGCGGGATTTCTTGAGCGAGGATGGGGTAATCTTTATTGATATTGATGATACCGAAGCAGCTCATCTCAGGCTTTTACTCGATGAGATTTTTGGTGCCGCCAATTTTGTCTCCAACCTAGTTTGGCAGAAGTCATACGCGCCACGGAACAACGTTCCAAACTTCTCAGTCTCACACGAGCCTCTCATCTGCTACGCAAAGTCAATTCAGCATCTAAAGACCAATCGACTGCCGACAACGGATGAGCAGCGTGCTCGTTACACTAACCAAGACAACGATGATCGTGGGGATTGGAAGACAAGTGATTTAAGCGTCAGCCTAGTTTCAGGCCAACGAGGATCACAGTTTCAGAAATCAGGTAAAGGAGCGAACTTCTATGAAGTCAAGACTCCTTCGGGTCGTAGCGTGATTCCACCTTCTGGAAGATGTTGGGTGGTTAATGAAGAAAAGTTTCGCGAACTGAATGCGGACAATCGAATTTGGTGGGGAAAGGCAGGTAACAGCATTCCGCAGCTCAAGAGATTCTTTTCTGAGATCCAAGGAGGAATGGTTCCCCAGACGATTTGGTTGCACGAGGAAGTTGGGCACATGCAGGAAGCCAGTCAGACAATTAAGGACGTCTTCCCAAATTTGACTGGAAGCGCTTTCCCGACTCCAAAGCCCACGCGTTTGATCGAACGCATCCTGCAAATTGCGACGAACCCCGGCGACCTCGTGCTGGACAGCTTCGCGGGTAGCGGTACGACGGGCCATGCGGTGCTGAAGATGAACGCGGCGGCCCGTAGCGCGGCTTTCCAAAGCCGCGACGCCGACGCCGATGACGTGGCAGGACTCAAACTGGACGCTGGGCCGAATGACTCGGCTCTGGAGAGCCAAGCTACGGCTCCTGACCGCCGCTTTATTCTCGTGGAGATGGAACCGAAGATCGCGCCGGACATCACCCGCGAACGCGTGAAGCGCGTGGCGGAGGGCTACACGAATGCCAAAGGAGAGAAGGTGTCCGGTCTCGGCGGTGGCTTCCGTTATGTGCGGCTGGGTGACGCGGTCTTCGACGAGCATGGGCGCATCCGTGAAAGCGTGCGCTTTGCCGATCTCGCCAGACACGTCTATTTCACCGAGACGGGCGAGCCGCTGCCCAAGGAACGCATCTCCACCAAAACGCCGCTGCTGGGCATTCATCGTGGCCGTGCCGTCTATCTGCTTTTTAACGGCATCCTCAAGGACCGCAGCATTGACGGTGGAAACGCACTCTGCCGTGAGACGCTGGCGGTAATTCAGGAACACAACGCCGCGCACAGCGGCATCGAGCTGACGGTGGTCTATGGCACCTCGGAACGACTGTCGAAGGCACGGCAGAAACGCGAGGGCATCGTCTTCAAACAAATCCCCTACAGCATCCGCGACCGATGAGCGACCGATACGGCCACAAGGACTATCAAAACGAAGTGCTGGAGACGCTGCGCCTCTACTGGCGTGCCTGTCGTGAGAGCAACAACCCGGAGACGGCCTTCATCCAAGTGACTGGTGAGCGCCATGGCATGGCGCATCCGTATAACAAGGTGCACAAGCTAGCGAACGGCGCGGAGATGCCGCAGGATATGCCCTTTGTCTGCCTGCGTGTGCCCACGGGCGGCGGCAAGACAGTCATCGGCGCACGCAGCATCAAGGTCTTCCAAGATGAGCTCTTGAATGAGGAAAAGCCGCTGGTGCTTTGGCTGGTGCCGAGCGAGGCGATCAAATCGCAAACCGTGAAGCTGATGAAGGATCTGGCGCATCCACTGCGTCGCCTGCTGGACGAAGAATTGGGCGATGTGGAGGTCTTCGACGGCCCGGAGGCGCTAGGCATCCAGCCGAACATCATCGCGGGCAAGGCGACGGTGATTGTCTCCACCATCCAGGCCTACCGCGTGGAAGCGACGGACGGACGCAAAGTGTATGGGAACAACGGCCAGCTCATGGCGCACTTTGACCACATCCCGCTGGAGGTGAAGAACCAGTTTCCCAGCGGCTTTCCACACAGTCTGGCGAACGTGCTGCGCATGCACCGCCCGCTGGTGGTGGTGGACGAGGCGCAGAACGCCCGCAGCGAGCTTTCCATGCAGGTGCTCGAACGCTTCCAGCCACGCGCCATCGTGGAGCTGACGGCGACGCCGATCCTGGATGCGCGGGAGAATCCCAGCAACGTGCTGCACAGCGTCTCGGCCATGCAGCTCAAGGCGGAAAAGATGATCAAGCTGCCGGTGGTGCTGACGGCGGAGTCGGGTGAGTACATCCGCCCCATTTTGCTTTTCCAAGCGGAGCCGCATAGCCAGGAACGTGAGACGCTGACTGTGGAAGTGCTGGAGAAGGCGCTGCGCGAGGATCATCACATCCCGGAGGCGCAGGTCGCCGTGCATACCGGCGATGAGAAAGGACTGAAGGATGTCGATCTCAACGCGGAAAGCTGCGTGATCCGCTATGTGGTGACGCAGACCGCGCTCAAGGAAGGCTGGGACTGCCCCTTTGCTTATGTGCTGTGCAGCGTGGCGAACCTGAGCAGCAGCACGGCTGTCGAGCAGATGCTGGGCCGCATTCTGCGCATGCCACAGGCCAAAGAGAAGAAGCGTGAGGCGCTGAACAAGGCTTACGCCTTTGTCCGCAGTCCGCACTTCTATCTGGCCGCGAACCAGCTTCGTGACCAGCTCGTGAAGAAGTCCGGTTATGAGGAGAAGGAGGCGCGGGAGTTCTTTGTGCAGCGTGGCAAGCAGTCGTCGCTCGATTTTGAGGCAGGCGGGCAGCGCAGTGTGACGATCACGCTGCCAGAGAGCCTGCCGGTGGAATCGCTGCCTCCTGCGGTACAAATCCATGTGCTCAAGCACGACGACACGAAGCGTGAAATCACCCTGACCGGCAAACCAGACAAGAAGGTGCTCAAAGCGCTGGTGGATGCGGTGGAGGACGAGATCGCAAAGGAATTGATCCGTGCCGCCGTGGCGCAGCTCGGCACGCAGGAGAAGATCATGTGCAGCCCGGCGGAGCGGCAGGAGCGCTTTGCGATTCCGCAGATGATGCTGGAACTCGATGGCGAGGTCATTTCACCCGACGAGGGAAGCTGGCTGGAATCCGTGTGGCAGCCACCGTTGCCGCCAAACCGCGATGATGTGCCCACGCTGACCAGTGTCGAAGCCGCGCAGAATGCAGGCATCATCGACGTGGTGAACGGTGATGTGGTGACACGGCAACTGCCCGAACTCGGCACGCAGCTCCGGCTCATCGAAGTCCGTGAGAACTGGAGCGAGATCAAGCTGGCATGCTGGCTGGACCGCAACATCCCGCATGGTGACTTGGACGCCGACGTGGCGCGGGCCTGGCTGAATGCCGTCATCACCGAGATGCAAAAGCAAACACCACTGGGGCGGCTGGTGCGTGAGCGCTTCGAGCTGCGCCGCAGGCTGGAGACGCGGCTTGGCGTGCTGCGCAAGGACGCACGGCGTAAAGAATACCAGTCGGCTTTGTTCGGTGAGCATGAAGCCATGAAAGTTCGCGTGGGTGGTGGCTATGAGTTCGTCTATGACCCGAACAGCTACCCGGCCCGCACGGTCTGCCCGCGCAGCGCCGACTTCGTGAAGCACTATTACGAGAAGGTGGGAGAGTTGGAAGCCACCACGCCCGCCGGGAACATTGGCGAGGAGTTTCAATGCGCGCAGTTCATCGACGGCCTGCCCGAAGTGCAATGGTGGGTGCGCAATCTGGAGCGCCAGCCCGCGCATTCCTTCTGGCTGCAAACGAGCACGGACCGGTTTTACCCGGACTATGTGATCCAGCTCAAGAACGGGAAGATCATCGTGGTGGAATACAAAGGAACCGACCGCTCAACGAATGATGACTCGAAGGAAAAAGAACGCCTCGGCAAGCTTTGGGAACAACGCAGATGTGGGCAGTGCTTCTTTGAGATGGTGAGCGGACTGGGCGAACTGAGTAAGATTCAGCGGGCCGTCCAACGAGCGGTGCTTGCGTGAGGCCGGTGAGGAGGTGTCAAACCACCTCCGCGCAATTCTTCGGCGTCAAAGCCACGCTCGATTACGAAGAATACTTCCGCCCCGGCAAACCGACGCCGACGCATCGGGATGCGTGAGCAAGCTTTTGCTTGCAGAACTGCATTATTTGGCAAAATAACCAAATAGATGCCCGCTCTAAACAAAAAGCTCGAAGACCGTGCCGCCGTGATCAAGGCGCTCGGGCATCCGTCGCGCCTGCTCATCGCCGAGGCTTTGATGAAGGGCGAAATGTGCGTCTGCGACCTCAAAGACCTCGTCGGCGCGGATATGTCCACGGTTTCCAAGCATCTCACGCTCATGCGCGAGGCGGGCGTACTGAACTGCGAGAAGCGCGGCCTGAACATCTACTACTCGCTCGCCTGCGACTGCCTCGGCGACTTCCTCCGCTGCGTGGACCGGCTGGCCTGCGGCGGAAAAAAGACCACCACCTGCTGCTGATTCCTCATGAACATCACTGACCTCCTCTCACAGCTCCGTTCCCATGCAGACAAGCCCCTGCGCTTTCTGCTGCCAGACGGCGGCCTGATCCCCGCCCACTTTCACATCACGGAGGTAGGGCACGTTTTGAAGCGCTTCATCGACTGCGGTGGCACTCGGCGCACCCTGGAGACTTGCCTGCTGCAAACCTGGGTGCATGACGATCTCGATCATCGACTCCACGCCGGTAAACTGGCCGCAATCTTCGATCATGCGGGCGATGTGCTGCCGCATCACGAACTGCCGGTCGAGATCGAATACGAAGACGGCGTCGTGGCGCAGTTCCCGGTCGAGAGCGCGGAGATCATCGACGACGCGCTCGTCTTCCGCTGCGGATGGAAACACACCGACTGCCTTGCCCGTGGCCTTTGCCTGCCCGGCGAGTGCGCACCCGCCCCGAAAGCCGCGCCGGTGCCCGTGACCTGCTGCACGCCCGGCTCAAAGTGCTGCTAATTCATGAACAAGCTGCTCTCCGAACTCCTCGGCACCTTCACCCTCGTCTTCGCGGGCACGGGAGCCATCGTCATCAACGACGTCAGTGGCGGTGTGATCGGTCACGCGGGCATTGCGCTGACCTTTGGTCTCGTCGTCATGGCGATGATTTACACCTTTGGCGAGGTGAGCGGTGCCCATCTCAATCCAGCGGTGACGCTCGGTTTTGCCGTCGCGGGCCGTTTCGAGTGGAAAGACGTTCCCGGCTATGTTTTGGCCCAAATCATCGGCGCTGTCGCTGCGAGCGGTCTGTTGCATTGGCTGTTCCCTGCGCATGAAAAACTCGGTGCCACGCTTCCGGCTGGCTCCGCGATGCAGAGCTTCGTTTTGGAACTCATCCTCACGGCCATCCTCATGCTCGCCATTTTGCGCATCTCCACCGGTGCGAAGGACAAGGGGATCACCGCAGGAATTGCCATCGGCGGGATCATCGCGCTTGAGGCGATGTTTGCTGGCCCGATCTGCGGTGCGTCGATGAATCCCGCCCGCTCGCTGGCTCCTGCGATCATCTCCGGCCACCTGGGGCATCTTTGGATCTACCTGACTGCGACGGTGCTCGGTGCGTTTCTTGCCGTGCCGCTGGCTAAAATGACGAAACCAGAATGACGAATGCATGCCCAAGGCCAAATGACCTAGCCACACGCTGACTTCGTCATTTCGACATCTCCTTCTTCCCATGACACCACCCAAACCCCTCGTCCTCATCCTCTGCACCGGCAATTCCTGCCGTTCACACCTTGCCGAAGGCCTGCTGCGCCATGTGGCGGGTGACATCCTCGAAGTCGCTAGCGCCGGATCGAAGCCTGCCGGCTATGTGCATCCGCTCGGCATCAAGGCGATGGCTGAGATCGGCATCGACATCTCCGCGCACACGAGCAAGCACATGAACGACTTCCTCGTCCGCGATGTGGAAACCGTCATCACCGTCTGCGGCAATGCTGACCAAGCCTGCCCCATGTTTCCCGGCCAGCTCAACCGCCACCACTGGGGCTTCGATGATCCCGCCCACGCCACTGGCACGGAAGAGGAAATCATGACGGTCTTCCGCCGCGTGCGGGATGAAATCCGTCGTGTGTTCGAGGCTTACGCCGCCGGCCGCAAAGACGCGGCCAAAGCTGTGCGCTCCGGTCCGGTCGCGTAGGTGCAGGGCAGTCCGTGGTCGTTCAGCTCGGTCGCCTATCTCGCAAAACAATCATGCCGGGCACACCTCGCAGTGTGCCCGGCCCTTTTGCCAACCTGACCAAGCATGAAAACGGTCGCGTGAGAGACTCACGCCATCGTTAGAAATTGATCTGCGCCTGAATGCCGAGGTAGGAGTAATTCACGTCACGGTAGCGCGGTCCGGCGACGGTGGGGTTATCCGTGGTGTTCGTGCGTGTGCCCTGGGAGTACATCAGTGTCAGCTCAAGCTCGGGATAGGGGATGTACTCAAAGCCGATGGCGATCTCGTCCACGTTTGTTTTCGGCGCGTTGGCGGCGAATTTCCGGGCACCGTCGAAGTGCTGCCAGCGGACAAACGGGATCAACTCAGACTGGTTGGGGAAGACGTGGCGATACACCGCCTGCACAAAGCCGCCGTTCAGGGAAGCGCTGCTGATGCTGCGCATATCGTCGCTGAGCTGCGGCCCCTCGCCCCAGGTCCACTCGGCCTCCAGGCCGAAAGGCTGCGGGTAGAGGATGGCATTGATGGCCATGCGGGTGTCCTTGACGCCACCGCCACCGACGACAGTAGGCGTGACCGCTGCGCCGCCAGGTGTGAATGTCGCTGCCGGGGTGGGAACATAGCGTCCACTGTAGTAGCTGGCGCCGACTTCGAGGATCTGCCCGTTGCTGAACTCAAACGGCCAAGCGGCGCGCGCGATGTAGTGCATGTCCCCGTTTTGGTCGGCATTGTTGATGCCCTGGCCATTGAAGACACCCACACTGAGCACACCGTAATCGCCGGAGCCGCGCAGGCCTGACTTCACGAGATCTTTGAAGCGGTTGCGGATCTCATACGGTGCCCAGATGAAGTAAGCGCCGAGGTCGCGCTCACCCTCGACGCCGGAGTTCAGGGCGTCCGGGCGTTCCAGCGCGTAGCGGTTCTGGGAGGATTGCAGGTTGGTGAAGCCATACGGCACCTTGGACAGGCCAAGACGCACGCGGAACTCACGGGCAGGGTCCAAGGACACATCCGCATACACATCTCGTGCCTGCAGGGCGTTCACGCCGCCGACTCCGGCCATATAATCGGACTGGAGGTAAAGATAGACGTGATCTGTGACGTCACCGCTGAGAACGAGGCGTCCGCGGCGGATGCCCATGCTCTGCGTGTCGCTGACGAAACCATCGTTGGGCTGGTGGACGCCGGGCCTGTCGCCATCGCCGATGATGCCGATAAAGCGGTTCTGCATGTAGCCACGCACCTTGATGCGCTCATACCATTTGTCGGAAAGCAGGGCGTCGAGGTCGGTCTTGCTCAGGGTGGAGGGGGAGGTGTTGTCACTGATGCGGGAGAGTTCCTCGACCTGACCTTTGGTGTTCAAAAGTGTCGATTCGAGGTTCTCGACCTTCGATTCGGTCTGCTCTAGGCGCTCCACGATTGCAGGGGAACCGGTCGATTTTGCGACCTTCGGCTCATTCCGCTCCTCGTCCTGCATTGTTTGCACGAGCAGGTCGTACTCATCGGCTGTGATCGAGCCTTTCTGCTTCAAAATGTAGAACAGTTTCTCCATCGCCGGACTGGCCGTCAGTGTGGAGGGCAAAAGCGTGGCGAAGGCCAAAAAGGTGGCAAAGGCCCGCCAGAGGCCGTGGGATGGTGTGATGCGTTTCATTGGGTGACGATGTTGTTGCAAAATGACGGCCCCATGGCCGACAGCCGCGCCTTTTAGTCGAAATCGTCACACACTGACCAATTCTGTTTCGTGACGTATCTGTCACATTCGGTGTTTTCAGGGGCTTTAGATGACGGAAATGACCCGGAATTGGGTGGGATTGACCGCAAATGTGACGAAATCAGGTGGAAAATTGGCTTTGTGACGGTTTCGTCACAGTCTGCGACTTTCCTGTTTTCCAGTGCGCAGCACTCTCCGAAGTCCCGTTACTCCAACTCCATGAAACGCACACTCATCGCCCTGACCCTCGTCATCGCATCCTCCCTCGCCGTCCAGGCCCAGACCACGCTCCGCATCCGTGGTTCGGACACGCTCGGCGCCAAGCTCGTCCCCTCCCTGGCCGAAGGCTTCAAGAAACAAGGCGGCAAAGTCAGCTTCGACATCGCTGCCGAAGGCTCCTCCACCGCTTTCACCAATCTCGCCGCTGGAACCGCCGAGATCGGCATGTCCTCACGCAAGATCAAGGCCGACGAGCGCACGCTCTGCCGCAGCAAAGGCATCGACATCAATGAAATCGAGGTCGCCTGGGACATGATCACCGTCGTGGTGAACAAGAACAACCCCGTCGCCGACCTCAAAAAGAAGCAAATCATGCAGATCTTCGCTGGTGACATCAAGGACTGGAGCGAAGTGGGCGGCACCCCGGGCCCAATTTCCGTTTATACCCGCAATACCTCCTCCGGCACCTACAAGGACTTCATGACCATGGCCATGAAAGGCCGCGAATACGGCTCCAACAGCCAGAAAATGGCCGGCAACGAGCAGATCGTCTCTGAAGTAGCCTCCAACGCCAACGGCATCGGGTACATCGGCTATGCCTATTCTGGCTCCAAGGGCATCAAAGTCGTCTCCATCGACGGTGCTTCGCCGAATCCTGCCGCCGTGAAGAGCTACGTGCTCGCCCGCCCCACCTATTTATATACCAATGGAGAGCCCACCGGCACCACCAAGGAGTTCATCGACTTCTGCCGCAGCCCCGCTGGCACCGCCATCATCACCAAGGCCGGCTTCGTTCTCGTGAACTAAGTGAAGCAATCGTTGGTTGACCCTTCCTAAAATCCGGCGATGGAGAAAATGGCTTCTCTTCGCCGGATTCTTGTTTAGAGGGCCGAAATAACCTGCATGGACAGTTCTGAGTCACCCCCTCGGCCACCGTTGCGCACCCTGCTCGTCAGGAATCGCAAGCGTACCATTCTGGGGATGGACCCACAGCAGGTCATCAAATACTTCTTCGGCTTGAACGCCAGCACTGCCGTCATCGTGCTGGTGCTCATCATGCTCTTCCTCCTGCGCGAGGGCATCGACTTCCTTCCTACCTACCGCAACGAACTCGTCACCTACCGCCGCGCTGGGCTGGAGTTTTGCGACATCATCGACAAACCGCTCAAAGAGCACCAGTCGCTCTCCAGCAGCCTGCGTCAGTCGGTGAGCGGTTCGCTGGAAACACTGAGCAAAACCGCCCGTGATCGCCGGGACGCCGCCTTTTTGCTCAGAAATCAGGCCGAAGAGAAAGCCACGCAGCAGCGTGAGACACTCGAACAAGCCCTGGAGCAAACTCCGCCGCCAGCCGCTGACAAACTCGACGTTCTGCGTCGCGAACAGCAAAAAGCCGCCGAAGAGGCCGCTGCATCGCTGGTTTATCCCGATCTCTTTACCGCAGGGGAGAAAAAGCAGCTTCAGACCGAGTTCGCCGCGCTTACTCCTGAAGTCACCGATCTCCCGCCCTTCCTACAAACTCTCGCCGCCGACTTCATGGCGAAAGATCGCGAAGCACGCACGAAGTTTGAAGCGCTCGTCACCGCCCAGGAGGAATTCGAAGAAGCGCCCGAGGGGCTTCAAGAAGTGCTCGATGAACTCAAGGAGCACGCCCAAGAGACCAAGGAGAAGGCCGACGAGTTCCACGTTCTTGAAACCAACCGCCAACGTCTTCTCGAAGCCGCAGCCAAGGCCAAGAACGCTGACGAAAAGGCCAGTCTCACCGAGGAAGCCGAGGCATCCGTCGCCGAGCCGGTGAATCTCGAAGAACGCACGAAGGAACTCACCGCCCGCGCGGGGGAATTGCGCGAGCAGCTCGAAATTTACGTCAAAGCCGCCGAAAAAGCCTCGGCTTCGCTCCCTCAGGAAGCTGGAACCCCCTCCGCTACCGCCATGCTGGCCGATGTGCGTGCCAAACTCCCTGTGCATGTGAAGGAAATGCGCGAGGCGGCGTTGCAGCTCGATCAATGGAGCTCGGACAAGCCCGTTTCGATGATCAGCGTGATCGCCGCGTTCTTCTTCGGCTCCCAGTGGATCACGAACAGCTCCTGGCAGGATTTCTTCGGTTTCGTGCCGCTGCTGACGGGGTCGCTCGTCATCGCGCTCATCGCCATCCTCATCGCCACGCCGATCAGCGTCATCGCCGCGATCTACACGAACCAGTTCGCCTCCGAACGCGAGAAAGAGATCATCAAACCCATCATCGAGTTCATTCAGGCCATCCCGTCCGTCGTGCTCGGCTTCATCGGCATCTCGCTCGTCGGTAATTTGATCAAAGATTTTAGCGAAGTGAGCTGGCTGCAATGGGTGCCCGGCTTCCCAATCCAGGAACGCCTCAACATGTTCAACGCTGGCTGCTTGCTCGCCTTCATGGCCGTGCCGACAATGTTCAGCCTTTCTGAAGACGCGCTGAATAACGTCCCGCGTGCCTACATAGACGCCTCCGACGCTCTCGGGGCCACCAAGCTGCAAACCGTCTTCCGTGTCATCGTTCCTGCGGGCATCTCCGGCATTCTCTCCGCCATCCTGCTTGGTCTCGGCCGTGTGATCGGTGAAACGATGGTCGTGCTGCTCGTCGCGGGCAACCGCATCGCCATTCCCGACTTCAGCGCCGGTCCCGGCGTCATTTTCCAGCCTGCGCACACGCTCACGGGCATCATCGCGCAGGAACTTGGCGAAGTCTCACGCGGCAGCTCGCACTGGCAGGCGCTGTTCATGGTCGGCATTGTGCTGTTTGCCATCTCGCTGCTCGTCAACTGGTGCGCCCGTGCTGTGGCCCGCCGCTTCGAACCCCACAAGGCATGAACCCCGTCCCCACCGCCGAAAATCCCTTCGCTGGCGACAACTCCGGTATCCAGAAGCGCGAGACCGCCGCGCGCTGGGCCTTGCGCGTGGGCAGCTACATCGTGGTGATCATCACGCTGGCGATCATGCTGCACATCTTCATCAAGGGTGCGCCCGTCACGTTCCAGTCGAAGTGGCCCTTTGTGAACACGCAGTTCCTCACCGAACTGCCGTCCCAGCTTCACGTCATCGAAGACAAGCAGGGCAACCACTACGAAACCGGCGTGAACGGGGCCGATGCCATCAAGAAGCAGCTCGGCGACAACTTCCGCTCCGAAAAAACCATCGCTTATTCCGGTGGTGGCATCCTGGGGCCGATTGTTGGCACCGCGTTGCTCGTCATCGTCAGTGTCGGCGTCGCATTGTTCCTCGGCGTCGCCTGCGCCATCTATCTGAGTGAGTACGCGAAGCACGGCAAGTTCCTCGAAATGGTGCGCCTAGCCATTTTGAACCTCGCGGGCGTTCCCTCCGTTGTTTTCGGCCTCTTCGGTCTCGGTGCCTTCGTTTTGACCGCTCCGGTGTTTGTCGATGTGCCGGCAGATCGCTCGGTGTTTGCCATTCCACTCGGTTTCACGACGCTCAGCTTCGAAGGCTGGGACACCTGCGTGCTTTCGGGCGGCTTCACACTCGCCTTCGTCATCCTGCCCGTCATCATCACCGCCAGCGAGCAGTGTCTTCAAGCCGTGCCGCAGGGATTCCGCGAAACCAGCATGGCCCTCGGTGCCACGCGCTGGCAGACGATTCGCTACAGCGTGCTGCCCTTCGCCACGCCCGGCATTTTGACCTCAAGCATCCTCGGTATCGCCCGTGCGGCCGGTGAAACGGCACCGATCATGTTCACCGCCGCGCTTGCCTTCAAAGACAAGCTGCCATGGCAGAAAGACCTGCCGCCGCTGCCTGCCGACGCGTCTATCTTCGCGCATTGGGAGCAGAGCGTGTCACGCTTCCTCGGCATCTTCACCGAATCCGTTCAGGCGCTGCCCTATCATATCTACACGCTCGCCGCCAAGATCCCGCAAAACGAATACTCCGAGCGTGCGCAATACGGCTCCGTCTTCGTTTTCCTCGTTCTCGTCGCCTCCCTGGCCGCCAGTTCGGTGCTCTTGCGCAAACGTCTGCGCGCGAAGTATCGCTGGTAAACGCCTCTCCTCTCATGTCCGCCGATTCCACCGCCAAAACCACGCCACCGCCTGTCGTCCAGGTGCGTGACATGGATTTTTGCTATGGCACCAGCCCGGCGCTCTTTGACATCAACCTGAAGGTCAAATACCACCGTGTCACCGCGCTCATCGGCCCCTCAGGCTGTGGAAAAAGCACGCTGCTGCGCTGCATCAATCGCATGAATGACCGCGTGCCCAGCGCCCGTGTCACGAAGGGCGAGGTCTTGGTGAAGGGCAAAAACATCCACGATGCAGATGTCGATCTCACGCAATTGCGCAAGCAGGTCGGCATGGTGTTCCAGAAGTCGAATCCCTTCCCGAAGAGCATCTACGAGAACGTCGCCTACGGCCTGCGCATCCACGGCGAGAAGAACAAAAACGTGCTCGATGAAGCCGTCGAACGCTCGCTGCGCCAGTCCGCGTTGTGGGACGAGCTCAAAGACCGTCTCAGCGCCAACGCTCTCGCGCTCTCCGGCGGTCAGCAACAGCGTCTGTGCATCGCTCGCGCCATCGCCACACTGCCGGATGTGCTGCTCATGGACGAGCCCTGCTCAGCACTTGATCCCATCTCGACGCTGAAGATTGAGGAGTTGATGCATCAACTCGCTCAAGAGTACACCATCGTCATCGTCACACACAACATGCAGCAGGCCGTGCGTGTGTCCGATTACACCGCCTTCCTCCACCTCGGCAAGCTCGTCGAGTTCGCCCCCACGGAAGAGCTCTTCACCAATCCCCTCGAAAAGCTGACGGAGTCTTATCTTCGCGGCACCTTCAGTTGACATGGCCGCCGAAACTTCAGTTCCAACCTCCGAAGAGCCGCTCATCCAGGTGGAGAAGTTCAACTATGCGTATGGCGACCACCAGGTGCTGTTCGATGTCGATTTGAACATGCACAGCAAAGACGTGATGGCCCTCATCGGCCCGTCCGGCTGCGGCAAAAGCACGCTCATTCGTTCCATCAACCGCATCAACGACCTCGTCGAGTCCGCCCGCGTCGTCAGCGGTAGCATCAAGATCGACGGCGTCGATTTGTACGCTCCGAACGTCGATGTCATCAATCTGCGCCGCAACGTGGGCATGGTGTTCCAGAAGTACAATCCATTCCCGCGCTCCATCTTTGAAAATGCCGTCTATGGCCTGCGTGTCGCCGGCATCAAGGACCGCCACGATCTCGAAGAAGCCGCCGAACGCAGTCTGAAATCCGCCGCGTTGTGGGATGAGGTCAAAGACCGCCTGCATGAGATGGCCACCGGCCTCTCTGGTGGTCAGCAGCAGCGTTTATGCATCGCCCGAGCCATCGCCTTGCAGCCGCGCATCTTGTTGATGGATGAACCCTGCGCTGCGCTTGATCCCATCGCCACCGCGCGCATCGAGGAGCTGATTCTGCAACTGCGCGGCCAGTACACCTTCGTCATCGTCACGCACAACATGGAGCAGGCCAAGCGCATCGCCGACCGCACCGCGTTCTTCTACAAAGGCAAGCTGATCGAGGAAGACGACACGATGACGATCTTCAACCACCCGAACGACCCTCTGACCGAGTCCTACATCACGGGCCGGTTGGCGTGAAAACTGGGGTGAGATTTAGGCAGTCGCTTTTTACGGAATCATCAAGGAACCCACAGAACGAGCTGCCGACCTTGCGCGGGAGCCTCTTTCCGCCGTGGTGGCTGGAGTCCACAATTCCGGCGCAGCCTGTGCCATGATCCGCGTTGCCGCAGTCATTTACTTGGCGGTTTAGCCAAGTAGTTTCACTCAGACGAGCTGGGGAACATACCCCATGGCAACGCAGCCGCGACGCAAACACCTTTAATTCTCCCACCATGAAAACCATCCAAGTCTATGACCCGCCCATGTGTTGCTCTACCGGCATCTGCGGCACGGATATTGATCCTGATCTGGTCAATTTCGCTGCCATGCTGTCTCAGCTCGGCACGCACGGCATCAAGATCGAGCGCTACAACCTGGGTCAGCAGCCGATGGCCTTTGTGCAAAATTCAGCCGTGAAGGCTTTTTTAGACAAAGAAGGCGCGGAGGCTCTGCCGCTGATCTTTTGGGATGGTGAGGTGCATCTCAAGGGCCGCTACCCAACCAAGGACGAGCGTCCCGGCTGGTTCCGCGCGGCACTCGGCAAAGAAGAGGTGGCATCATGAAACTGCCTCCTTACCAGCCCGAGGCTGCCACTTCGACGCGCTTCCTCTTTTTCACTGGCAAAGGCGGCGTGGGCAAAACCTCGCTCTCCTGCGCTGCGGCTCTGAAACTCGTCGATGCTGGCAAACGCGTCCTTTTGGTGAGCACGGACCCGGCTTCGAACCTGGATGAAGTGCTGGAGACGAAACTGACGAATCAACCGACGCCCATCGCGGGTGCGCCGGGGCTGGATGCGATGAACATCAATCCCGTCGAAGCTGCGGCAGCCTATCGTGAGCGCTTGATCGGACCGATGCGTGGTTTGCTGCCTGAGGCGGCGCTGCGCAGCATGGAGGAGCAGCTTTCAGGCTCCTGCACGGTCGAGATCGCGGCCTTTGATGAGTTCTCGGGGCTGATCGGTAATCCCCAGGCCGCGAAGGACTATGATCATGTCATCTTCGACACGGCCCCGACAGGCCACACGCTGCGGCTGATGAGTTTGGCGAAGGCTTGGGATCAGTTCCTCGACAAGAACACCAGCGGCACGTCCTGCCTTGGACCGCTGGCCGGTTTGGAAAAGCAGCGCGTCATTTATGAAGCCACGGTCAAGACGCTCGCCGATGCCAAAGCCACCACGCTCGTGCTCGTGAGCCGTCCACAAGGCGCTGCGCTGCGCGAAGCAGAACGCACGTCCAAAGAGCTGCGTGCCATCGGCGTGGGGAATCAATGCCTCGTCGTGAACGGCACCTTTGAAACCCAGTGCCCGGAAGACGTGACCGCACAGGCCATGCAGCAGCGTGGCTTGGCCGCTTTGACTGCATCCGCAGAGTTCATCAGCTCCATGCCGAGCTTCATCGTGCCGCTTCGCCCTATCAATATTCTGGGCATCAATGGTCTGCGCGTGCTTCTGGAGGGCGAAGACCTTTGGACTGCGGCAGCCTGCTGCCGCTTTCCCGAGCCAGCCCTGCTGGCGTCGAGGTCCCAAGATGTCACGAATTCAGACAGCGATGTCTTCTCCCCGGCAGCAGGGCTGCCGCAGTCCAAAGCTGACGCCATCTCCCCGCTTGAATCCCTCGCCGATCTCGTCACCGACATTGAGCAGCAGGGCCACGGCGTGATCATGACCATGGGCAAAGGCGGCGTGGGAAAGACCACGGTCGCCGCCGCCATCGCGGTCATGCTCGCACGGCGCGGCCACTCCGTGCATCTCAGCACGACCGATCCCGCTGCACATGTGGCGCAGACGCTGCATGGCAAGGTAGAGGGTCTCACACTCAGCAAGATCGATCCCGCTGCGGAAACCGCCGTTTACCAAGGCGAGGTCATGCTGGCCCAAGGTGCCGCGATGGACGAAGCAGGCCGCGCCTTGCTCGAAGAAGACCTGCGCTCGCCCTGTACGGAAGAAATCGCCGTGTTCCGTGCTTTTGCTCGTGAAGTGGGCCGTGGCACCGGTCGCTTTGTCGTGCTCGACACCGCGCCCACCGGCCACACGCTGCTGCTTCTCGATGCCAGCGAGGCTTATCAGCGTGAGCTAGAACGTCAGGCCCGCAGCACGCAGCCCGAGGAAGTCCTCAAGCTCCTCGAACGTCTGCGCGATCCCGACTTCACCCGCATCCTGCTAGTCACTCTGCCAGAGGCCACACCCGTGCATGAAGCCGCCGCGTTGCAGGAAGACCTGCGCCGCGCCCGCATCGAGCCCTTCGCGTGGGTCATCAATCAAAGCCTGCTCAACAGCGGCTCCTGCGATCCGCTGCTGCAACGCCGCGAAGCCTCCGAGCAACGCTACCTGCGTGAAGTCGTGGAGAAACAGGCCAAGCGCACCGCTTGGCTACCCTGGCAGGCCGAAGAACCCGTCGGGCCTGAAGCGCTCGCGAAACTGGCTTCGTCAGCACTCGCTGTGCAGGGGAATGAGATGAAGCGTGCGCATGCTTAAACTCCGGTTATGAAGCCGTTGCTTGAAGCCTGCCCCCGCCATCTCCGTTCTCATGCCCGTGCGTGACGCAAGGGCGACGGTAGAGACGGCCTTGGAGTGTGTGAAAACGCAGACCTTCACGGACTGGGAGTTCGTGATTGTCGATGATGGCTCAGAGGATGGAACGACGGAGGTTTTGAAGCACTTCGCGGAAGAGGATGACCGCTTTGTTTTGATCCCGCAGAAGCCGAAAGGCATCGCAGCGGCGCTGCAAAGCGGCTGTGAGGCCTGTCGCGGTGAATTCATCGCGCGGATGGATGCGGATGATGCCATGGATGCGCGGCGGTTGGAGGTGCAGCGGGCGTTTTTGATCGAAAATGCGGATTGCGGCCTCGTTTCGAGCCGGGTGCGGTTTGGGGGAACAGAGGCGGGTTATGCATCACACGTCGAGTGGATCAATTCGCTGACGAATCATGACGCGATGAGCCTTCGGCGTTTTGTGGAGGCTCCGGTGGCACATCCAAGTGTGATGTTTCGCCGGGAACTGCTCGCAGGGCACGGCGGGTATCGCGAGGGAGATTTCCCGGAGGACTACGAGTTGTGGTTACGCTGGCTGGAGGTAGGCGTGCGCTTCGGAAAGGTGGATGCGGAACTGCTCACTTGGAATGACCCGCCGCAGCGGCTTTCGCGAACGGATGCCCGGTACTCGGTGGAGGCGTTTTACGCCATGAAGTGCCGTTATTTGAGGAACTGGCTCCAAACACAGGCCTCAGGCCGGGAAATCTGGCTTTGGGGCGCAGGAAGGGTGACGCGGCGGCGGTTTGACGGAGTCTTTGACCTCATCACCGGTTTTATCGACGTGGACGAGGCCAAACGCGGCTCCTACCGCGATGCACGGCCCGTGCGCCTAGCGGATGATCTGCCGGCGCGGGAGACGAGCTTCATCCTCGCCGGAGTGGCCGCCCGGGGTGCCCGGGAGGCGATCTGCGCGCATCTCACGCAGCGTGGGTGGATCGAGGGCCGTGACTTTTTGCTGGCGGCTTGAATCACGGAGTCCCGGTCGGCTTCATGGAGATGAGCCGGGTCGTGACCTGCTGGCGCACAGGCATAGGTTTGCCTTCGATTTTGAGCTGGATGGTGGCGGAAAAGACGGCCAGTGAGATGGTTTTGCGCTCCAGGTCGAAGAAGATGTGCCCGTTGACCTTGGAGTCGTCTCCAAGAGTGACGGGGCGCTGGGTGCTCAAGTCACGACCGTTGCTGTCTTTGTCGTGCTGGGATTTCATGACGCCCTCAAAGGCGATTTGAGCCTGGCGGCGGCCTTCGCGGTCCACGATGCCGTCAAATTTGGCGTTGAGCTTCACCTGGACGGTGCCGGTCTGGGGGAAGGGAACGATCTCGTCGGAGATCCACTTGTCGCCGGGGCGGACGGGGATTTTGGGCAGGCCCATTTCTAGAGAACGGCGGTAAAGGGTGGCGAGCTGGCGGGCATCGGCGATGGAGGTCAGGTCCGGCGTGGCTCCGCCCATGACCATGGAGCCAGTGTCCTTGGCGTCCAGAAAGCGGCCCTCCTCGTCATAAACCAGTGTGAAGCCGCGTCCGGCGGCTCCGCCGAGGGTCTGCTGAAGAGCGGGGTGGGAGGCACCGGGGTTTTTGGAGTCAAAGGCATGACTTTTTCCCTCGTAGGTCATCTCGCCGAGCAGGGATTCGATCAAAACCTGGGCCTCAGTCTGGTTTTGGGCGTTCTTGAGTGCCGTGATCCGGGTGGTCTGGTGCAGCCGTAGCTTCTGGTCGCTGGTTTTGCCGAGAGCGGTGAGGAAGTTCGTGGTGTCAGTGTCCGATTCCTGCACATAGGTCTGGCCCGGTTCCCACTGTAGTTTCAGCTCCACCGGGGCATCCTGGGCCATAGCGGCGCGGGAAAAGCAGACGAAAAACAAGGCCAGGACGGAAGTGGTTTGGCGGGGCATCTGGCGAGGTAAACCAGCGGGCCGGGGAATGCAACGTGACGCTCTGGTTCCGGCGGTCGGGCGACCGCTGGCGGAAATCGAAGCCAGAGTTGGCACGCTTCCGGCTAAAACAAAGTTCTGCAAAAGGTTGGGCCAGGAAATTTCATCTTCCCACGGTTCTGATCGTTGCAATTCGTGAACCACACTACTAATTGCCGTTAACCATGAAAAAAGTCGAAGCGATCATCAAACCGTTCAAGCTCGAGGATGTGAAAGAAGCCCTTTCCGAAGTGGGAGTCGAGGGAATGACTGTTGTGGAGGTCAAGGGATTTGGCCGCCAGAAGGGTCATACCGAGATCTACCGCGGTAGCGAATACACCGTCGATTTCCTCCCGAAGGTGAAGATTGAAGTCGTCGTGGACGACAGCCGTGCCGACACCGTGGTTGACGCCATTGTGAAAGCCGCCAACACTGGGAAAATCGGAGACGGCAAGGTCTTCGTCAGCGCCATTCTGGACGCCATCCGCATCCGCACAGGTGAGCGCGGCTCTGATGCTGTCGCCAGCAGCTAATTTTCCTCCCCCAGAGAACCTATAACTGTTCCCATTACCCGCCCGTTGCCATGCAGCGGGCGGGTTTTGTCTTTGGTGACACTTATGTCGCAAACGCATGGCTTCACCCTATTGACATCCCCCCTGGCGCTCGCTCTATCTGGCATCCCGTCTCTCAGGCGGTCTCCCCAATGATCTCCTTCCAAAAGATTTTCGGCAAAACAGATGTCTTTTATGACCTCCTCGAAGCCAGCGCCGGCCAAGCGCGGCAGAGCGTCCAGGCGCTGAACAAACTGCTTTCCCAGCCGGCCGATCCCTCTCAGACCATCGACTCCTTCGCCGCCACCCGCCGGGAGGACAAAAAAATCACCCAGCAGATCGACGAGGCGCTTTGCCGCACCTTTGTGACCGAGCTGGAGCGTGAGGACATTGAGGCGCTGGCCAACGCGCTTTACAAGATCCCCAAGACCGTGGAAAAAATCGCCGAGCGCGTGATGATCTCCCGCGAAAGGCTGGGCGGTGTCGATTTCTCCCGCCAGATCAAGTTCATGGACACTGCAGTCGAGATTGTCCTGACCATCATCTCCGAACTGCGCAAAAAACTGCACCTGGAGCGTGTGAAGACCCTCAATGAAGAGATCCAACAGGTGGAGGGGGAGGCGGACAAGCTCATCCTGGAATGCCTGCGTGACCTTTACACCGGCCAGAAGGACGCCGTGCAAGTCATCATCCTCAAAGACCTTTACGACCTCATGGAAAAGGTCGTGGACCGCTGCCGCGACGCTGGCAATGTTGTCGCCCACATCGTTCTGAAAAACTCCTGATCGGCAGCGCCCGCGCCCCATGACCTCCGCGCTCCTTCTGCTGCTCGTTGTACTACTCGTGGTGTATGCCTTCGAGTACATCAACGGCTTTCACGACACGGCCAACGCCATCGCCACCGTGGTCTCCACCAAGGTGCTCACGCCGCGGCAGGCGCTGCTGCTGGCCGCCAGCATGAATCTCGTCGGGGCGTTCTTCGGCCAGGCGGTCGCCAAGACGATCCACAGCGGCATTGTCGATGACAAAGTGGTCGCTGTGACGACACTGACGGTGTTTTGCGCGATGCTCGCTGGCATCATCTGGAATCTGCTGACGTGGTGGTTTGGGATGCCTTCGAGTTCCACTCATGCGCTGGTGGGCGGGCTGATCGGCGCGAGTCTGGGAGCGGCGGGAGGCAACTGGAATGTGCTCATCTGGTCGCGGGTGAAGATCGACAAAGTGACGGGCAAGGAGAGCATGGAAGGTATTTATCACAAAGTCGTGGTGCCGATGATCAGCTCGCCGCTGCTGGGGCTGGTCGTTGGCTTCTTATTCATGGGTTTGCTGTTCTGGCTCATCCGCCACTGGCGACCGCACAAGGTGAATACGGTGTTTGGCAGGCTCCAGATCATCAGTGCTGGCTACATGGGCTTTGGCCACGGCATGGCGGACGCGCAGAAGACGATGGGGGTGATCATGCTGACCCTGTTTGCTGCCACCCAGGCCGGTGAACTCAACAACTTGCCAACTTGGCTGAGTTTCCTCCAAGTTCCGGACAAGTCGGCTTCGATCCCCATCTGGATCGTCATGACTTGCGCCCTCACGATGGCCGCCGGCACCTATGCGGGTGGCTGGCGCATCATCAAGACTCTCGGCCACAAGATGGTCAAAATGAAGCCGGTGCATGGTTTCGCCGCTGAAACGACCGCCGCGACGATCCTGGCCGTCACCGGTTACCTAGGCATGCCGGTGAGCACCACCCACACCATCACCACCTCTATCATGGGCGTCGGTGCCGCCAAGCGTTGGAATTCCGTCCGCTGGTCGCTCGTGGAGCGCATCATCTGGGCCTGGGTTTTGACCATCCCAGCCACGGCGCTGCTGGGCTACGGGTCCTACTGGCTCATCACGGCGCTGCGATGACTTCGGCCAGCGCTGCCCGCAGCGCCGCGACCATGCGCTCGATTTCATCCAGCGTGACACACAGAGGAGGCATCAGCACCAGCGTGTTGCCGATCGGGCGAGTCAGCAGACCATGTTTTCTCGCGGCGAGGCAGATTTTGGCCCCTAGGGTGAAATCGGGCGAATCCACTGTCATCGCGGCGATCATGCCGCATTGGCGGAAGGCGGAGAGATCACCCATCAGCTCGCCCAAAAGCGCGATTTTGGCCGGAAGTTGTTCCAGCACTCGATCCTCTCGAAAAACGCGCAGACTGGCCAGCGCCGCGGCGCAACCGAGCTGGCTGCCGGCGTAGCTGTGACCGTAGAAAAACGTGCGGCCTTCATGCGGTTCACCGAGGAAGCCTTCAAACACGCGTTCGGAGGTCAAAGTGACCGCCAGTGGCAGATAACCGCCCGTCAGACCCTTCGCGAGGCAGAGGAAATCAGGAACCACGTCCTCGTGCTCATAGGCAAACATTTTGCCCGTTCGGCCAAAGCCGGTCATGACTTCATCGAGGATCAAAAACATGTCGTGAGCCTGACGCCACGCGTCCAGCGCCTTCAGCATGCCCTTCGGCCAGAGGCGCATGCCAGCGGCACCTTGGATGAGGGGCTCGATGATCACGGCGGCGATGTGGTTCGCATCCAGTGCAGCAAGCTCCGCAACAGACGACACCGTCACCACGCGGTAGCCGAAGTCATTGCCGCTGCCTTTGAAGAGTGGAATTCCGCCGAGGCTCGCCGCACCGAGGGTGTCGCCGTGATAGGCGCGGTCAAACGCTACCAGCGTGTCGCGCTGCGGCCTGCCGTTCTGCTTCCAGTATTGCAAAGCCATGCGCACGGCGGATTCGATGGCGGTGGAGCCGTTGTCGGTGAAAAACGCCCGCGTTAGCCTGCCGCCGGGTACCAGATCCACGAGTTCCTTGGCCAATCGGATCGCCGGTTCGTGGGTGAAACCGAGAAACGAGGTGTGCGCCACCTTGCCGAGCTGCTCCGTGATGGCGGCATTGATCGCCGGGTGGTTGTGGCCGTGCGCGTTGGTCCAGATCGAGGCGTTGCCGTCGAGATACTCGTTGCCAAACTGATCCCGCAGCGTGCAGCCGTGCCCTTCCACTAGCATCAGTGGCGTGTGATCCTCTGCGCACCACTGCCGCATGGGCGTGAAAGGATGCCATAGATGGCGTTTTTCGAGGGAGATGAGGTCGGTCACGGCTAGGCGTGGGGATTAGCTGCTTGCGTTCTATTTACAAATCTTGTTTTTTCCGCCGAAGTGCCGTGGCTCAAATGCAGCCCATTTGAGGCGTATCAAATCGAAAGCCAGTCATGACCGATGCACCCCTTTCACCCTCAGCCGCACCGCTAGCCGCGAACAGCGGACTGTTTCCAGCAACCATGTGGTCGATGATCCAGGCCGCGAACGCGCAGGAGGAGGCGCTGCCTGGACTGGAAAGGCTGGCCAGGGCTTACTGGCGGCCGCTGTATGTTTTTAGCCACCAGCGTGGCATGGATCACGAGGCAGCCTCGGATGCAGTCCAGGGTTTTTTCGAGCACCTGATCTCCACCGAGATGCTGGAGGATGTGCGGCGCGGCGAGGTGCGGTTCCGCAGCTTTCTGCTGCGTTGTTTCACGAACTGGCTCGCCAACGAGAACAAAAAAGCACACCGGGTGAAGCGTGGCGGTGCCGTGGCGGCACTGCCGATCGATGAAATGGATTCCCGCGTCGAGGACCCAGCTTTGATCGAAGGAAAATCGCCCGACTGGGCCTTTGTGCCTATCCGGCAAAAGGTTCGACAGGCTGTAAAGAGGTCAGCCGCTGGGTCATGATGCCGATGAAGGCATGGTAAACAAAGGCTTCGTGGTGCCGTGGGTTCTTCTCGTGGTCACGTGTGAGGCGGCGCTGCTTGATCAGCCAGCCGAAGCTGCGCTCAATGACCCAGCGACGTGGCAGCACCACGAACCCTTTCTGGTCTTCGAGCTTCTTGACGATCCCCAAGGCAAAGCTTGCAGCGTGACCAAAGAGCCGCCCCATGTTCTGCGCGAAGGCTTCGAGTTTCCCGGCGTAGCCGCCGTCAGCGAAGATGATGAGCAGGTTCAAGAAGCTGTGGCAAAACAGGCACAACAGCAGCTTTGCGCCGTCACGGTCCTGCACGCTGGCTGGCGTGACCACTAGGCCCAAAAGCAAGCCGTTGGTGTCGGTGAGCGCATGACGCTTACGTCCATTGATCTTTTTTCCCGCATCGTAACCGCAACTCACAGCAGGTAGCTGTCCGCCTTTGACGGTCTGGCTGTCGATGACAGCGGCGCTGGGCATGGCGTTTTTTTTAGCATGAGGCGTGTCCGGGTGCGCAGCGCTTCGTTGATGCGCGGCCACAAGCCTTGCTGGGTTCACCTTGCCAGGGCGTCAGGCACGGTGCTCTTGGGCGGGAACTCTTTGGGCAACAGCAACCACTGGCAGCCGGTTTTGAGAACGTAGCGGATCGCATCAAGATTGGCTCTAGCAGAGTTCGGATCACGCCCGCGTCCACGGCCACGCGTCGCGTCCGCCGGGTAAATGAGCGGCTTCAAGAGTTCCCACTCTGCATCACTGAGATCGGTGTCGTAGCCTGCTGGCCGATAGGTTTTCGCTGCCATCCCCCCAATTGCCTTACTTCGTTTTCACTGGCTACACTCTTTTGCCGGATAGGCACTTAGCGATTTGGAAGTCTCCCCGGTGTCGCGGTCAGTTGAATCGCCAATCACCGGACAGCGCATTAGGGAGCAC
The DNA here is from genome assembly GCA_044355475.1 of Prosthecobacter sp. Lineage (GTDB taxonomy): Bacteria > Verrucomicrobiota > Verrucomicrobiia > Verrucomicrobiales > Verrucomicrobiaceae > Prosthecobacter. The sequence continues at coordinate 25,912 of JBIKYB010000016.1, forward strand.
TTCGGATCACTTGGTCAGCAACCAGCAGGCGCGATCTTTTCATGGGGGTCGCGCCTGCTTCTGTACCTGAGGAGCGGCTGCTTCAATCCTCCCACTCTCGCCCTGCCAAGGAAGAGTAAGATTGGATCACCGCTGTTGTTTTGTTCAGCGCTACCCTGGGTGAACGCGCACGTCGTTCACGCTTCACCGCGAGGGGTGCCCTGCTTCGGAGGCCTTCGGGGCTCGTTGGGTGTGCATCGTTAAAGAGCGCTTTTTGTCGTCGCCACCTTGCCTCCCGTCTGCTCTCATGGGGGTGGTTTTCCCATCCAAACGCCGACCATGAAGCCCGACATCCAGATCATCCCGAAGCTGTGGACCACCATTCCTGAAGCCATCCGCAGCCGCGTGGGCCGCGAACCTGGGCCGCAACGCGCCATGCTTGAGGAAGGGCACCTGCTCATCATTCTGCATCAGATCCCCGGCCCAGATGATGCCTCGCGGCGTCCAGCGCTGTTCTGGCGGCAGCCAGACGGCTCTTGGAAGTCGCAGCCAGACGCTGGCGGCCTTTTGGCGCTGCAAAACCATCTGGCAGCCTTCGCCGCGCGGCTGGATGAGCTCGACAAGGCGGAGCACGCGGCCCAGACGGCCACGGAGTATCACAAAGTGCTCGAAGCCATCGCCCCCGTGCTGCGCAGCTCGCGTGGGCTGCACCGTGCGCTTCAGCAGGCGCGTGAGTTTGTGAAAGCAGACCGCGATTTGATCAATCTGCGCGACTCCGCAGCCAGCATCGAGCGCAATGCCGAGCTGCTGCTCCAGGACGCCCAGTTTGGCCTGAACTTCACCGTCGCCAAGCAGGCCGAGGCCCAGGCCCAAAGTGCGCAGCGCATGGCCAATACCTCCCACCGCCTCAATGTGCTCGCCGCGTTGTTTCTGCCTCTCACAGCGCTCACCGGCCTGTTCAGCATGTATGTGCGCGCGGACATCGCCGATACACCGGCAAATTTCTGGCTCATCGCCTGCAGCGGCGTGGCCGTCGGTCTGGTGATCAGCAGCATCGTGGTGGCAAGGCGGTGATTCCGCCCGTCTCAGCACCGCACGAGCAGCCAAGCTCTTGACTAAGTATGAATCGTCATGCGGCGACTTCTGTGAGGCAGGGTAATGCTGTTACCACAGGTCCAAGCAGAGGCCATGAGACAACACCACCCACCAAGCTCAAAGGCAAAACCGCCTACAGGCGCTCTTCGCGATTTACTTCGTTAGCCAATGTAGCCTAGGTAGTGTAGATAGCCGCCCCAGCCTGCAAATCATTCAGTGGTTAGCAGCGTAGCTCTGGCTCAATGTCTCCTAGAAAGCAGCCTGCGCGCTTTCTCTATCTCTAGTTATAGCGAACGAACTTTGCGCATCACCATTGGGTTACCACACTAAAAAAACGAGGAGGTGGTGACCTCTCCGCTTTTTAGTGCATAGAAAAACAGGTATGAATCGCAAAAAAACCGAAAAGAAGGCGCATCTGATCGTGCAGCAATTGAAACATAACGGTGTGTGTTTCCCTGTTTCCCTGACACATATCATCCCCATGCTACCCGAGAATCCGGTGTATGTGATCCGTGAATTGGCACAGAAAGGTTATCTCGCCAACCCAGAGTTATACGAGGGACCTCTGCCGGTGGGCACCGCCCAGCGACTGGAGAAAATTGGTGTGCTCGACCGTGCGACATTTCGTGAAATGCTGGAGAACGGTCGCATCAACCTCGAGACCATCAACTATGTAGGGCGCAAGCGGCAGGAAGCCATCCTCAGATGGGCGCAGCTCAAGCCGGAGGAAATCGACAAATGCGCCATCCGGCTGAAGCTGCCAGTGCGTGTGGTCAGACAGTTAAGTGAGTTTGTGCTTTCACCAGAATACCACAGCATGCACGACGTTGTGCGCTCCGTGGTAGATTCGGTTTTGGTGGCCACTAAGATACGACCTCCAGTCATCACTAAGAGCGCATTTGATCCCATGAAAACCGACCGGGTCCCATGATAATGAGAGCAGACGCTCCCACTATGTAAAGAAAGGCTAACTCGCCCGACTGCTCCCCTCCGAAGCTGGCACCATGAACCATCACAAACGCCACGATCATCGTGACAGCGACCACGAGTGCTGCCAGCCTGGTGAACAAACCCACAACCATCAAAAACGCTCCGCCAAGCTCTGCCACGATGGCCAGCACTAAGGTGGTGCCTGCATCAAGCCCAAACATGGGTAAGAAACGAGCGGCCTCCAGATCGAAGTGAGACAGATAAGGTAAGCCGTGATTTAACAACATGGGAAGTCCCACTCCCAGCCTGAGCAGCAGCAGACCAGCGTCATGCGGAGTGGAGGATGAGATTAAGCGGCTTTTTTTGGACAAACGTCGCATGCGAAAATGAAACAATGGGCAGAAAACTTCAGAGTCCGGGTGGGTGGCGAGGCATGAACCCAGCTAGACTCCGCTGAGCCGTGCGCCAACGAGGTCCCTCGCTGACACGCCCCCCACTAGTGTCGAGCCGAAGGCCGCAGATGGTGAGAAACACATGGTGGCCGCTCTTGACCCATAGTGTAATAAAACGTCCTGGGCCCGGCTCTCCATAATCAGCGAGTTGGGATGAATTCAGCACCGCTTGAAGCAGCCCTGCCTTGATCAGTACATACGAAGTGGCACTCGAACAATCATATCCAACGTCATCCAGCCTCCGGTGGCCGCCTCCAAGCAGGTATGGTTTGTTTTGCAGTGCATTGGCCGCACCAATAAGGCGGTGAATCAAATTGGGCAGGGTGTTTAGCCCATAGGCGAATCCATTGCGCAGCGTGATTGGTGGCGCCGTGGTTACCGCTGTCTTTGGCATGGCGGGCTTGTTCGCAGTCTGTTTTTCGAGCTGTTGATAGTATGCTGCCCATTGCATCTGCTGCGTTTCATAAGCCTTCCACTGCCAAGCGAGCAACGCGAATTCAGAACGGTGCGGTTGAAGCCGCGCTTGCTGTGAATGATAGGCACCCCACTGTGCGGCCCGCCCAGCCTCCGATGCATGCTGCCACGATAGTCTTGCCTCATCCGTAGGCATCACCTGAGCCACACCCGACATCTGAAGTAGAAGGGCAAGAAATATGGCTATGATTATATGATGCTGTCTTCCGTGGAGGCGCACGGAGAGAATGCTGCGCTAAGCATTCAAGGAAAGCCCCCTTAGTTGTGGGTTACCTCATTTAATACTTTGGGTTATACTTTTGTTTTTTCATATAACTACACCCCTAACCTCGCAAGACGTCATGATCTTAGAGCCCCGGGCCGGATAGCACCATTCAATGGTATAGAGTTCGGTGATGATCTCCGGCGTTTCTCCACCCTGTGATAAGTCACTGCTCCATGCACCAGCCCTGAGGTCGCATCGGGTCGGAGGGGGGACTTTCATTCCGAAGCACTAATAGTGACTCTTCTTCATCTGGTGCTTCTGCGGGGCACATATCACTCTTGTTCTTCTTCGGGCTAGGCTCAGCGATTATGGCGTCCGGTATTAGCGGTCCGCTCTCGGTGGCTTGTGCGTTGACTTCTTGCAGGATGCCCTGCGTATTTTCAGCCGCTCAAAGCGCCCACCGGCATGTTCAGATGGTATGTGCGAGCGCAGACCACGGATACGCCGGCAAACTTCTGGCTCATCGCCTACAACGGCGTGCTAGCCGGTCTCGTGATTAGCAGCCTCGTGGTGACAAGGCGGTGGTCCCGCCCGCCCTAGCAGCACAGAAACAGCCAAGCTCTTGATCAAGGACGCATGAATCGTCATGCAGCGAATCCCGTGGGGCAGGGCCAAACAGTAAGAGCGGAAACCGAGAGACGCAGGAAAGCAGCATCCAGCCTCAAGAAACCAAGCTCTCAGCCCCCGGCATTCTTGCCTTCCGCCCCCCCGGAATTTGATCGGTAAAATCCCCACACGACACACCAAGCCCCCTTTCAATCCCAACTCTTCAATGACCCGCCTTCATAGATTAACCATGGAATAGAGCGCATAGCATCCATCTCATCCGCCTATTCGGAATGAACAAGCAAACCCTCACCGAGACGAACATCCGCACCAGTTCATCAAGCCAGCCATTGTCGGCGCGACAGCACGGCCAAGGGGTTGAAGCCGGCGCATGCCGCCATCATGGTTCAGGACTACTACGAAGACGGCTCCGGCAAAGCACCGCGGCACTACCAGATGGCCTCCATCAACCGTACCTTCGATGCCATCACGCGGGGAGAACCGCATCCTGCTCGTGATGGCCACCGGCACGGGCAAGACCTACACCGCCTTCCAGATCATCTGGCGGCTGTGGAAGTCGGGCGCGAAAAAGCGCATCCTCTTCCTCGTGGATCGGAACATCCTGGCCGATCAGACGAAGACGAACGACTTCAAGCCCTTCGGCACCGCCATGACGAAGGTCACCAATCGCACGGTGGACAAGTCCTTCGAGATTTACCTCTGCCTCTACCAAGCCGTCACCGGCACCGAAGAAGAGGCCAATATCTACAAGCAGTTCTCCAAAGACTTCTTCGACCTCATCATCGTTGATGAGTGCCATCGGGGCAGCGCCGCCGATGATGCCCGCTGGCGGCAGGTGCTGGAGTATTTCTCCTCCGCCACGCAGATCGGCCTCACCGCCACGCCCAAGGAAACCGAGGAAGTTTCCAACATCGAATACTTCGGCGAGCCCATCTACACCTACTCGCTCAAGCAGGGCATCAGCGATGGCTTCCTGGCTCCCTACAAGGTTGTGCGCATTGGTTTGGACAAAGACCTCGACGGCTGGCGGCCTGAGGACGGCCAACGGGACAAGCACGGCCAGCTCATCGAGGACAGGGAATACAACGACCGCGACTTTGACCGGAACCTCATCCTCGAACAACGCACCGCTGTGGTAGCGGCCAAGGTCACGGAGTTCCTCAAGGCCACCAGCCGCTACTCGAAGACCATCATCTTCTGCGAGAACATCGAGCACGCCGAGCGCATGCGGCAGGCCATGGTGAATGCCAATCCCGATCTCGCCGCCGCGAATCCGAACTACGTCGTCCGCATCACCGGAGACAATCCCGCTGGCAAAGCCCAGCTCGATAACTTCATCGACCCGGAGAAAACCTACCCGGTCATTGCCACCACCTCGCAGCTCATGTCCACCGGCGTGGACGCGCAGACCTGCAAGTTGATCGTCCTGGACAAGCGCATCGGCTCCATGACCGAGTTCAAGCAGATCATCGGGCGCGGCACGCGGATCAATGAAGACTACAACAAGCTCTTCTTCACCATCATGGACTTCAAGCGGGCCACCGCCCTCTTTGCTGATCCTGACTTCGATGGCGACCCCGTGCAGATTTACGAACCACCCGAGGGTGGCGGTGTTGTCCCACCCGAAGAGGAAGAAGAGGGCAATCAGGTGAACGAGGGGGAAGGCGGCGCTCCCGGCCCCTTCGAGGGGGGAGACGGCGGCGATCCGCCCACCAAATACTACGTCGATAACGTCGAGGTCCGCGTCGCCACCGAGCGCGTTCAGTATCTCGACGAAAGCGGCAAGCTCATCACCGAATCCTTGAAGGACTATTCCCGCAAAACGGTGCGCAAGGAGTTCGCCTCGCTGGATGTCTTCCTCACCGTCTGGAACGACGCCGAGAAGAAGCAGGCCATCTTGGAGGAACTCGCCACCAAAGGCGTCTTCCTCGACGAACTCGCCGAGCAGGTGGGCCGCGACTACGACGTCTTCGACCTCGTCTGCCACGTCGCCTTCGACGCCCCGCCGCTCACGCGGAAGGAGCGCGCGGACAAGGTCAAGAAGCGCAACGTCTTCGCCAAGCACGGTGACAAGGCTCGGGCCGTCCTTGATGCCCTGCTCCAGAAGTATGCCGACAGCGGCATCACCAGCGTCGAGTCCCTCGAAATCCTCAAGGTCGATCCCTTCACCCAGCACGGCACGCCCGTGGAGATCGTGAAGCTTTTCGGCGGCAAGCCGGGGTATTTGAA
>JBIKYB010000539.1:0-2835 GCA_044355475.1 Prosthecobacter sp.
GAGCCGCTCTTGGAGCGCAGCGGCGTGTTGTTGTTTAGCCCAAGCTCTGAGGTTGCTGGCACTGAGTCCAGCGGGGGCGGGAGGCGATTGCTTCCAGCTGGCTAGCGTGCCGATGGCGGGCCAGAGCCAGTCTTCGTTCGGGGCGGGGGCGATGGGGGCGGTTTGAGCGCTGTGTAAGCGTTTATCTAGTTTGGCGATGGTATCGCGGCGGAGGGTGTGGAGTTCCTGCAACTCGCGGGCACGCGCACCGATTTCCGCGTGCTGCTCGGGCGTAGCATTGGGAATAGGGAGCGGGGCGAGAAACTGTGCTTCGATGTCATAGAAGCCTCCGGCTTTTGGACGTGCAATGCGCCTAAAAACAAAGTCGGCCACTTTTGAATTCAACACTCCAGCAAGAAATTCCAAGTCAGTAATCTGGTTTGGAAGGATGCCGTAAACACGACCGCCCATGAAGGCGTACTCGCCTGTTGAATCGATGGCAACCCGGAGCCCCGGAGCCGTGCCTGCGACCAGCAGTTTAGGCTCTTTCATTTGGCGTAAATTCTTTGGATAAATGAAAGACCACCATTGAGGGTGGCCTACCATTCTTCCACTCTCTCTCGCCTCAAATTCCTCTTTTCGAGGTTCCAGATACGTCCACAATTTCCGGTAAGAACCGGTCAGCATTGCTTGATCAATCACACTGGGAGTGTCACCCGTTGTTATGTAGGGAACCAAAATGTAATTCTTGGTTTCTGGCTTTTCATATCGTTTCGATTCTGGCCCGGCTATAACGGGATACATGACTGAGTCCTCTATCTCATGAACCCGAGGTTCGCCGTTTGGATAGGTAAACGAGTAATCTGAGTTCGTGATCTTTTCACCAATGTATAAATTGTCACCACTCGTCTTGAATCCTTGAAATATTTGCTTTGTCCATCTGGAGTCACCAAGCGTCTCGCATGAGTTGCTGAGTTTGGCAATCAGCTCCATTTCCGCCTTCGGCGCGAGAGCCCACGCCTCCTCTTCCGGCAATTCCTCGTAATGGATTTGGTCGGCGGTTTCCCATCGGATGGCGGCGGCGTTGCCATCGGGGGCAAAGGCGCAGGTTAGAGACTGGACGGTGGAGCCGCGGAAGAACTGGAGGGAGGTATAGGTGATGGCCTCATCGAAAACCTGATAACTTTTGAAGTCGAGCCAGCGGTCGAGGTTGCGTGTGCGGCGGATGAGTTGGCGCAGGGGGGTGCCGTACTCGTTGACCATCCAAACGTTGGGAGCGATGTAGCCCATGCGGCCTTCGGGTCGAAGCAGGCGGCGGTGTCCTCTTGGGCGCGGCGGAAGTGCTGAAGCTTGATGTAGGGCGGATTGCCGATGACGCAGTCAAAGCCGCCGTCGGAGAACACTTCGGGAAAGGCGGCTTGCCAGTCGAAGGCGTTGATGCGCTCGCGCTCGTTGGGATCGACGGCGGCGAAGAGAGTTTGGTGGCGTTGGCTGTAAAATTCGGCGAAGTCGGGGCCGACTAGGCTGTTTCCACAGCGTATGTTGTTATCTAGGGCGCAGAGCGGTTTGCCCGGGGCAGCTGTATGAAGCCAGAGGGCGAGCTTGGTGATTTCAACAGATTCCTGGTTGATGTCCACGCCATAGATGTTGTGGGCAAGGATGGAGCGGATGATCGAGTCCTGGTCGAAGAGACTGCGAACGCCTTCGATGCGTTCCTTTTCCGCGACAACCCAGCGGTATTCTTCGACGAGGCGGTTAAGAGCCTGGATGAGGAAGGCACCGGAGCCACAAGCGGGATCGAGTATCCGCATGTGATCAAGGCGGTGGCGATAGTCTTCGAGAAACTCAATCCACTTCCGTGCGTTGGGGAAGGAGCGGCGCCTGTCATTTAGATGGGTGCGGTATTCGCCGATGACAGATTCATCGAGCAGCGGGAGGGAGGAGAGCCCAAGTTCAGACTTTATATCTTCCAGACGACTTCCAAGAGTTTGCTCGACAATCATATTCACGACCCATTCCGGGGTGTAATAGACGCCATCGGTTTTGCGCTTGCTTAGTTTGTTAATGGAGACGCGCCCATCGGCCTCGGCCTCCATGATTTCGAGTTCGGTAATGGATTGCTCGAAGATGCGGCCAAGAGTGTAAAGCGAGATTGCGCGTTCACCGGCGGCCGAACTGAGGCCAAAATTGTAGGCTGCAGAAAAGTGCAGCAGCGTGCATGGATGGGAAAGGAGGTGGTTGGCTTGGCCGTGGGCGCAGAAAACCTTGGCCGGGATGTGGAGGGTATCTAGCTCTCGGTCTTCTGCGAACAAGCCGCCGTTGAATCGGTCAATGGGATGAGGTCCGAAATTTCCACCGTCGCGCATAGCGCGGAAAAGGGCACGCATCTCATCCCACGGGCCAGTGCCTTCGGAGTCGTAGAATTGGCTCTGGCTTTTCTCGATGAGGATGTCGCGTAGAAGCGCAGGCGGATAGCGGAGAACGCGGCCCATGTCTTCGCAAAAAAGAATGAAGATGCAGCGGTCAAGGAAGCGCTGGGTGAGGCGAACGAGCTGACCCCGTGTTCCGGCGAAACTGGGGTTGGCCTCGACAAGTGTTTGAAAGACGAATTCGCGGTATTGGCGATATTCGCGGTAGAAACTCTTCTCGATTTTTTTCTCGCGGACGATCTGATCGCGCAAGAGGCGGTCGAGCACGGGAGTGCTCCGCTCGGCCAATAGCATGTCCGGCCGAAAGAAACGCCAGAATACAAAGCGGCGGAAGGCGGCGGCCGGTGTTTCAGCGAGTAGGGTTGGTTCGGTCGCGGTTGCTGGGCCCGTGATCACGAATCGCTGGAACTGCCCGCGACCAAGACGC
>JBIKYB010000017.1:0-31810 GCA_044355475.1 Prosthecobacter sp.
GCCAAAGCCAACGACTCCAAAGCGGACGATGGCGTCCGCACTCCATCAGACCTCGACCTCAAAAAGCTCCCCACCGCCGACCTCGTCAAAACTCTGGAGCATCCCAACAACTGGATGCGCCGCATGACGAGAAGGATGCTGGTGGAAAAGAAAGACGCTGCTGCGCAGGCACCTTTGGATGAATTAGTGCTTAACGACTCCAAGCCACTCTCAGCGCGTATCGAGGGTCTTTGGACACTGATGGGTTTACGAGCAGACGTGGAGAAAAGTGGACGTACACTCAAGGATTGGTCACTACTATCCCGTCAGGTCATTGATTCTCTAGGTCGATCCTCTGATCCTGCCATTCGCACATGGATTATTCGTCAGGCCTCCGGCAGCATCATGACTTCGATGGGTCTCTCAAACTCGAATGATCCAGCCGAAGTTGGATTGATCGCCTCACAACGACTTGCAAGCGACGACAACCCCAGTGTGAGGCTCGCTCTGGCAACGTTGCTCCGTGAGTATTCTTCAGATTGTCTAACTGTGGACCGAAAGCCTGAGATTGCGGTGGAGATGCAAATCGAACTCCGAAACTTGATCAAAGCTTCATCCGCTCCCAACGACAATTTGCTGCCGTTCATGATTTGGTCAGCTCTCGAGCCCAAACTTGCCATCAAGCCTTCACGTTGGACGCCATGGCTCGCCGAACTAGCCCCCACCACCCAACCCCTCTCCCGCGTCCTCTCCCACAAAGCCATGCGCCGCTTGTGCGACACGCGGAAGGCCGAGAACCTCGATCTCGCCGTCGAGTTCTGCGACAAGATCGCGGCGCACGACATCCTGCTCGCCCATGCGCTCGACGGCCTCGTCAAAGGCCAGGAAGGCGGTGTCATGAAGCCGGTGAAGGATGTTTCGGCCAGCCTCGCGAAGTGGCGGGCATCAGTGAATGCGGACGTGCGTAAGCATGCGCAGACGCTCGCGGTGCTGTGGGGTGATGAGGCGGCCGTGAAGGAGATGATCGTGGCGCTGCACGATGCCTCAAAGCCGGAGAAGGACCGCATCGCGGTGCTGCAATCGCTGCGGAAGGTGAAGACAGATGCGGTGAAGGAAGGGCTGAAGCCACTGCTGGCTCCAAGCACCTCCACCACGCTCGGTGTGGCGGCGATTCGAGCGGCGGCGGATCTCGGGGGTGATGATTTCATCACGCCGCTGCTCGTGCAGGCTGCGTCGAAGGATTTCAATCTGCGCATCGCGGCCATCGAGGCGCTCGCGAGTCGCGAGACGTGGACGAAAGCCCTGCTGAATGCCATCGCAGAGCAAAAAGTGCCTGCCAGCGGGTTCCCCGCGCCGGTTCGCCGTGCTTTGGCGACGAGCAAGGACAAGGCGACACGCGATCTCGCCTTCCAAGTGCTCGGTGCCTGGCAGGACTCGTCGGAGGATGTGAAATCGCTCATCGCGCAGAAGAAGCAGGCCTGTCTCACGGGCGAGCCCGACCTCGCGAATGGCAAACTCATGTTCATGGCGACGTGCATGGTCTGTCACGAATTCCACGGCGGCGGCCAGAAAGTGGGGCCGGATTTGATAGGCAGCGGCCGCAGCAATCTCGATGCAATTCTCGCCAACGTGATCGATCCGAACCAGATCATCGGCAACGGCTACGAGAACTTCACCGTGAGCACGAAGGACGGCCGCACGCTCTCCGGGCGCGTGGTGGAAGACACACCAGGCCATGTGAAGCTGCTCGGGGCCGGCGGCGCGGCGCAGGTCGTGCCGCGAGATCAGATCGCCACGCTCACGAACACGAAACAGAGCCTCATGCCGATGGGATTCGGCAATCTGCCCGACACCGCCTTCCGCGACATGATGTGGTACATTCTCGCCCCGCCGGAAGAAGGCCCGCTCACGCCGGAGAAGAAGAAACTGCTCATCCAAGGCGTGGAACTGCCCGAAACGGCCTCCAAACCCAAAGGAACCAATTGGCGAGCCATCGACTGGGAAAGCGTCAGCCTGTGGAATCCCGATTGGAAGGTCTCTGCGCCCGATTTTGAGCGTACACCGGTCAAACTGGCCGAATACCACGGCAAAACGAACGTGCTGCTCATGCATCCGTTCCCGGATAAGAAGACGCCCGCGAGCTTTGAGCGGAAGCTGAAGGTCGAGAAGACGAAGCTGACCTTCCACGTGGCGGCGGATGATCGCGGCGATTGGGTGGTCAAGGCGGTGGTCAACGGTCAAGAGGTCAAGACCATGACGGTGGACCATGACAAGCCGCGCTGGAAGACCGTGGAGGTCGATCTGGCGAAGTTCAAAGGCCAGGAGGTCACCGTGCGGCTTGAGGCACACGCCAGCGGTTGGAACATGGAGTTCTCGTATTGGAACGGGATCACGCTGGAGTGACCAGAGTGGTCCGCACAGTCCCCTGTGCGGAGGCTTATTGCGTTGCGGAGCGCCGCACAGAGGATTTCCTTCGTCGCGCTTCACGAGGTGCAACCCACTTTGCCTGCTAGACTGAATTTCCCCTGTCCCATCGCGCTGATTCATGCACTGTGCCGCTATGCGTTGCGCCCCCGCACTCCTTTTCTCTCTGGCCGCCAGCATGTGTTTGCACGCGGCCCCGACGACCCCGGTTCCTGCTCCGACAGCAAGCCCCGCACCAAAGCCTGCGACAGCGCCAGCCGAAGACAAGCCCGCTCCCAAAGGAAAGCCGAAGGACGAACCGAAACCCGCCCCTGCGTCCCCACCAGTGAAGCCGCCGCCGGAGGATGCTTACAGACAGATGGAGATGCTGACGCGGGCGATGGAGATGGTGCGGCAGAATTATGTGGATGAGTCGAAGATCACCTATGAAGAGCTGGTGGAAGGGGCGCTGGAAGGCATGCTGCGCCGTCTGGACCCGCATTGCGAGTACATGGGCAAGTCACTGTTTGAAGACATGCAGCGTGAGCAAAGCGACACGTCCGAAGGCATCGGCATCACCATCGCTTTGAGGCAAAACCAGCTCACGATCATCACCGTGCGGGAAGACGGCCCGGCGGCGGCGGCAGGCGTGCTGGCGGACGACCAGCTCGTGCGCATCAACGATGTACTGACGGATTCCGTGGGTGTGGTGGAGGCGATGCAACTGCTCAAGGGCAAGGCGGGCGATGAAGTGCGGCTCACGGTGCGGCGTCCGGGCACGAAGCAGTTTCTCGATTTCAAGGTGAAGCATGAGACTCTGGCGGAGTCGTCCGTGCATGACCAAATGCTGCTGTCGCCCAAGATGGCGGGCGAGTACAAGATCGGCTACACGCGGGTGTCGCAGTTCAACGCGCCGACGGCGGCTGAACTGAGCGATGCCTTGGATGAACTGGAAAAACAGGGCATGCAGGCCTTCGTGCTCGACCTGCGCAACAACCCCGGCGGCCTGGTGGACAGCGCGGTGGCGATCTGCGGCGAGTTTTTGCCCGAAGGCACGGTGGTGGTGACCACGGAGGGCCGTGTGGCCTCGCAGAATCCGCCGCCGTATCGCACGCCCTCACGCGGCGGCAAGGAGCCGCGGAAGTATCCCATCGCGGTGTTGATCAATCATGGCAGCGCGAGCGCCTCCGAACTCACCGCAGGTGCGTTGCAGGATTTAAAACGGGCGATTGTCGTGGGCACGACGAGTTTCGGCAAAGGCAGCGTGCAAACGATCCTGCCGATGAAAAACGGCGCGGCGATGCGGCTGACGACGGCGAAGTATTACACGCCGCGCCACCGCACGATCCATGAAAACGGCGTGGAGCCAAACATCGTCGCCGCATTGACCTCGGAGGAGGAAAGCAGGGTCGCGAAGTGGCGCATGGCACATGGCACCGGCGAGGCGGCCGCGCTTGAGCTGGCGAATCTCGGCGACAGGCAACTCGAACGCGCCGTGGACTCTCTCAAGGGCGTGCTGGTGTTCGACGCGTTTGTGGCCCCGGCACTGGCTCCGGCGGCTAAGCCGTTGAAATAGGAGGGGGATCATCCTGATCCCTCACTCAAACCGGGGCCAGGATGGCCCCGTTCCTGTCACTCCAGCAGACCGCGGGCGATGATGGCATCGACGGGGTTGTAGTCGTCAGTGAAGACGACCTCGGAGCGCGGTACGGTGCCGCCGGGGAGATGGGTGCGGATGAGGCGCTCCTGCCACGAACCAGCGGCGGTGTAGCGGTCGGCAATGAGCGGGCGCAAATTTTCACGAGAGCAGAAAAGGACGATGTTTTGTGGCTCGTCGCGCCGACCACCGACGGCGAAGACTTCCACCGAGGGAAACACCTGCCGCAGCGTAGCGATCATGCCGCCAGTGAGATCGGATTTACGTCCGTTGACGGCAGAGATGATGTTCATGACGTAAACGCCACGCGGCTCCAGATGATCGGCAACCATTTGAAAAAACTCGCGCGTGGCGAGGTGGGAGGGGATGGCGTGCCGCCCGTTGTAGGCATCTCCGAAGATCATGTCCCATTTGCGCTCACCGGCGAGGTGCAGGAAGCGGCGTGCGTCTGCGGCATGCGCGGTGACGCGGGGATGCTCGTCGAGCTTGAAGAACTTGCGGCCCACGTCAATGACCTCGGGGTCGATCTCGACGACATCGACTGCGGCCTTCGGAAAATCACGCGAGACATTCTCCGGCATGCCAAAAGCGCCCGCGCCGATGAATAGCGCACTGGTGATCTCCGCCGGCTCACGCAACAGGGCGAGCTTCCAGTATTCCTGGTAGGGCAGGATCAGCTCCCCGGTCTCCGGGTTCATGCCGCCTTCTTGCGTGGAGTCGAGTGAGAGTAGGCGGCGCTTGTGCGGGCTGATACCTTCCTCGATGACACTGATGCGGTGGTAGGCCGACTCACGCTCGTGGATGATCCCGAGGTAAGGCGGCTGCTCCGTATTCCAGCCCACGGCGGCGGCGATCAATCCGGCCGCGATGACCTGCCCCTTGGCATTACTTTTGGCCATGACGAGGGAGATCACCGCCAGCAGCAGCAAGGCCACACCACAGCCGATGAAAATTGCGCTCACCTTGAAGGTGGAGAGCAGGAAAAAACCGGAGACAAAGGTACCCACGAAACTGCCGAGAGAGCCGAGCATGCTGATCGTGCCCGCCGCCGCGCCGACATGCGTGTCCTTCTGCGTGAGGCTGTAAAACCGCACCGAAGCCGGGGAAACTGCACCCAGCAGCACGCCCGGTAGGGCAAAGAGCAAGAGCGAGATGATGAGCGGACCGCTGATGATGCCAAACCCTCGCAGAGAGAGGCTGAAGGCCATGTTCAGCGCCGGGATGAAGAGTGTGAGCACCGCCGCGCCCGCCAATAGCCAGCCGATCAGGTCCAGCGCTGGCCGCCTGTCCGCCAGCCGACCGCCCAGATAACCTCCGACGCTAAATGCGACGAGTATAACGCCAATGAGCGCGGTGGAGGTATAGATCGTGTTGCCAAAATAAGGCGCGAGCAGACGAAACGCGCTGATCTCGACGACCATGATGGCAGCACCGGCGAAGAAGCACACAATGCCGAGGAATATCCGGGTTTTGCGCGCCGAAGAATCTTCGGAGACGATGGAAGGCGAAGAGGATTTGGAGGTGTTGCGGGACATGCTTTGAGTTTTCGGTTCGCAGGCAGTGCTTGTCAGTCGTTGTAAAAAACGAGGCTCATGATCTTCCAGCCGACGGGAGTTTTGATCAGCGTGAAGCAATCGGTGCCCGTGGTGATCTCAGCGCCCTTCGTGAGTTTCCAGCGCACGCTGGCCTGGGCGGTGCGGTCATCCCTCAGGATTTTCATGTCCGTGGGCACCTCAGTCATCGGCGTGGAGGCGGTGGCGTGGCTGAGCTTCTGGCCGTGCAGAAAATCTGTGAGTCCCTGGCTCTGCGGCATGCCTTGCTGCACGAAGGTGATGCGCGCCTGCTCGTGGAAACAGGAGCCGTAGCCGTCCATGTCTTTCGCAGACCAGGTGGAGAAATAGCGGGTGAGGAAGGAGCGGACATCGCTGTCGTCCACAGTGCTAGCGGGGCTGCAACTGGCGATGAATGACAAAACCAGAATGAGGAATGACGAAAGGGTCAAAAACTTTCTCAGCTTGAGGGGCGGCGAAGCTGTTTCGTCATTCGACATTCGGAATTCGTCATAGGCGGCGAAGCCGCAGTTATTCTTCCGTAAAAGCCTCTTCTTCGACGCCAAGCAGGGCCAGGATGCGGTTCAGGTCTTCCGCGCCGTAGTAGTCGATCTCGATGCGGCCTTTTTTCTCGGCGTGCTGGATGCTGACGTTGGTGGTGAGGTGCTGGATGAGCTTTTGCTCCACGGCCTCAATGGCACGGGCAAACTCGGTTTCCGTGGGCTTGGGTTTCGGCGGCAGCGGCGGATGCAGGATGGCATCGATCACCTTCTCTGCGGCACGGACAGTAAGTCCCTTCGTGATGATCTGGAGGGCCACACGCTCCTGCTCCTCCTGCTTTTTGAGCATGAGCAGCACCTTGGCGTGGCCGGTGGAAAGTTTTGAACTGACGAGCAGGTCGCGCACGTTTTGCGGCAAGTCGAGCAGGCGCATGGTATTCGCCACGGTGGCACGATTTTTGCCGACACGCTGCGCGATGTCCTCCTGCCGCATGCTGAAGTCTTTTGCCAACCGGGAGTAGGCCAGCGCCTCCTCAATCGGGTTCAACCCCTCGCGCTGAAGATTTTCGATCAGCGCCATCTCCAGCACATCCTTGTCGGAGGCTTCGCGGACGATGACTGGGACTTCCTTGAGACCCAGCTCGCGTGAGGCACGGAAACGCCGCTCACCGGCGATCAATTCGAGCTTGCCGTTCACCCGGCGCACGATCAGAGGCTGAATGATGCCGTGCTCGCGGATGGACTCCATCAGCTCGGTGAGCTGCTCTGCCTGGAATTCCGTGCGCGGCTGAAGCGGGCTGGGGACGATTTGGTCAAGCGTGACGCGGTTCACCACGTCTCCCGGTGCGGGCTGGGCCAGCGGGGGCACGCGCGAGACTCCGGACACCGCAGTGGGTGCCGAAATGAGGGCGCCGAGTCCTTTTCCGAGTGCTGCTTTTGCCATGGGGGCGCGAGACTAGGGAGCACGCGGGGGGATGCAAATCGGAATCTCGGCGAATCTGCGACACGCTCATCCCAGACTTTACCACGACCGAATTTCGCTCCAATGGGAGGGCTATGAAAAGCATGACAGGATTCGGGCGGGGCGAGGCGCGGCGGGAAGGCGTGACCTGGAGCGTGGAGTGCGGCTCCGTGAACCGCAAGCAGCTCGAAGTGGCGGTGAATCTGCCGCGTGAGCTGGCCGAGCTGGAAAACGCGGTTCGCACCGAGGTCGCAACGGCTGTTTCACGCGGCCGCGTCAACGTCGCTGTCCGCCGAGAGGCTGCGAGCGCTACGGCAGACGCCGTGCGCATCGATCACGCGCTGGCCGCGCACTATTTTCACGCCATGCACACGCTGGCGCTGAAGCTGGACATCCCGCCGGAAATTTCGCTGACAGACATCACCCGCATGCCCGGCGTGGTGACGCAAGCGCAGACGGAAATCGCCACGGAGGACGCATGGCCGCCCGTGCAGGAGGCGCTGGCCGCCGCTTTGAAGCAGTTGAATGCCATGCGGGCGGCGGAAGGGGCAGGCTTGCGCGCGGACATCGAATCCCGACTGCGCTTGATCGAATCCCTGCTGGAGTCAATCCGCGTCAAAGCTGCCACCGTGCCGGAACATCAACGCAAGCTGCTGCGCCAGCGTCTGGAGGACGCCGGACTGCCACTCCCGCTCGATGACGAGCGCCTGATCAAAGAAATCGCCCTTTTTGCCGACCGCACCGACATCTCCGAGGAACTCACACGCGCCGCCAGCCATGTGAAGCAGTTCCGCGCCTACCTTGATGCCGACGCGCCCGCTGGTCGCAGCCTCGATTTTCTGCTGCAGGAGTTTTTCCGTGAGTTCAACACCATGGGATCAAAGTGCAACAACGCCGAGATCGCTCACCACGTCGTCACCGCCAAGACCGAGCTGGAAAAAATCCGCGAGCAGGTGCAGAACGCGGAGTGAGTCACGACCTGCCCGGCTGCGGCAGTCATCTCCTACACCGCGCTCAAGATTGTCCGCAGTGCCGTCATGTTCTCCACCTCATCAAAGATCGCCCGCACAGGAATCTCAAAGCCCGGCACAACATCACTGCTCAGCACACCATCGCTCTGCGCCGCCACCGCAGGATAGATGTTGCCAGCCAGCCGGTGCACTTCCACCGTCTCCGCCACGGGTTCGATGATCCAATACTCCGCTACGCCATGCAGGGCGTAGTCCTTGAACTTGATGCCGCGATCATGCTTCAAAGTGGACGGCGACAGCACCTCAACGATCAGATCGGGGATGGGAAATTTGAGCGTGTCAGGGTCGATGATCGCGGCTTTGGCCGGACCGAAAAAAATCACGTCAGGCTCGTAGTCGTTACGTGGAAAGCTGGTCATGGCCTTCTCATGCCGCACGAGGCCGAGCTGATGCACGCGTGCATACGAGCTGAGTAAATCGTAAGTCCGCTGGCTGGCTGTGAGATGCCGGTTCAGCGCAGGCGAATGCATGATAACCTCGCCCTGGATGAACTCCCATTTGTGCTCCGGCGTGATGTCCGCGTAAAACTTCTGCCGCAGCTTTTGCTCACGGGCAAAGGCGCGCTGGGCCTGCTCGATCAATTCGGGCAGTTCGGGAGCATCCAGCAGTGCATCCAGCAGAGGCGAGTTCATTCCTAGGACCATGTCTCCACCACCCTGAAAAGTAAAGTCTGTGAAAATCCCTCACCGCCACGCCATGAAGTGTACACCGCTTACGACCCGCCCGGCTGCGGCAGTCCCTTGGGCACGGATTTCGGCGATGCTGGCTTTGCTTTGCCGTCCTCTGGCAGCCAAGCTTCAGGAGCGCCGGCTTTGACCATGACCTCACGCAGGGTGATGGACTTTCCATCGCGGCGCTTGCTCTCTTCAGCAGCTTCCATAAAGGCGTAGATTTCAAGCGTCTGCTTCGGTGAGACAGGCACCTGCTTGGTCTGGAAAAACTTGATGATCTCCCGCAGCATCGGGGTGTAGTCCCCCTCGGACTTCTGCTCGAAGACCTGCGTGTCGCCGAAACGCACGAGTTTGTAGGCTTTCGCTCCTTCGTGAATGGCATGCAGCGTGCCGGTGCGGCTGCCGGACCACAAGCCGGTGACGACCGAGGCCGAGGGCGTGGTGGTGCGTGTCACAGAAAGGCATCCGCCTCCCATGACGGTGAAAAGCGCCTCGGTGGGATGGATGCCGTAGAAATACAAATCGGGATGATGCGGCAGAACATGGGCGGGGCCGTAGCAGATAGCACCACGGGCCGGAGTTTTCTCCGCGTTGGCGACTTCGAGCACGCCAGGATACCAGCGCACGGCGGAGGCACTGAAAACCGGCACTTGGGCGGTGGCGGCGAGCTGGTAAATCTCTACGGCGTCCTTAAGCGAGGCTGCGACCGGCTTGTCCATGAACACCG
Source organism: Prosthecobacter sp. (assembly GCA_044355475.1). GTDB lineage: Bacteria > Verrucomicrobiota > Verrucomicrobiia > Verrucomicrobiales > Verrucomicrobiaceae > Prosthecobacter. The sequence goes on from JBIKYB010000017.1 coordinate 9,480, forward strand.
GCTTGCCTGCGGTGAGGATTTGTTTCATTTGCTCCAGCCGAGGGCGGCCATCCAGACTGAGGAGCAGGATCGCATCCACATCCTTGCAGGCTTCCGCCACGCTGCCGACGATCCGCACGCCAAACTTGTCCCGCACGGTGGCGGTGAAGCCATCGACGCGGCTTTTGCTTTCCTCAATGTCAGGACTGCCGCCAGGAAAGGCCACGACCACACGAGCGCCGGGGATGTGATTGGGGTTAGCCGGATCGTTCAAGCGCAGCGTAAACTGCTCCGAGTGCGAGGTGTCGAGGCCGATGATGCCGATGCGGAGGTCTTGCGCCATAAGCGGGAGGGTGGACAGCGCCGAAAGCCATCCTGTGACAAGGATGATCCAGATTCGGAGGCTGTCCGGCGGTCGCATGAGCAAAAGTGTCCCTTGAGAGCGCTGGCGCAACTGTTGAGTCGCTTGACCGCTTTGTTTGCCCCGCTAGGCTCGCGCCATGGAAACCGTCAGACTTGGAATCGTTGGACTTGGAAACATGGGTAAGGCACACCTCGCGAACATTCGTGCAGGCAAGGTGCCAGGACTGCGCGTCACCGCGCTTTGCGAGAGCGTCGGCACCTTGCCGAACCTGATTGAGGGCGAGAAGGCCTTCACCGATGTGAACTTGATGATCCGCAGCGGTCACATCGACGCGATCCTCATCTGCACCCCACATTTCAGCCACACGACCATCGGCATTGAGGCCCTCAAAGCCGGGCTGCATGTGCTGGTGGAGAAGCCGATCTCCGTCCACAAAGCCGATTGCGAACGCTTGATCGCCGCGCACACGGACAAAACCAAAATCTTCGCCGCCATGTTCAACATGCGGACGAACGCCTGCTTCAAGAAGGTGAAGGAGCTCATTGAAAGCGGCGAGCTCGGCGCGGTGCGTCGCGTTCACTGGGAGGTCACCAACTGGTTCCGCACGAACTACTACTATGCCACTGGCGGCTGGCGCGGCACCTGGAAGGGCGAGGGCGGCGGCGTGCTCATGAATCAGTGCCCGCACAATCTGGACCTCTTCCAATGGCTCTTCGGCATGCCGCAAAAAGTGCGCGGCTTCTGCCAGTTTGGCCGCTTCCACGAGATCGAAGTCGAGGACGATGTGACTGCTGTCATGCAGTATGACAACGGCACCACGGCCACCTTCGTCACCAGCACGGGTGAAGCGCCGGGCATCAACAAGCTCGAAATTTCCGCCGAGCAGGGCCGCCTGACCGTCACCGACGGCACTCGCATCCACTTCCAGCGCAACCGCCAGCCGATGAGCAAGTTCTGCATGGAGGCGGAGGCCGCCTTTGCCATGCCGGAAAGCTGGCACATGGACATCCCGGTCGATCAAACCGGCGGCCAGCACGTCGAGATCCTGCAAAACTTCACCAACGCGATCCTGAAGGGCGAAAAGCTCCTTTCTCCCGCTTCCGAAGGGATTTGCAGCGTCGAACTCGCCAACGCCATCCTCCTTTCCACCTGGCAAGACGCCACGATCACCCTGCCGATGTCCTCCGCCGACTACGAGCGCATTTTGATCGAAAAAGGCGAGGCTTCGACCTTCCAGAAGACGAAGGTCGTCGCCAAGGCGACTTCCGACGACTTCGCGAAGAGCTTCCGGTGATTCGGACCGGGGGAGAAAGACTATTCAGCAGCCTGCTTCAGCGCCTTCAGGGAAGGCGCTACGGCTTGCAACTTGGCCAGTTCCGCCGTTACGATCTCCGCACGTCTGGCCGCCTCCATGCGGTCTTTCGTTTTCGACTGCAACGCTGAGTTCAGCGCGCCGCGCAGCTTTTCAGCAATGTCCGGATTTTGACCGGCTCCGCTGGCGGCCCAATCTTCAGAGTACGAGTTCAAAAGACGCGTCAGCTCCGGGTCAGACGTCTCCAGCGTCGAAATGACCTTCTGGATCTCTTTCGGCGTGGCCTCCGCAGCTTCAGAAGCCGTGGCGGCGGTCTTTCGTGATGAGGGCCAGAAAATCAGTGCAAGCAACGCTACCAACACCAGTGCCACAATGCCCAGCGTCAGCCCCAGTTGCTGCTTTTGAGACATGGGCGGTGCCTTTGGCTTCGATGACGACCGTTGGGGCTTGGGATCGCCCGCATCAGGCAACGCGACGCCTGCTTCCTGCTTCATCGCCACATTGATGTGTGCACGAAATTCACCTGCGTCCTGGTAGCGCCTCTCGGGATCGGGATGAATGGCCCTAGCGATGATCTCATCCCAGCGCGACGAAACTTTGGCAAACAGCGTGACGGGACGCCGTGGCTCCTCCGGCACTCGGCCTGCCAGCATCTCGTATAGCACCACTCCGACCGCGAAAATGTCCACCCGGTGGTCGATCACGCTGCCGCCGCGAATCTCAGGCGCGGCGTAGTCTGGTGTGCCCATCGGATTGTCCTCCTCCGCCTCATTGGAAACCGGGCGCGCCAGCCCGAAGTCCGCCACCTTCACATGGTCGGCGTCGTTGACCATGATGTTGCCCGGCTTAATGTCGCGGTGGATGATGCCGTGCTCGTGCGCAAAGCTCAGCGCCTCGCAGAGCTGCATGGCCAAGTTCGTCGCCTTGCGCAGTGGCAGGTTGGTCTTGTGGATCAAATCGTGGAGCGAACGTCCCTCAATCCACTCCATCACCAGGAACAGATGACCGGCAGGCGTGATGCCAAAGTCGTACACACCCACGATGTTCGTGTGATTGAGCTTCGCCATCGCCCGCGCCTCGGTTTTGAAACGGTCGGCGAATCCCTGCTCCGCGCTGAACTTCGGCGGCAGGATTTTCACGGCCACCCAACGGGCTAGGCTTTCCTGCCAAGCTTTGTACACTGCCCCCATGCCGCCGCAGGCCGCCAGCTTTTCAAACTTGAACTGCGGCAGGTAAGCGGACATTTCATCAATGCTCGGCACATCAAACGAAGGATTCTCATCGGGAGTAGGTTCTTCAGCCATGAATCCACTATGGCCCGCCGCCCATCCTGCGGCCAGCACAAATCGGCAAAAAACTCCTCAAAGCCGCCGATCAGCGGCCTTTCGTTGCCTGCAAGATCAAGGCTTCACGCTCTTCCCTACCGCCTCAACGTAATAGGCCATGGCGTTCAGGTTTTTGACGAACTCCCCGCTGTCAATCTGGCCGTCCTTAAGCCAGCGGCCTTCGCTGCCCTTTGTGCCCAGGGCGTTGTCACGCAGCAACAGCGAATTAAAATCGCCGAGCTGGCCTCATTGCCGTGGAGGCAGGAACTTCTAAAAGCTTAGGTGAATACAAACGACGTCAGATCGCATTCCCGTCCACACGCTCCGCGTCTTCCCGCAGGCGGGCGGGGATGTCCATTTTCTCGTGCAGCACGCTGATGACGCCGAGCCGCTTCTTGGAAAGCTCGCGGAAGAACACATAGTGATGACGGTGGCGAAAAAAATAAACACCCTGCAACGCTCCGTCCAAAACAGGACGCCAGCGGTGTCGCTGAACAGCCACGTTCTCAATTTCCGCGACAAGTTCGCGCACATAAGCGTCCGCCTGCTTCTCACTCCATTTCTTCTCGGTGTAGGCCCATATCTCCAGGATGCGCTCCTTAGCGGCCGGATAGATTTTAGCGGGCATGGGCCTTCTTTCGTTTCTTGGCCTGGGTGATCAGAGCCTCCGCATCGAGGGTGACAAATTCCGACTCATCAGCCGCCGTTCCCGCGCTGAGTTCCTGTCTGAGCCAGGCCCACTTGCGCTGCTCCTCCTGCTCGTAGTCACGCCGCACGAGATCACGAATGTACTCGCTGGTGGAACTGTAGAGTCCTGATTTTAGGACACGCTGCTGAATGAAGCCTTGAAGCTCCCCTGCGAATCGAACATTGACGCCGGCTGCCATGATGGCCCGACAGTGGCCCGCGTCCCACAATCTGTCAAATTTGTGGGACGGCTCACTGTGCGCTCTTTTTTGCCGCCTCGACGTAATAGGCCATGGCGTTCAGGTTTTTGACGAACTCTCCGCTGTCGATGCGGTCGTCCTTGAGCCAGCGGCCTTCGCTGTCGAGGGAATCAGCGGCTTTCTGAGCCTTGGCGGCGGCACCTTTGACACGGCTGGCCCATTCTTTTGGCGTGGCAGGACCGGCGAGCTTGCGCTGCCATTCTTCGCGGCTTTGAGCCAGCCTCTTCTTGAAAGTGTCGATGTCATCCTGACGGTCATCCTTGAAAGAGTAGTGCGTGGGCAGGTTTCTGTCGTCGTAAGTCAGCTCGTAGGTGTCTTTGACGAAGAACAACGGCTTGTTGGTCTTCAGTTCGTAAAAGCGTGCGTAATGGCCGTCTGGCAGCTTCGAGCGCTCAAACCACGCGAGGGCAGGCTGGATGGGCGCGAGGTATTTGTCATCACCCGTGAGCACCCAGAGCTGATGCAGCACCTCCATGGCACCCACGGTTTCGTAGGCGGTGACGGACGGCGGCTCGAACTTCCGCGCCCACGCCGGATGCATGTCGTGGTCGTATTGCATGGCCCAGACCGGCTGCGGCTCGGGCATTTGCGCGAGGATGAGGAACTCGCCGAGCTTTTTCAGCGCAACGAGGTAGCGCTCGTCTTTTTCGAGTTCATAAGCGCGGAACAACAAGTGTGCGATGCGTTCGAGGTTGCCGTCATTCAGCGTGTAAAAACTGGTGTACTTCGCCTTCGGGAAAGTGCGTGACCATTCGGCAGGATAGCTAGCCTTCAAAACGGGCGCGGTGGCATCAGCAGGACCGCTAAATTGCTGCGGCCAGGCGCCAATCGGCGCTTGGGCAGCGAGCAGAGCATCGAAGGCGAACTTCGTGCAGCGTTTCAATTCCGCGTCGTCTTTGCAGGCCGGCTCGTGGGTCATTTCGAGCAGAAAGAGCAGCGCGGACTGCGTCTTGTTGTCATCAAGCGTGCTGGAGTTGTTGCGCTTGCCGGATTCTTGGTCGCCCGCTTCGAGCTGGCTGCGCAGATGGTACTTTTTGGCCTTCTCAGGCTCGAAATCGAAGTCGCTAGCCCAGCCACCCGAGGCGAGCTGGCACTTCAGCAACGCTTTGGCCGCATCCTTGGCCGCGCTGAGGAAAACCTCGTCACCGGTGGCTTGATACGCCTTCAACATCGCCAGACCCATCGTCGTGGTGCCGTGCGGCTGGATGGAAATGATCGTCGGTGACTTGCCATGCTCGACTTCACCGATCTTGCCCTCCTTGTCGTACGAGGAGGCATAGCCACCCTCACGAGCAAGGTTCGTGTGCGCATAAACGACCGCCTTTTTCATGGCGGCGGTGATGGCGACCGGATCAGGCAGATCGGCGGCCAGGATGAGTGAAGGGAATAGTGCGAGTGTAAAAAGTGCGCGCATGGCGGGTGAACGAAAGCATCAGGCGCACTCCTTCAAGATCATTCTGGCTCAGGAGTGGCGACGATTCGTCGCGATTTCGATGCTGACGACTCGTCGGCGCTCCACAACGCTCACCGCGCCCCGAGCCGGATCAGCTCACGGATTTCCTGCTCGATCTGCTCGGGCGTGGGCGAGTCCAGCGTATCGGCCACAGCCTCACGAAACAGATCGCGGTAGCGTTTGCGAAAGCGGGTGAGCATCACACGTAAATTGCCCTCAGTGACTCCAAGAGATTCCGCCAGCGGCGCGGTCTCAGCGGCTTTGGCCTCCACAAAGAGCCAGGGCTGGAGCGCCGTGAAAATTTTACCTTTGCCCTCGCTCTCAAACTCGCCACGCAGACGGTCTTTGACGGCGATGAAAAAATCCCGCGCCCAGCGGCGGTTGTAGAGATCCTCGGGGGTGGCGAGATCTTGCGGTTCGTGGCGGTAGCGCTCCTCCGCCTCCATCGCGTCAAAAGACAACGCTGACTGTTTGCCGCCGCGTTTGGCCGCCGTTTCCCGCAGGTGGCGGTTGTTCAGCCAGTGCTGAAAGGATGTGAGCAGAAAAGTGCGCAGCCTGCCGCGGTCCTGCCGTGCTTTGGCAAAGAGATCGCTGCCCAGCGCGTGCTGAAAGAAGCCTTGGGCCACATCCTCGGCATCATGCGGCGACTGCCCCGCACGGCGGGCGTAACTGTAGAGCGGGAACCAGTAGGCACGGCAAAGCAGAGCCAGAATGCGGTCCCGCTCCGTATCGTCCGCGCCAGCCTGCAAACGGACGACATGCGTCCAGCGGGTGGTTTGAAAGGAGTGCGGCGCAGCGGTCATGGGTCATGCCTTGGCGAGTGCAAGCACGGTTTCCACCACGCGAGCACACTCCACGATCATCACGGGTTCGTGGTCCAGAAGGCCGACTTGGAGGGCGAGCTCGTCGCCGTCCAGGCAATCAGCTCGAATGAGCGCGACGAGGGTGTTGATGTCCTTCATGCCGCGATCTGCCGCACGACGGCCAAAGCGCTTGTCGATGCGAGAGCTGGCAGTGGCGATGACTTTTGAGACGGCCATGTCCATAGGGTGCAAGGCGAAGACATTGTCAAAGTCGGGCATCGCTACCAGCCGCTCCCGCCAGCCAGCGGGAAAGCCCTCGGCCATGCGCAAGTCCACAAAGTCGCCGTAGAAGCCATGGGTGGTGTGGTAGGCATTGTCTTCGCCGAGTTCTGCATCCAATGCCTCGCGTGTCGCCTTGTCGTCCGGTTCGATGAAAAAATCGGCATCAATCGTGAACGCGACGCCGATTTCATGCGGATCTGCGTTTGGAAAAGAAGCAAACAGTGAAGATGAGCCAAACAGGAGGATTCGCCTGTCGGCTGCTGTCTTGCCCACGGCGGTGAGCAGGCTTTTTAGTGCCGAGAACTCCATGACAAGCGCGCCAGCTCCTCCTTGGTCAAGATTCCTGGAAAAGGGGAGAAGCCCTTCCACATCATCGACTCCCATTCCTCGTCACGGAGGATGAAAAGCAGCTTTTCCATTCCTTCGCGAGAACTCTGGGCCTCGTGAATCATGCGGCGCCAGCCTTCCAGCCGCTTCACGGCGCTGTGTCCTTGGGAGAGCCAGCGGGCGATGTTGGCGAGGGGGATTTCCAACAGCGTGGGATCAGCCTCGATCTTGTCGGCCATCAGCCGGTAGCGCTCGGCGGAAACTTCATCTCCTGTGCGCTCGCGTACCGTGGTTGCGGGAACAGTGCTCGTCATGGTCGGAACCTGCCACAAGGCCGCATGGACGCCAAGCGTGGATTTTCTGGGAAGGCACGGACTCACGCCGCAGAGGGAGGAAAGCCGCAGAGAAAGACCTTCTCAACCAAGCCTCTGCGGCGTTCCAATCTCTGCGGTGCAAAATGAATCAAAACATCGTCTCCCAAACTTTTTTCGTCCGCCTTGTAACTGAAAATGCTTTTTGCTTTAGAGCATGGGTGAACCGAAACCTCACCCGCCGCCATGCCTCCCGCCGATCCCACTCCACCCGCAGACGACTTACCCGCCGGTCAGACGGGCGACATGCGCAATGTGCTGCTCTCTCCGCCCACCGGTCCCAAGACTCCTGCTGGCCGTTGGGAGCCGCCCTCGGCGCAGGAACTCGCTGCCATGCTGCCGCAGTATGAGATTGAGTCCATGCTCGGTCGTGGCGGCATGGGCGCGGTTTACAAAGGCACCCAGATCGCGCTGGACCGCCCCGTCGCCATCAAGATCCTCTCCAACCAGCTCGAAGATGCGGACGCCAGCTTCGCCGAGCGCTTCAAGAACGAGGCGAAGGCCATGGCGAAGCTCAGCCATCCCGGCATCGTCGGTGTGTATGACTTTGGCGAGGCTGAGGTAGGGCGCTTCGTCCTCGAAGCGCCGTCCGGGGAGCGGCGGGCTGAGGACAGCCCGCCCTACCCGAAGCTGCTCTACATCGTCATGGAGTTCGTTGAGGGCACCGATGTGGCCAAAATGCTCTCCCAGCAGAAACGGCTGCACACCGAGCACGCGATGGCGATCACCGCACACGTTTGTGATGCCCTGGCCTACGCGCACGAGCGCGGCATCATCCACCGCGACATCAAACCGGCGAACATCATGGTCGGCTACGACGGCGTGGTGAAAGTGGCGGACTTCGGTCTGGCGAAGATGACGCACAGCCAGAACTCCGGCCTCACGCAGAGCGGCATGGCCATGGGCACGCTGCATTACATGGCCCCCGAGGCGCTCATGCTCGGCAGCGCGGTGGATCACCGGGCCGACATCTACGCCGTGGGCGTCATGCTCTACCAGATGCTCACCGGCAAGGTTCCGCAGGGCCTGTTTGAGCTGCCCTCGCTGCAAGTCCCCGGCCTCGACCCACGCTACGACGGCATCATCGGCAAAGCGCTGCGCGAGGACCGTGAACTGCGCTACCCGACCGTGCTGGCCATGCGCCACGATCTGGATGCGATTTTGACCCAGCCCGTGGTGAAGGTGGAACCCTCTGCTGAAAAAGCCCCGGCCGCCTTGCAAACTCAAGCGCGCCCGCAGCGCCCCGGCGGCCAGCCGTATCGCCCGCCGCAGCCCGAAGTGATCGTGCGAACAGAGAAGAAAAGCGCACTGCTGCTGTGGATGCTAATGATTGCGATGTCCGGGATCGCGGGCTGGCTAGTCTTGAAGGATTCGATGAAGAGCGGCGCTTTGCCATCGCAGGAAGCCCCGGCGATGGCAGATACCACCAGCCCGTCGGTTGAAAGCCCACCGCCTTTGGGTGACAAATTTGCCGGTGTCACCAAGGATGTTCCCTTCGTGAACAGTCTCGGCATGAAGTTCGTGCCCGTGCCAGGAACCAAGGTCCTGATGTGCATTCATGAAACACGGCGGCAGGACTACGCCGCTTATGCTCTCGAAAACAAAGACGTGAACCCGCGATGGAAGAACGAACGCGTCGATTGGTATCCTGAATTCGTTCCTACAGATGCGCATCCGGTCTTCCCCGTGAATTGGAATGATGCGAAAGCGTTCTGTGCCTGGCTGGGCCGCAAGGAAGGATGCTCTTATCGTCTTCCTACCGACCGTGAGTGGAGCGTAGCGGTAGGAGTCGGTGACAAGGAAGATGAGAGCAAATCTCCCGAAGATCTGGCCGCCCAACTCCCCGGAGTTTTCCATTGGGGCACTCAGTGGCCACCACCTCCTGGTGCTGGTAACTTCAAAGGGACCGAGGCAATGGCGTTGGACCGAGGCGCTGGCGTCCTTTCTGACTATACCGACAATTTTCCTGGGCCGGCACCGGTGATGAGTTTCCCTCCCAACCCAATTGGGCTGCACGATCTTGGCGGAAACATCTCTGAATGGTGTGAGGATTGGTTCAATGAAGAACAAAAAGACAAAGTTTTACGCAGCAGCGCTTGGTATCTTGGTAGTGGGAAGGGCAATGTTAATCTGTTAGCCTCCCAGCGCACTCATCTGCCACCGGACTACGCCGGTGGAAATAATGGGCGCGGGTTCCGCTGTGTCATCGAACTGACCAATCAACCGCCCGCAGCAGCGGAAGCTCTGATTGTTCCACCGACCAAACCGCAGCCTCCTCCAGCCACTCAGGTGCCGGCTAAAAAGGCAGAATCCACTACGCCCACTCTGCCCACCGGCCCCACGACCTGGACGGACACCAAGGGCCGCAGCATCACCGCCACGTTCAAGGCCGTCGCCAGCGGCAACGTGCTGCTGGACATCGCGGGCAAGGTGACACCGGTGCCGCTGAACACGCTGTCGGCGGAGAGTCAGAAACTGGCGCGGGACTATCACGATCAATCAAACCCGGCGACCACCAACGCCTCCCCCCCAAGCCACCAAGGACCGCCCCTTCGTGAACTCCCTCGGCATGAAATTCGTGCCGGTGCCGGGGACGAAGGTGCTCTTCTGCATCTGGGAAACGCGGGTGCAGGATTATGAAAAATTCAGCAATGAAACCCGTCGAGCATGGAGCAAGTTGAAATACGCGCAAACGGGCCTCTATCCAGCCGGGCTAATGGGCCGGAATGGTGCGGTAGCCTTTTGCGACTGGCTTACCAATCACGAAAGAGCATCGGGCGGGCTTCCTGCTGCGGGACGCTACCGCCTTCCCACTGAGCCTGAATGGCTAGCGGCGGCGCGTAGCGGAGATAGGTCAACGGGCATTACCACCGTGCCAGCCTTGGCCAATCTGAGCGGCGAAGAGAGCATACAGACCGGCCGACCACACATTCCCGGCCATCGCGATGACTTTCCCTACACCGCTCCTGTCGGAAGTTTCCCCCCGGATGCAAACGGGCTGTTCGATCTTCACGGAAACGTCTGGGAATGGACCCTCAATGCCGGGAAAGCGGACAGTAAGAGCGGAATGTTACGCGGCCATGGCTTCGGTTCCGATCTAAAACCACCCTCGTGGATGTTGGCTCAAAGCCATCACTGGGCTGACGCAAAGGGAGAGGGCGATGGGTTCCGTTGCGTGTTGGAACTGACCGCGACATCTGCGACGGGGCAACAGGCCACGCCAGCTTCCGCCTCGATTCCCGCCTCCAGTTTGCCGTCAGGATCGGCGGCATCCGCCCTCACGACTGCGACCAAAGAAAAGCCCTTCATCAACAGCCTCGGCATGAAGTTCGTGCCGGTGCCGGGGACGAAGGCGTTATTCTGCATTCATGAGACACGGATCAAAGATTATGAAACCTTTGCCCTTAGCAACAAGGTCGATGGCTCCTGGAAAAAGGCAAAGCAGGAAGGTATTTTGGTGGCTTTCAGGCCGGATTATCCAGTCGCTGCCGTGAATTGGGAGGATGCGAGCGCGTTCTGCATGTGGTTGACTCAAACTGAGATGGCGAACGGTCTTCTTCCTCAACACATGAAGTACCGATTGCCACAAGACGAAGAATGGAGCCGTGCTGTCGGACTGGATGCGGAAGTAGGAGAGACGTTCACCAAGAAAAGTGGCGGCAATAGCACGCATTTCCCCTGGGGAGCCACGTTCCCACCGTCGGAAAAAGCAGGCAACTACGCGGACCAGGCATTTCACGAAAAGTTCCCCGAAACAAAATACCTGTGGCTGCAAGACTATGCGGATGGTTTTCCCACAACCGCGCCTGTGATGAGCTTTCAGGCGAACATACTGGGGATTCATGACCTGGGCGGGAATGTGCTAGAATGGTGCGAGGAACCCACAGATAGGCTTGCTCATCTGTTCCGCGGCTCATCCTTTATGGATGCTGAGCGTGAAAATCTGTTATCATCAAAACGCAGGGCAGGGTGGACACGCAAAGGCTCTCACGGTTTCCGCGTCGTTCTGGAATTGTCGGCACCTTGAAACGCCACTGCAGCGGTGGTGGATTGAGCTTTATGGTTACTTGCAAGCCCGCCTCTTTGCATCTCCTATTCCTCACCCCCACTCCTTCAACCGTTCCGGGAACGGGCAGTTCGCGCAGGCGGAGTCGTCTTCGAGGCAGAAGTCCTCGTAAATTTGCAGCAGGCCCTGCTGGTGGTGCAGCTTCTTGGTGAAGTCTTTGCCGCGTGGGTCGTCGCCAAACAGGCGCAGCACGGCACGGCGGACTTTTTGATTGTCGAGCAGGGCGGGGAGTTCGAGGTACTCGGCCCACAGGCGCGTGCGCTCGGGCACGAGCAGCGGGTAGGCGACATTCGCGAGCATCTCCTGCACGCGGGTTTCGCCGATGAGGGCGATGGGCTTGGAGGCGGGATCAGCGAGCAGCGTGTAATGCGTGCTCCAGAAGTCGTGCGCGAGGCCGAGCAAGGTCTCGCGCCACGCGGCTTGGCTCCAGCGCGTGGCATCGGCCAGCGGCGCGACGACTTGCGGCCACGCATGGAGCAGAGCGCCCAGCGCACCAAGACGGCGCTGCGGATGATTGCCGGGGCGGATGGTTTTGAGCTTCCAACGCGGAAGCTGGCGGTCCTCCAGCCAGCGCAGGCAGTCGTTGCGGACTTTCCACCACTGGGACCAGAGCTGACGCAGGTAGGCGCGTGTTTCCGGCTCGGTATCATCGCTTCGCATGACTTCGAGGAAGCCGGAGACGCCAAAGAGCAGCGCTTCACGAGCCGTTGCCTCAGTTTTAAGCAGACGCTTCAGGGGCAGGCGCTGACTGAGCATGACGAAGGGCTGCTGGTTGCTGCTGTAGCCGAGGGCGCGTGCCAGCGCCTGATAAACGGCCTGCTCACGGCCCTGCGCGGCCACGCAGCGGTGCAGGCGCTTCGATTTCAACTCCAGCCGGTATTGGGCGGCGGATTCGATGATGGACTGCACCCGTGCGGCCTCCATCTCATGCAACGGCGTGGCGCAGCGGCCCAGACGAGCGGCAGCGAGACCACGATTCGGTTTCGCATCGTTGGTGAGCATCGCCGGATTCAAAACAACCTGGGTGATCTCGCGATGCTGACTCGTCCGCGTGTAAAAACGCTCCTGCGGCGCGTCGAAGAAGAGATGCAGCACGACGCGGTCGTAGTCCGCATTCGCGCCGTGCTGATGCCGCTCCCAGTCGCGAGCGTCGGGATCGAGTTCGATGTCGCCGTGCAGTGTTTGATCATCGACGCTGATCGCGCAGCCAGTGAAATCTGGGCCGGGACCGGAGTTCCAGGTGCCGAAGTCGGTGATGTGCACCGCTTTGCCATCGGTGCTGGTGAATTCGCTGCCAAAGGCTCCGGCAAACCACAGGCTTTGCAGATCAAGCTCGGTCAGTGACTCCGAAAACCCCGGCAGCCGCGTTTCCTCAATGCCGCTGAACACTGCATCGCGAAAGCGTGCGTAGCGGTCAGCGAGTGGGAGCGGCGTCATGGGATCACTCTGCTTTCAGTGGCGTGAGGAGGTAGGATTGACCGTCCGTGCTGAGCTGGTGGCCGCTGAGGTCGGCTGCGTAAGACAGCGCGTATGGCAGAGGGATATCTCGCAAATCCAGGGAGATTTTGGCATCGGCACCGCCGGGCTTCACGACGATGTTCACGCCTCCTTGCTTGGCGGGATCGAGATCACGCGATTTGACGCGGAAGTATTCGGCGGCTTCGGCAAGGGTGGCATCACGGAACTGAACCGTCGGAAAAATGATCTGGTCCGCAGTGCCTAGAACGGGCGGAGGCGTGGCGGCAGGAGGCGCTGGCTTCTCTTCAAAGCTGGCGGCGAGGACGACCGCGTGATTCTCAACTCGGTATTGCAATCCCACACGTTCGGCGCAGTAACGCACGACGTCGATCAGCGGAGCATCTCTGAGGTCCAGGCTGATGGTGTCCGTCAATCCACCGCCGCGAAGAACGATTGAGACGCCCTTTGTCACTGGCGGCTGGCTGATCGTGTCCAGGTCACGGCTTTTGACACGAATATACTCAACCGCCTGCTCAATGGGGGCGTCTTGAAACCGCACCACAGGGAAAATGATCTTCTGGACCTTCTCTTCCAGCAGGACAGCTCCGTCAACGGCCTGGGCGAAAGCAGTGCCGTGAATCCAAAGCACAAGAAGCGCTGATTGAATGAGAGTAGAGGTGCTCATATGGAACGGAGGCTACATGACCACCGCAGAGAAAGCCAACCGCCTTTTTGCGACGTGCTTCTTTCCTTACCACGGCGATTCAAAACCGGAAGATTCGCTGGTGAAGTTCTTCGAGACCAACGAGATCAACGACGAGTCCGGTTGGTCGCGTCGCAGGCTGGAAAAGCTTCGCTCCGTCAAATGAGCCTCACCACAGCTTCCATGCCACGAGTTCTTTATCGTTGCGTGCAAAAAGGCGGCTTCCAGCGAAGGCGGGATGCGCCCAGGTTTTGCCGATGATCTGCCAGCGGGACAGCTCTTCGCGCTTTTCGGGCCTCAGCGTCACATAAACGAGTTCACCGCTCGCATTGAGCAGCGCGGCGAGATTTTTCGCCTCGTCCATCCAAACGAGGCTCATCTGCGGATTGCGATCCTTCGGTGTCAGCGTGTTGTCATCGCTCCAGAGGATTTTGCCGGTCTTCATCTCGAAGGCTTGTAGGCCGCGGTTTTTGTCGAGCATGTAAACGATGCCGTCCTTCAACAAAGGGGCCGACATGAGGCCGCAGATCTCGGTTTCATTCTCCCAGAGCAGTTCAGCGCCCGTCCCAAGCCGGAATGCCTTCGCGCCATGCCAATAGCCGGAGACGAGCAGCACACCATCGTGATACAACGGCTGCGCGATACTGACGCCGTAAGTGATCTTGTAGGGATAAGTCCAGTTCACCGCTCCGCTATCAGGATTCAGGCTCTGCACATGCTCTGGCCCCCAGGCGATGAGCTGACGTTTGCCGTCATGCGTGATGATCTCCGGCGTGCAGTAACCCGCACGGTCCGGCCCGCCACGCCACACTTCCTTGCCACTGCTTTTGTCCAAAGCGATGACCGAGCCGTCTTTGGCACCGACGTGCAGCAAAACAATCTCCCCAACGATCACCGGTGACGCCGCAAAGCCCCAGGTCGGGATCTTCGCACCGCAGGTTTCGACCATGTTCACATGCCAGAGCACCTTGCCGGTCTTTGCATCGAGACACGACGCCACACCCGTCGCTCCGAGCGCATACGCCTTGCCATCCACCATATTCACCGAGGCACGCGGCCCTGTTCCATAATCCATGCCGCCATAGCTCACCTCCCAGCTCTGCTGCCAGACTTCTTTGCCGGTTTCTGCATTGAAGCACAGCACCCGCTCCACCTCCTGCGGAGTTTTCTGACGATCCATCACATAGACAAGGCCGTCACTGACCATCACGCCGCCGAATCCTGCTCCGATCTCCGCTTTCCACAGCCGCTCAGGTTCCTTCTTTGAGAAATCAGCCGGAATGCCTGCTGGATTCCACCGTCCATCCGCATTCGTCCCACGCCAGCGGGGCCAGTCTTGAGCGGCAGATACGCTGATCGAAACCAAGAATGCGATGATCCATTTTTTCATGATTTTTTAATACGACCCAGCCGCAAAAACTTCGCAACACGATGTCAAGCCATGCCTCCGACAAAAGTTTTTCACATGTGAAGCTCATCAGTTGCCCGATCTGATGCTCTCGCTAACTCCACCACTCCCAACCCGGTTTCATGGCATCCAGCTTGAAACCTTGAACCCTAAAACTTCGAACCTTTCCCCAACCATGTCTGCTGCCAACGAACTCAACATCAATGTCGCTCACGTCGAGCGTGTCGCCAAGGAACTGGGCCTGCGGGCCATTCAGGTAGGCGCGACGGCCAAATTGTTTGCCGACGGTGCCACCGTGCCGTTCATCGCCCGCTATCGTAAGGAGGCCACTGGGTCGATGGACGAGGTGCAGATCCTGAATGTGAAGGAGCGCATGGAGCAGCTCGTGGCGTTGGATGACCGCCGTGGCGCGATAGTGAAGTCACTCGAAGAGCGCAAACTGATGACAGATATCCTGCGGGTGAAACTCGACAAGGCGGAGACGCTGAACGCCCTGGAGGACATCTTCGCGCCATTCCGGCCGAAACGCCGCACGCGGGCCACCATCGCAAAGGAAAAAGGCCTGGAGCCGCTGGCGGACTTCATCGAAGCGAATTTGATGACGCAGGGCGTCGATCTGAGCAGCGAAGCGGCCAGGTTTGTGAACCCGGATCACGAAACCGAGGAGCTGCGTGTCAAAGATGCGGCGGATGCGCTCAGTGGTGCGCGTGACATCATCGCGGAGCGCATCAGCGATCACGCGGAAGCGCGTGCGGCGCTGCGCAAGTTCTTCGCGGAACAGTCCACGGTCATTTCCAAGGTCATTTTTGGCAAGGAGACCGACGAGGAGGCGCAGAAATTCCGCGATTACTTCGACTGGAGCGAGCCGCTGAAGTCGATTCCATCCCATCGCATGCTGGCGATCCGTCGTGGCGAAAAAGAAGGCTTCCTGCTCATGCGCATCCAGCCAGCCGAGGACACCGCGGTCAAGATGCTCGAAAACATCTTCGTCAAAGGCGGCAACGCCTGCTCTGACCAGATGAAGCTGGCCTGTGCGGACAGTTACAAGCGCTTGCTCAGCTCCAGCATGGAAACGGAAGCGCGTCTTGAATCAAAGAAGAAGGCGGACACCGAAGCGGTGCGTGTTTTCGCGGACAATCTACGTGAGCTCCTGCTCGCAGCTCCACTGGGCCAGAAACGCGTACTGGGCATTGACCCCGGCTTCCGCACGGGCTGCAAAGTCGTGGTGCTTGATGCGCAGGGCCAGCTTCTCTTCAATGACGTGATTTATCTGCTCGGCGATGGCAACAGCCTCATGCATGCGAAGACGTTGCTGACGAATCTGGTCGAGCGTTTCAAGATCCAGGCCATCGCCATTGGCAATGGCACCGCTAGCCGCGAAACTGAGATGTTCGTGAACAAAATCGGCCTGCCGAAGGCGATTCCGGTGATCATGGTCAATGAAAGCGGTGCGTCGATCTACAGTGCCAGCGAGGTCGCGCGTGAGGAGTTCCCGGACAAGGATGTGACGGTACGCGGCTCCGTTTCCATCGCCCGTCGCCTCATGGACCCGCTGGCGGAGCTGGTGAAGCTCGATCCAAAGTCGATCGGTGTGGGCCAGTATCAGCACGACGTGGATCAGAACCAGCTCAAGACGAGCCTCGATCATGTGGTGATCAGCGCGGTGAACGGCGTCGGCGTGGAGCTGAACACGGCCAGCAAGCAGCTTCTCAGCTACGTTTCCGGCCTGAACAGCACCCACGCGGCGAACATCGTGGCCTTCCGCAATGAGAACGGCCCGTTCAAGAGCCGCAAAGACCTCATGAAGGTGCCACGGCTTGGCGACAAGGCTTTTGAACAAGCCGCAGGCTTCCTGCGCATCCGTGATGCGGCGCATCCGCTGGATGCGAGCGCGGTTCACCCCGAGCGCTATCCACTCGTGGAAAAAATGGCCGCTGAGATCGGCTGCACGGTCAGTGATCTCATGCAGCGAGCGGATTTGCGCCAGAAGATCGACTTGAAGAAGTATGTGAGCGAGGATGTTGGCCTGCCGACACTGCAAGACATCATGAACGAGCTGGCGAAGCCAGGTCGTGATCCGCGCAAGCAGTTCGAGGTCTTCCAGTTCGCTGAAGGAGTCAGCGAAATGAAGCATCTCACCGTCGGCATGAAGCTGCCGGGCATCGTGACGAACGTGACCGCCTTTGGTGCCTTCGTGGACATCGGCGTGCATCAGGACGGCCTCGTGCATGTGAGCCAGCTCAGTGACACCTTCGTGCGTGACGCGGCTGAAGTGGTGAAAGTGGCCCAGCGCGTGCAGGTGACGGTCACGGAGGTGGACATTCCGCGGAAGCGCATCGCCTTGAGCATGAAGTCGAAGCCGGACTTTGAGAAGAAGGTCGGCAGCGGCGGCCCACGACCTGCAGGTCAAGGCGGCGGACAGCGCAGCTTCACCAGCAGCAGTGGCGGCGGACGCAGCTCTGGCGGCGGGATGGGCAACCCGTTTGGCGGCGGCGGCGGCGGTGGTGGTGGCGACTGGTTCACTGCGGCTGCACAAAAGGGGAAAAAGTAACCCTCTCCGCTCACGCCAGACGGTCTTTCAGCGATCTGACGAGTCCGCGCTCTGTCGAAGCGTGCAAAGCGGAATTGCGACGACTGGTTCCTTCGTGCTTGGGTGGCATGGCAAGTTGCCAGCGGAGAAGAAGCATCTGCTCATCGCCATCAAGCTCGGGCACAAGACTTCCATCGGTGGCAGTGCATATCCATCTGCGTGCAGCGGAGCTAACCCACTCAGGCGCCCCGCACTGGGCCGCCTGCGGGTATTGGCTACCCTCCGCCGATGCGAATGCATCGCACGATGCCTTGACCAAAACCCTCGCCGATCCTCGCTGTAGCTATGTCTGCATCTTCAATTGGGAAAGCATGACCACCTTTCCTAGCATCGCGAAAGGCATCCACAAAGTCCTCGATAGCAGCCAAAGGTAGCTTCAGCTTGAGCCGATTCAGGAAGCAAATGGGGGCAGCAAATATCAGAGTCCATTTTTCTGCCCCCATTTGCTGTCAGCTTTTTTCCCACGTTTGCTCCGCCATCCGATGAATCCGTTCCTACTGATCCTCACCAGCCTAGCCTCACCGCTGATGGCCGAATCCCTCTTCCATCAGCCCGAAGTCACAGACACCAAAGCCGCCGAGGCCATCGTGATCGGCGAGGTGCATCCGAGCAGCGAGCGCTTCTATGTGCGCCTCGGCAACTACGGCAAAACCACGCCTCTGGTGCTGCAAACCTGGGATGCAGGACGCTTCACAGGCCTGCATATGCCCGCTGGTTTTCAGTTTGGCATCTCGCCTGATGCAAACACGACGGCGGTGCAGGTGCATGGGCGCGAGATCGGCATCTGGATTGATTCCGACCATCCACGGCCCGCGCTCGGCTCGCTGCTGCCCATCACGCCCGCCTACTGGTGGTGGGACTTCGCGAAGGCACCGATGCCGTTTGCCAAAGAAGGCGGGGAGCTGGCGATGAGCTTCGAGATGAAGGTGCCTACGGCCTCTCGCGATGGAGAGGCGCAGCCCTACGTCACCGTGAACTTCCTTTTCCTCGACACACTCTCTCAAAAGCAGTTCTGGCTCGCCGCCAGTCTCTTTGACCTGCGTTCCGAGAGTCAGTTCCCCGATACGGTGCATTTCGACGGTTGGGAGGGCGGCACGCAGATTCCCATTCTCTACTCCGCGCTGAACAACAAGAGCCAGTGGATGCATCCCGGCAAAGATTCGGCTCTTTTTACCTCGCAGCCGTTTGCGGAATATCGGCGCTATGACGTCCGCGTGACCGCTGCTGAGTTGAAGAACGCCATCCACGCCATGCAAGCTAGGTTTCCCGAAACATTTGCCGTTTCTGGCAACCCCGCCGATCTCCGCATGGTCCACTTCAACCTCAACCCCGAGGTCTATGCGCCGAAAGCCAGTCGTGGGCGGCTCGGGCTCACGCTTCGAGATGTTCGCGTGGAGGTGCTGAGCCGCTGAAGGCTATTCCTGACGAAACACTATTTTGTCACATAAACATCTGCATCTGGCGGCTTATGGATAGACCTCTGAAATGAACCTCACTCGTATCCTCACCCTGATTGGCATCGCATCGACGAGCGTCGTGGCGCAGGAGGTGATGTTCAGCCCGGAGCAGGTTGTGTTTTTTGAGAAGAATGTGCGACCGGTGCTCGCGGAGCATTGCTACTCATGCCATGGCGCTGAGAAGGCGAAGAGCGGGCTGCGGCTGGATTCGAGGGAGTCGGTGCTGCGTGGCACGGATGCGGGCAAGGTCGTCATCGCGGGTGATGCTGAGGGGAGTTCCCTGATCAAATCCGTGCGTCATGCGCCGGGTGTGGAGCCGATGCCGACGAAGAAGCCACAGCTCGCAGCGGCGCAGATCGAGGCGCTGGTGCAATGGGTGAAGATGGGGCTGCCGTGGCCGAAGGAGGCGGTGGTGGCCAAGAACAAGCCCAAATGGCAGGAGCATTGGGCCTTCAAGCCTATCGCCAAACCCGCAGCACCGACTTCGGTGAATGCCTTGGTCACTGCGAAGCTAGCAAAGGCAGGACTGGACTTTGCACCACCGGCGGATGCGGCGGTGCTGTGCCGGAGGCTGCATCTGAGCCTCACGGGGCTACCGCCTAGCTACGAGGAGGTGGAGCAATTTAAACAGGCATCTGCAGCGACAGGCGTGCCGAGTGCGGCGGCGGCATTGATCGACAAGCTGTTGGCTTCCCCGCGCTATGGTGAGCGCATCGGACGCCTATGGCTGGATGTGGCACGCTACGCGGATACATGGGGCTACGCGGGTCCAGGTGCGGACAATCGCCTCTCGAATGCGCACACCTACCGCGACTGGGTGGTGAAGGCGCTCAACGATGATCTGCCGTATGATCAGTTCATCACGGAGCAGATCGCAGCGGATCATTTGCAGGCTCCCGGCAAGCCGGCGGGTTCGCTGGCGGCGCTTGGCTTTCTCACGGTGAATGACAGCTTCGTGGGCGATGGCACCTTGCAGATCGACGACCGCATTGATGTCATCTCACGCGGCTTGATGGGCCTCACGGTGTCCTGCGCACGCTGTCATGATCACAAATATGATCCGGTGCCGACGGCGGACTACTACGCGCTCTACAGCGTGATGAACAGTTGCATCGTGCCGCCGGAGTTTCCGATCATCAGCGAGGCAACGGATGCGGCGGCAGCGGCGGCGTTTAAGCAGAAGGTGGCGGCGGTGGAGGTGAAAAAGAAGGCGTTCCGCGAGGAGGTTTTCAGCGAGCTGCGCAAGCCGGACAAACTGCGCGACTACCTGCTCTTTGCCCAGCGGGCGACGGCCATGACGCAGGACGCATTCAAGGCCACTGCTGCCACGGAGATGTTCCGCGAGAGTGTGGCGACGAAGTGGCGCGACTTCCTCACGACCTACGCGCTGGTGCCGAAACCGCACCCTGTGATGCTAGCGTGGACAGAGTTTGCCAAGCTACTGGAGCCTGAATTCGCAGCGAAGGCACCGGAGCTGGCCCAACGACTCGCCAAGCCTGATAGCGGTGCGAATGAAGTGCTACGCAATGAGTTCGCCAAGCGGCCACCCCTGAAAAATTTCGGAGAGTTGGCCTCACTTTATCAAGAGGTGTTCCTCGCCAGCGTCAGCGGCCTCGTGCCGGAGAATCCGCCGTGGCTGGAAATGCGCGGGCTGCTTCAAACTCCCATGTCGCCGATGTCGGTGCCCGCGGATGGCATCGACCAGTTTTTCAACGTGAAGGACAGCCTGCGCATGCAGGAGATTGATAATGAGATCAAGAAACTCGCTGTCGAAGATCCCGGCGCACCTCTTCGCGCCATGACCATGCAGGATCGGCCGCAGCCAGCGGATGTGAACATCTTCATTCGAGGCAATCCGACGCGTCAGGGAGCACTCGCTCCACGCGGCTTCCTGACGATGTTTGGCGGGCAGAAGTTCTCGAAGGGCAGCGGCAGGCTGGAGCTGGCACAGAGCATCACCAGCAAGGGAAATCCGCTCACCGCTCGCGTGATGGTGAACCGCGTGTGGATGCTGCACTTTGGCAAGCCACTGGTGAGCCTGCCCAGCGACTTTGGCATGCAGACGCCGAGGCCGGAACAGGCGGAACTGCTCGATTACCTCGCCGCCACCTTCATGGAGGAAGGTTGGAGCTTGAAGAAGCTGCAACGCCTCATCCTGAACTCACGCACCTACCAGCAGAGCTGCTCCAGCACGCCCGACAAAGATGTGAAGGATGCGGAGAACACCCTATTCTCTCGCTTCAACCGCCTGCGGCTCGATTACGAGCAGATGCGTGACTCCACAATCGCTGTCTGCGGCTCGCTGAATGTCGCGAACGCAGGTGGACGCGCCACACCACTCGCCGCGCCGGAAGTGGACACCCGCCGGAGCCTCTACCTCTTCATCGACCGTGAAGTGCAGGCCAGTGTGCCTGCCATGTTCGACTTTGCGAATCCTGACATTCACAGCCCTCAGCGCTCTGTCACCACCGTGCCGCAGCAGGCCTTGTTCCTCATCAACTCGCCCTTCATTCAGACGCAATCGAGCAAGCTCGTCGCCACGCTCCAAGCAAGCAACGGAGGAGAGGTGGATGCCCGCACCCTTGAGGCGCTGTATCACCGTGTGCTGCTGCGCGGCCCAAAACCCGACGAGGCCGAGATGGCTTTGCGCTTCGTGAACAGCGCCCCGCCCATGCCGACTCCCACACCGCAGAGCCCGCTCGCCCAGCTCGCGCAGGTGCTGCTCATCGGCAATGAGTTCCAGTTTAGTGATTAATGACAAAGGAATGCGGACAGAGGAATATTGAACCAAGAACCAAAAGAAAAAGCATTCCTTTGTCCGCATTCCTCTGTCGTCCCTCTTCCCTTTCCATCATGCCCATCCACCGCACTCTGGAACTCACCGACATCTCCGATGCCGAGTTTGACCGCATTGATGATGCCGTCATGCATCATGCTTACGCCATTCAGAACGAGTTTGGCCGTCTGTTTGATGAGCGCATCTATGAGAATGAACTGGCTCTGCGCCTGCGGGCTGACGGCTTCATCGTTCACACTCAGGTTCCGTTGAAAGTGGTCCACGGGAGCTTTACCAAGGTCTATTACCTGGATTTGGTGGTGAACCAGATGGTCTATGAATTGAAGGTCGCACAAGTACTGACCGCTGCTCACGAGTCGCAGTGTTACAACTACGCGATGCTACAAAACATAAGGCGCATCAAGCTGCTAAACTTTGGATCACCCACGGTCAAGGGCATGCTCCTTCGCAATGCGTTGGCCGAGTCGGATCGGCATAGCCCACGGCTCCGTGCATCAGGTTGGCAGACCCTGACGCCAAACTGCCTGCGAATGATGGATCAGCTCAAAGCCTTGCTAGCCGACTGGGGCACCCATTTGGACAGCCTTCTGTACACCGAGGCCCTGGTGCATTTCTTCGGTGGCGAGTCCGAGTGTTTGCAAAGAGTCGATGTGATGTCGGGAGATACAAAGCTGGGCACCCACCTCATC
>JBIKYB010000540.1:0-2831 GCA_044355475.1 Prosthecobacter sp.
TGGGCCGCTGCCCTTCGCGCAGGTCATGGAACTGGCGCTTTATCATCCTGAGCATGGCTATTATGGCCCAGGACCGCGCAGGATTGGTCGAGGCGGGGATTTTTTCACCAGCGTGAGTGTGGGGCCGCTGTTCGGCAAACTGCTGGCGATGCAGGCCGTCCAGGAGTGGCAGAAGCTGGGTAAGCCGACTGATTTCACGATCATCGAGCAGGGGGCGCATGACGGGCAGCTCGCCGAGGACGTTTTGGGCGCTTTGGAGGGGGATTCGTTCCGCTATCTGTTGGTGGAGCCCAATCCGCGTTATCGGGAGGCGCAGTCGAAACGCCTGGGGGATCGCGTCCGGTGGGTGGAAAACCTCGCGGCACTTCAAACCGGCCCGCAGCATGCCTTTTTCCTCTGCAACGAGCTGCCAGATGCGTTTCCCGTGCATCTCGTGCGCTGGAATGGCGAGCGCTGGCGGGAACTCTATGTGGATGCCGCCTGCCAATTCGTTGAAGGCGATTTTTCATTGCCAGAACTGGCCGTAGAGGCCGAAAAGCTACCAAATGACCTCCCCACCGGGCACACGCTCGAAATCAACCTCGCCATGCTGACGTGGATGCGAGAACTGGCGCAGGCCGCGTTTCACGGGGCCATTTTTATCGCCGACTACGGCCTGGACGCGGAGGAATTCTTTGATGACTCACGCGCCAGCGGGACGATCCGCCGTTATCGCAAGCATCAGATGGATGGCAAGGTGCTTGAAGACCTCGGAGAGTGTGATCTGACCACGCACATCCATTTCACGCGCCTGATCGAAGAAGCCTCCTCCCTGGGGCTGAAACAGCGCGAATACGACCTCCAGGGACGGCTGCTGGGCCGGATGGCGCTGCCATGGCTGAAAAGCCTCGAAGGGAAGGGGATGGATGCGGCGACGATGCGTCAGTTCCACTCGCTCACGCATCCGGCGTTCATGGGAAGATCCTTCCGCTGTTTGGTGCTCGACAAGTCTTGAGTGTGATTGTGAAAGCAGGGTTGCAGGAGCCGCTTTGCCGCGTTTTTTGAAAGCGGATCAAGACAACCGACAAGACTGACCAGCTAGGGCTGTATTGAATGTGGCACCTGCGGATAAGTCTGTGGGAGCCTTCGATCTTCCCAACCCCTCCGCCATGCCCATCCGTCCCCCCGCCGAAGCTTACGAGAAAGTGCCGACTTCGATTTTTCCTGATTCCGCCACGGCGGCGCGCACGCTGGCGCAGGAAGTCAGACAGCTCATCGAAACCAAAAACCAGGCCGGAAAGCCTGCCGTGCTGGGCATGGCCACGGGATCGACGCCAGTGCCGTTTTACCGTGAGCTGATCCGCCTGTACAAAGAGGAAGGGCTGAGCTTCAAAAACGTCGTCACCTTCAATCTGGACGAATATTACGGCCTGGGCGCGGATCACCCGGAAAGCTACGCGAAGTTCATGGCCGAACAGTTGTTTGACCACATCGACATCCCGAAGGCGAACATCAACATTCCCAGCGGCACGGTGCCAGGAGACCAAGTGTTTGCGCACTGCCGTGATTATGAGCATAAGATCGAGAGCGTCGGTGGCATTGATTTGCAGATCCTCGGCATCGGTCGAACAGGCCACATCGGCTTCAACGAACCCGGATCGAGTCGTGACTCGCTCACACGCCGCATCACGCTGGACCGCGTGACGCGCCAGGACGCGGCGAGCGACTTCCGCGGTGAGCAAAACGTGCCGCATTTCGCGATCACGATGGGGGTGGGCACGATTCTGCGCGCTAAAAAGCTCGTGCTGATGGCCTGGGGAGACAACAAGGCCGCCATGGTGGCCAAGGCGGTCGAAGGACCGACGACGGAGGCGATTTCAGCCTCGTTCCTCCAAGACCATGAAGACGCGCGGTTCTTCATCGACAGCGGTGCTTCGCGGGAACTCACCCGCATCAAGCTGCCCTGGCTGGTCGGCCCTGCCTCCTGGACGCCGCGTGAGACACGCCGCGCGATGGTGTGGCAGGCGTTCAAGATCAAGCGGCCGATTTTGAAGCTCATCGACGAGCATTACAATGAGAACGGCCTCTCCGACCTGCTTTCTGAGCAAGGCCCGGCCTACCAGCTCAACATCCGCATCTTTAACCAACTCCAGCACACGATCACCGGCTGGCCGGGCGGCAAACCGGACGAGGATGACACTTACCGGCCGGAGCGCGCGCGCCCTTACCCGAAACGCTGCCTTGTCTTCAGCCCGGAGCCGCAGGACGCGGTGGTGGGCATGGGCGGGACGATTGACCGCCTCATCGAGCAAGGTCACGACGTGCGTTTGATCGCGCTGACCTCCGGCAGTTTGCGTGTGCCGGACAGCGAGGCGGATAAATTTGCCGGAACCCTGCTCGAACTGGCCTCCAACGCCGCCAGTCCGGCGGCATGGGGCGCACAGGTGGAGTATGCCCGCGAGGCGCTGGCCCAATTGGAGGCCAAAGGCGAGTTTGGCGAGGACACGCCGCTGCTGCGACAGCTCAAGGGGCTGATCCTGCGTGGGGAGCTGCGTGACGCGGCGCACACGCTCGGCATTCCCGCCGAGCACATCGTCTTCGCGGACTTGCCGTTTTATGAGCAAGGCCGCTATCGTCGTTTCAAGAGCACTCAGGCCGACATCAACGCGCTGGTTCGCCTGTTGCAGGACCACAAGCCGCATCAGATTTACATCACGGGTGACGCCGCGGACCCTTCCAGCGTGGCGGGCATTTGCTTCCGACTGCTGGTCTCGGCGCTGCAGGCCTGTGCTGGCGAGGAGTTTGCCGGATCATGCAGCGTGTGGCTCTACCGCGGCAAGGAGCGTCCGCTG
>JBIKYB010000541.1:0-2825 GCA_044355475.1 Prosthecobacter sp.
CATCCTTCTTCGACTTCAAATCGAAGACGATGCGGTAGGTGCCGGTCTTGGGCGGATTCACACGCACGCTCATGAAGAACTTGTCTGCGGTGGCCTTGATCTGAACCGGCTGGTTCTTTTCATCGAAGACCTTCATGTCCAGCGTCACGCCTTCCTGGCTGGTGCCGAGCCAGAAGGCGTACTCGTTGCCCTTGAAGAGCTGGTGCGTGATCATGAGCTTCTGACCGCTCTTGACCTCGCCATTCCAGTAGTCCTCACGGACGATGAAACCCTGTTCCACGAAGGGCATCGCGGCCTCCATCGTGAAATCATGCGCTTCATCAACGGTGGCATAGACGAGCGAAGCCACCGACAGCGCCAGGGCGGTGTAGGCGACTTTCACCAAGCTGGAAGTGGAGTGCTTCATCATTTTGCGTCCTTCAAAGGGGGCTTTCATGTTGGGTAAGGGCACAAATTACTTCTTGGCGAGGATTTCCGTCAGCAGGCCATCGCAGGTCTTGCTGATCTCCTGCACGGCATCCTTCGAGAAACCGTCCACCGCGCCTTCCATCTGTTGAAGCACGACGGCGAGTCCTTTGCGGATGGATTTCACCACGTCGTGATCGCGAGTGCTTGCGGGCATTTTTTCAATCGAGCTGACAAAATGCTCCACCAGCATCGGCTGGTTCAAAAGCTCGGCCCGGTCGGCGGAAAAGCTCTTTTTCACCACGGAAGTCACCGAGGACGTGCCGCGCAGCCAGCCACCAAGGCTGACGCAATGCGAAAGGTCGATGTCTTTCATCTGCTCCATCGTGTCGCGCACGGTTTTCTGCGTCTGGTCGAATTCCTTGCGGATCGCGCTCCAGTTCGACTTATCGGCGGCGTCGAGAATGCTCTGCGCGTGCGGCAGCACCGACTTGCTGAGGCCCAAGCTCTTGGCGAGGTCGATGATGTCGCGGCCCAGATCCTTCACCGCCTCCTTGTCTTCCGCCTGCACGGCCACGAAACCTTCCGCCACGGTGTAGCCAAACAGCAGAGAGAGCTTCGTGCGGTCGCTGGAGGGGGGCAGATCCGCTTTGCGCAACTCCGCGCGCCAGTTTGGCTCGCCCAGCTTGTCCAGCACCGAAAACACCTCGCTCGGCACCGGCACCACCACATCCCCGACCACCTTGCCCGGGAAGGCCAGCGGATCAAACTCCTCCACGCCTTTCGTGCCCTGCGGCGCAGCCGCGAGGTTGAGGGTTCCAATGAGCAGTCCGGCGAAAACGGACGAAAAAACGAGATGGTTCATGGATGATGGAGCGGGTTTGATGCGTGGTGAATCAAGCCGCAGAAGGACCAAGTCGCAACTGGTTTGACCACCGACCGTAGCTCGGCTCTCCAGAGCCGAGTTCTGGGCCTCCGCCGCCACCTTGAGTCTCGCCTTTGGAAAGGCGAGCTACATCTCGGTAAAGGACCACGCACATCCGGCTTCTCCACCTGATTCGTGGTCATTCGCCGCCCCTTCGGCTTGGATTCGCGCTCACCTTACGCGGTTATGTGTTCGGAGCATGCTCATTCCACGGGTCTTGCCTAGTCCACGCGTCATCAGCAAGGGTGAAATGGCCTGACTCACCCGGCTTCAAGCCCAACGGGCTTGCGGATCACAGCGAAGGGTTGCCGAACCTTGGCGAGGCTACCCTGGATAAACGGAATCCACGCCCAGCCATCAAGGAACCTTGAAAGGGTTCCGCACCGGCTTTGCGTGGTGGACAGCCACAGACCCAAGGCGGTGCGGACGCGTTGCGGTTCGCGTTGGGATAAACGGCGGGTTGCCCTGATTCCAGGGTAGCGGCTGCGCCGCAACCCTTCGCTGTGATACGGAAGGCCCGTGGCCTTCAATCACTGGAAGCCGTGGCGCAGCTCGTTGCAGCGGCCTTCCCTGCCCCGCCAGTCATTCATCATTCATCATTCATCATTCATCACCCCGCCGGAGGCGGGCTGGGCGGCGTCGGAGCGGGCGGCTCTTCACCACCACCGCCGCCCGTGCTCATGACGTGACTGGCGATCTTCCACGCGCCGAGCGTCGCCGGGGCGTTGCGGAAGCGGTTCTTGACGATGGCATCCAGTTGCTTCACCGCATGCGCCCCTGCTTTCAGAAGGCCCGGCAGACTGGCCGTTGCGCCGCCCTGCCCTTGCAAGGCTCCGCCTTGGGAGCTTTCCGCCTCACGCACGTCCGCCGCCTCGGCGTTCAGATCGGCCACGATGTCCCCCTCGTAGCCGTGATCGGTGAAATCTGCCGCCAGATTCAGCTCGGTGATCGCCGTGGCAAAGGCCTCGCCCGTCGCCACCAGCAGCGCGTCATTGGTCACGCCCGGCATGCGGAAGCGGTCCATGATTCCCGGCTCGTTCTTGTCCAGCGCGATCGCCGCCGCCGTGCGGTTCACCGTGCGCAGCAGGTCCACCAGCTCCTGGCGCTCCACCGCCTGGTTCATGGTCGCCTGCCCGTAGCTGCCGGAGGCCTGCGTGGCCTGCTGGCCGCTGATCTGCGGGATCAGGGCGATGATCTTCGCTTTCGCGGCGGCAAACTTCACATCCCCCGGCTTCGCGGGGGTGTTGGTGAAGGCGGCGGTGTGATCGTCGCAGAACTGGTCCACGTTGATCAGACGATTCAGTTGGTTTCTCTGGCGGTCGTTCATACGGTGCTTTCTAGGTCGATGGTTGGTTGGCTTGGGGGAAACGGTTGGCGGCGCACTGCCCGGCTTGTTGGGAAAATCCTCGACCTGATCGAAGCGATAGCCTTCATCGAATCGCAACCCAGGAGTATCGAAATACAGAGGCATACGCTTAGCGGTGTGGGTGGAATT
>JBIKYB010000173.1:0-10386 GCA_044355475.1 Prosthecobacter sp.
GGAACAGTGCCGCGCTGGGCCGCTTCCTCATCGGCGGCGATGTCGATGGTCAGGAACTCAAGCTCGAGCAATCCACCAGCATCGACGCCACGCTCGACGCCGAGTGGGATCGCTTCGCCGTGCATCTCAGCGGCTTTCACTACGACTTTCAAAACTACATCTTCCTCCAGGAACTGGCCCGCGGGCCCGTGCTCCAGCGCAGCGTGAACTACATCGAACGCGGTGCCACCTTCACAGGCTGGGAGGCCGAGGTCGAGGCCCACCTGCTCAAGCACGAGCACCAACGCCTCACGCTGAAGCTCATGGGCGACTATGTGCGCGGCTGGAACGACGACGATCGCGAATACCTCCCGCGCATGCCTCCCATGCACCTCGGTGGTCGTTTGGAGGGCGAATACGGCCCCTTCAGTGGCGGCATCGAGCTGCGCTATGCCTTTGACCAAAACCGCTTCCGCGGCGGCTTCCGCAGCGAGGGCTACACCGATCCCTACACCCTCCTCAACGCCGATTTTACCTACCAACTCTTCAAAAACGAACGCTACGACGTCAGCCTCACCTTCCAAGCCACCAACCTCCTCGATGCCGACGCGCGTCAGGCCACCTCCTTCCGCAAAGACGTGGCTCCCATGCCCGGTCGCGGCTTCAGCGCTGGCATGCAGGTGAGGTTTTGATGTCCGCGGCTGCGTCGGAGCAGCAGGGAGGCAAATCCGCCGAGAATCAGCAAAGCGCGGGATGGCTCAGGAGTGACGTGAAAGGTCAGCGTGTGCTCCGGGCTGGTTTGCAGCCCCTCCAAGGCATGCTGGCCGGTCAGCGTGAATCCGAGCGTCCAGGTGCCGGTTTCGCTGAAGGAGAAGTTGTAGTGACTATGCGCCGAAGGCGGGAGCAGTGCCCGATCGGCAGTGCTGATGCCGCCATCGGCCGTGGACATCCAAAAAAGCCATCCACCAAGCCCATCGGACTGATACATGGCAAACTGACCGAGTCCGCTGGGAGAATTCACCGTGACGAGCTGGTAACTGAGGTCGCCGATCCATTCCGAGCTGATGAGTCCTCCGGTGTTCAGGCCAAAAAACGGCAACAAAGGATGATTTCCCTCCGGCAGTACCCAGAACGGCGCCCCGAGCGGGACGCCCGTGCTTGCGGCCAAGGCCGCCTGGGAGACCGTCTGCGCTGCCGGGCTTCCCAGCTGGATGGCGAGCTCATCGGTGAGGTATTCGGTCGCGAAAGGCAGCGCGGCACCATCCACGCGTGCTCCGGCATCCACATGGATGACGAGGCCAAGCCCTTCCGATTCAGAGTAGGTGGCAGCGAGGTCGGAATGACCGCGCTGGAGGGTGGCGGCGGCGTGAGCAGGGCCTGTGGCGATGAGTGCCGCCAACGCGATGCAGGCCATGATGCAGGAGAAAGGCTGCAAAACCGACGACGATGGCTGCGCAGGACTCATGAGTGGCCGGTTGCCGACCCGGGTGGTGATTCCTGCCCTGAAGACGCGTTGGAGCCTCGAAGCCGTGACTCCCCTGCATGCCAAGATTGCAGCAGTGCAGTGGATTGAAGTTTCTGGAGAGCCCGATGCAGTGCGACGCGTGCCGCCGTGGGCTTCATGCCGAGACGCTCGGCCGTTTCTGCCGGGCTCTCACCTTCCAGGTGATGCTTTTCGACGAGTTCCCGCTCGCGTGGCGACAGCCGGGCCAGCGCGGCATGCAGGCCGATCACGGTTTCGCGGGAGGTGGCCTCGGTTTCGGGTGTCTTTTCGTGTCGGAGGTCACACTCCGACACATCCACCGCCGCGCCTTCAAACACCGCGCTGAGCCGGTGGCGGTGGCACCAGTGGCGGCGGAGTTTGGCGCAGGTGTTGCGTGCGACGCCGCTGAGCCAGTGGGCAAAGGGCTTCTCGGGCCGGAAGAGATGCAGTTTGTTGAACACACGCAGGAAGACCTCCTGCACGGCGTCCTGCTCCATCTCCGCCGGGACACCCCAGCGCCGGGCGGTGCCGAGCACGAGGCCGCGGTGCTCGTGGACGAGCCACGCGGCGGCAGCTTCATCACGCTGGTACAGCCAGGCGGTGATGGCGTTTTCGGCGGTGGTGATCATTCGCTTCAGGGCGTGGTGACTTTGATGCGCATGAAGACCTGCTGCCCGGTGGCGGTGGGCACGCGGTAGCTGTGCAGCGGCGGTGTGGCGCTGTTGGTCACGGGGTGCCAGTCATTCGGTGCCAGCGTGGTGGAGTATTCGGCTCCATAGGTCACACCGCTGACACTGGCGGGCTGGGTGAAGTTCATCTCAAAGAAACTGCCGTTCATGCCTCCCTGTGGGAGCTGATGAGCGCTGCTGGCGGAGGGACTCATGTCGAAGGCGTATTCGAGCAGGTTCGGGATGCCGTCATTGTCTGGATCGGCCAGATCAGCGGCGATACCAGCATTCCCTCCAGTGCCAAAATGGGTGACACGCCAGGCTGCCAGGGGGCTGACCTCGATCATGAAGGTCTGCGCAGGCGTCGCGAGCGCCGCGCCGCCGGCCGTGGCATCATCGGTGAGGGTGGCGGAGACTTGTGCGATTCCTGAGGTTCCGCTCAGCGTGTAGCTGAGCGTGCCATCACTGCTGATCGCGGGTGCGGTGGAGAAAATCGCGGCTCCGCTGGTGACGTTCACATTGAAAGCGAGGGCCTGCTCCACGCCCGCGTCGCCATCGGAGATGCCGGTGGCCCAGTTGGTGAAGCTTTGGGCACCAGTCGTGCCGGGTGCGTGGCCTCGGTTGGTGCCTTTGACGAAGGATGGCATGTCATTCACCGGCGTGATGGTGACATTCGCCGTGGTGGTGGCAGTGCCGCCGTGCTCATCGGTGACGGTGTAGGTGAAGCTGTCGCTGCCGTGGTAGTTGGCGGCGGGCGTGTAGCTCACGCTGCTGCCGCCACCCGTGATCGCGACGCTGCCATTCGTGCCCTGCGTGACGGCGGTGATGGCGAGCGCTTCGTTCAAATCGGGATTGGAGAGATCATTGCCGAGCACTGGCACGACCGTGGCCGGGGAATCCTCCGCGAGGGTGATCGTGTCCGCCCTAGCCGTCGGAGCATTGTCTGGAAGGGGCATGCCGGGGGCGGTCTCGGTATCGACATCGAAGGTGAGCGTGACCAGGCCGCCCTCCACGCGGGTGAGCGTGCCGCTGACGTTTTTCCAGCCGACGGGACGCACCGTCCAGGTGTAGCGTCCGGCTGCGGTGAAGGCCCAGTTCAGATGCGTGTGCTGTCCGGGGTAATACCAGTAGCTATCGGTGAGGTTGCTGCCGACGGCGACATCATTGGCGGAGTTCACGCCGTCCGCTGTATCCACCCAACAACTGATGTTTCCCTGGTAGTCAGTGCTTTCATAGAGCGAGAAGTGCCCAGGTCCGGTGAAGCCCACGGTCTCCAGCACCATCCACTCCGTGGTGAGACCAACTAAACGCGGATCATTCGATGGTGCGAGAAAAGACGCCAGCTCACCCGCGGCCGTCTCTTCGGAGTTGAAGCCCAAGTCGATCTTGTGGCCTCCGACGGAGCTTTTCGGTGCCAGCCAGATGAACTCTCCTGCCGGGACACCGATGAACTCAAAACCGGCCGTGCCAGGATTGGTCACCTTGGTGGTGGGATCGAGGAAGAGCACACCCTCATCGGTATCGAGCACGGTGGAGCGGCTGTATTCGAGGTTGGGGCCGAACTGGAAGTCGGCGTGATACTTCATGTGCCACTCGCCGTCCTTGAAGTTGAAGCGCACGTCCGTGTGCAGCTTGGAGGTGGGCGAATCGACGAGGATGTAGGCACCGACGGTGATGAAGGCGGGCGCGATGGAGGTGGCTCCGGTGTTGTCTTGCAGGGTATAACTAAAGCTATCCGACCCGGTATAACCGCTATTGGGCGTGTAACGCAGTGTGCCGGGGGCCGTGCCTGCCACCAGGGTGCCATTCGCGGGCTGGGTGAAGGATTGAATCGTCACCGTCGAGGTGGCTTCGACGATGCTGTCATTGAAGCGCACATCGAGCGTGGAGGTGCTGCCTTGTTTGGCGAAGAAGTTGTCCGCATTGGCCACCGGCGGGTCCCAGAGGCTGTTCACCGTGACGGTGAAGGTGCGCGTGGTGGTGATATTGCCCGCATCTCGTGCGCTGACGGTGATGTTGCCCGTGCCGGAAAGATTCGGCTGAGGTCGGATGCGCAGAGTGCGGTTTGCACCGCTGCCACCGAGGGTGAGCCTGCTGGTGGGCAGCAGCGTGGCATTTGCCGTGGTGCGTGTGACCACAAGAGAGGACGCTGCTGTCTCGACATCGCCAATGGTGAAGTTCACCGTGACATCTCCATCTTCGTTCATCGTCAGATTGCCAGAACCATCCACTCCAGCGCCCGAGATGAGTGACACTGTGGGCGCATCATTCACCGCCGTGACCGTGAGCACGAAGCTGTCGCTGGCCTGCTGGCCCTGCGGATCAGTCACCGTCACCGTGATGGTGGACGTGCCGGATTGATTCAAAACTGGCGTCAGCGTGAGTGTGCGGTTTCCCCCGCTGCCGCCGAGCAGGACGGCGGCGTTTGGCACCAGCGTGGTATTGGAAGAGGTGGCGGCCAGTGTGAGCGCTCCCGTGCCGAGATCCGCATCCGCGACGGTGAATGCCACCGGCCCCAGCGTGGCGTCTTCGGCGATGGTGGCATCCGAGATGTTCGAGATCGTGGGAGCCTGAGGCGTGGCAAAAACAGTGACGGCGAAGGTCTGCACCGCCGTGGTCAGTGCCGCAGTGCCCGCTGTGGCATCGTCTGTGAGCGTCACCTCCACCTGCGCCGTTCCAGCGGTGCCGCTAAGCGCATAGCTGAGGGTGCCATCACTGCTGACAGACGGAGTCGTGGAGAAAATCTCGCTCCCGCTGGTGACATTCACATTGAAGGTGAGTGCCTGCTCCACGCCTGTGTCGCCATCAGAGATGCTGGTGGCCCAGTTGGAAAAACTCTGTGCGCCCGTGATGCCCGGTGCGTGACCAGTGTCGGCTCCTTTGACGAAGCTGGGCATGTCATTCACCGGCGTGACGGTGACATTCGCCGTGGTGGTGGCAGTGCCGCCGTGCTCATCGGTGATGGTGTAGGTGAAGCTGTCGCTGCCGTTGAAGTTGGCGGCGGGGGTGTAGCTCACCCCCGTGCCACCGCCAGTGATGCTGGCGCTGCCATTCGCTGGCTGGGTGATGGCGGTGAGGGTGAGGACTTCCAGCGGATCGGGATCACTGCGGTCATTGCTCAACACGGCCAAGGGGGTGGCGGCACTGTCTTCGCTCACGCTGAAGGCGTCGCTCTGCGCCACAGGCGGCGCTTCCACAAGCGCACCGGTGGTCGAGGGATCACCGCTGCCATAGACCATGAAGTGCAGCGTGTTCACGGGGCTGGTCACCTCTACCAGATTGCCTCCACCTTGATCGACGAAGGCTTTGCTGCGCACATCAATCTCGTAGCGACCCGCGTGGGTGAACCACCAGTTCATGTGCGAGTGCGTGTTGATGTTGATCCAGAAGGTGTCGCTCACATTGCTTCCATGCGTGGTCTCATTCGGACCGTTGATCCCATCAATGGTATCCATCCACACGCGTGCGCCGATACCGCCGCTGTCCGACATGGAAAAGTGGGCGTTCGGCGGCATCCGGCAGTCCACCAGTTCCAGCCTGATCCAGTTCGCATTCGCAGTCACCCGTGGGTCGCCCGTGGGCAAATAAGCGGCAAAGGTGCCGCTGGCGATGCTTTCGGAGGAAACACCAGGCCAGAGGACGCCGGATTTGCTGCTTTGCGGCAGATTCCAGATCTGACCACCGGGAGGAACTCCCAGAAAGCTGTAGGTCACAGGGTCCAGGGTGCCAGGCAGTGTGATGATGCTGGCCGGATTGGCCATCATGAGCGCTTCATCGAAGTCCAGGATGGTCGGATTGGTGGAACCGCCAACATTGGGGGTGCCAAAGGCAAGGTCCGCATGCACTTCATTGCTCCAAACGCCATTCACATAGTTCATGCGCAGGTCCACATGCACCGCATCCACCGGATAGTAATGACCGACGGTGACATAACCCGTGGCGCTCGTGGTGGCCCCGGTATTGTAAAGCGTGGTGTAGCTGAAGGTGTCTGCGCCGGAGAAGCCGCTCGCAGGCGTGTAGCGCACCGTCCCCGGGACCGAACCCGCCACCAGAGTGCCATTGGCCGGTTGTGTGAAGCTTTGCAGCACGATGCTGGTGCCCGCCTCCGGCCGAGTGTCGTTTTGCAGAATATCAAAGGTGCTGGTCCTCCCGGTGACGCCGAGGAGGTTGTCCGCCACAGCCCGCGGATTGACGGTCACTGTGAAGGTGGACGAACCAGGTGGCGTGGTGCCGGTGAACCCAAGCGTCACGTCGGACTCGCCATACAGACCGGGCCGTGGGCGTATCCGGAGACTGCGGCTGGTGCCACCGCTGGTCGGCTGCGTGCGCAGATCAGAAGAGATGCTGGTGCCCGGAGCATTGAAAAGCGTGGTGTTCGTGCGCGTCACGGTGGATACCCAACTGCTGTCGCTGATCTGGTAGTTGATCGTCACGGAACCGTCCGCGCTCATGACAAGATCAGGAATCGTCTCTGCAGGCAGTTGATAAACCGGTGTGACTGTCAGCACAAAGGTGTCAGTGGCCGTCATGAGATCATCATCCGTGACGGTGAGCGTGATCGTCGTGCTCCCGGAAAGGCCTGCCGCAGGCGTAATGATCGCGGTTCGGCTGGTTCCGCTGCCGCCAAGCACGATGTTGGCATTGGGGACCAGCGTGGCATCCGAGGAAGTGGCCGTGAGCAGCAAGGACGCGGCCGCCGTCTCCCCATCGCCCACCGTGATGGGGATGGAAGTGGTGGTCGTGCTTTCCAGCGTGGAGCGGTCCACCACGTTCGAGATCGTCGGCGCCGTCTGCGCCATCACCGGAAGGCCAGCGCACAGCAGCGAGGCGATCAACAACAGCCCAGAAAGGCTCGACAAGCGACGGTGCGACCAGGGAGGGGAGACATTCACTTCGGCCTCCTACATTCAATGAAATCTTATTGCAACCAATTTGCATTGTCTAAATTCGCCAATGGTTCAAAGTGCCTGCCACTCGCGGCGGGGATTTTGCTCCCTCAGGTGAACTCGTCATCCAAGAAGGCATCCAAGAAGGCATCCATCACCGGTCCGCGCAGGTCGGGCAGATGCCGAAGAACTCCAGCTCATGGCGCACGGCTTTCCATCCGGTCTTCCGCGCCAGATTTTCCTCCAGCACGCGCACTTCCAGCGGCGTCTCGACCTGCTCCAGGCCGCCGCAGCTCGTGCAGACGAGGTAATCCGGGGCCGGACCGGGCGGCAAAAGCTGAAAGCACTGCGCCCGCTCCCCGAGATTCACGCGGCGGACCACACCGGCCTGCTCCAGCTTCAGCATCAGCCGGTAGAGGGTCACGACATTGCGTTCCTGAAGGCTGGCGCAGGAAGACCACTCCGCCAGCGTGCGTGGACGTAGATCGGCGGCCATTTCCCGCAGCAGGCAGACCAGCGCATGGGTGCGCTTGAACCCCCGCTCCAGCAAGGACGCCAAAATCCCGGCCGCAGGGTCTTGCGCCTGGGAGGAGGATGGAGCGGAGGCTTTCGAGTTCATCAGAGGCGGAGATTCAGGCGTGGGGCGTTTTTCAATCAGTGGGACAGCAGAATGGGGGACAGCAGAATGGGTTGAGTCTCAAACAGCCGACCCATGAGGAAACCGGGAGCTACCAGCAGAGAGAGGGGAGAAAATTGAATGCCTGATTCTGCTGTCCCCATTCTGCTGTCGATGGCTTTTCTCCGAGTCGGATTCACCGCCCCCTAGAAGTATCCGGGCACGCAGAGCGCCGGTCATCGCCCGCAGCAGGCAGACGGAGGCGTGGGTCGTTTTCCAATCAGTTGGACAGCAGAATGGGGGACAGCAGAATCGCTTGAGCCTCAGACGGCCTGCTTGTGAGTGATCCCTCGGGGCATCACTCTTGTGATTTCCCGCAGATTGGCTTCGCCCGTCTTGCGGCTCAGGGAGGCCCGTAGATTTTTTCTCTTTTGTCTTCATCTTCCGGCCTCCTTGTTTCGCACGACGGGCGCAGCCAATCTGCTGGCCTCCCTGAATCTGTTGGAGACAAAAAATGGAGGCTTGATTCTGCTGTCCCCATTCTGCTGTCGATGGCTTTTCTCCGAGCTGGATTCACTGCCTCGTAGAAGGGTCCGGGCACGCGGAGCGCCCGGTCCCTGGGCAGCGAGGAGGCGCAGCCAGCGCTCCGCCTCCGGCGCGGGGAGCCAAGTCTGGCCCTTGGGCAGGCTGGCGAGCATTTGGCGGCACTCCACGCGGTAGCCCGCCCCCATCTGCCGCCGCACCCAAGCCTCATAATCCGCCAGCCAGTCGGCAAAGAGCCTAGCCGCGGCCATGGCATCGATGGTTTCGTTTTGCAACGCCTCGATCTGGTAGCGCCCCGGCACCACCGGCTCGTGCAGGCGATGCGTGCTGATGCGGCCCCTCGTGCGCACAAAGAGAAAGCCCGGACGCGCACTGCCTGCCTGCGGATACCATCCGGCGCAGGCACCGTGCAGCTCGATGATGCCATCCTCGTGCGACAGGCGGTAGCAGCTCGTGCCCTTGAGGCCTGGGGAGGGCAGCTTCTCAAAACCATGCCTCAGCAGCAGGTTCCCCCCGCTCATCACATCCCGCCCCCAGAAAAACATCTGCTGCCGCAGCGCTGCGGCGAAGTCGGCCAGCAGCACCCGCTGCCTGGAGAGCGGGACTTCAGACAGCCTGAGCATACTCGATGACCTCCGTGGGGTTGAGTTGGGTGTCTGCCGCAGGCACGACGGCGCACTGGCAGTCGGTACAGCAGCGCAGATCTTCCAGCAGGAAACCACGCTGCTTCCACAGATCGAATCCGCTGCCGATTTCTATGCCGAGGCGGGCGGCGATCTCGCGGGCGACGATGCCGAAGCGAGCGCGGTATTTGTAGATGAAGCAGAACAGCATGCCGCGATGCTGGAGCGAGGGGCCGCTGTAAAAGAGGCCGGGGGTGAGCGTGGACTCGTCCGCCTCCTCGCTGAAAACGGGATGGTCGTCCTCCCAGGCCCACAGCTCGCGGATCGGCTCCAGCGCGCTGCGGAAGCCGGTGCAGAGGATGGGCTGGGTTGGACTGTGAAAGGGCTGGCCATCCCTCACCTCCAGCTCATAACCGCCGCGCACTGGGTGCACCGCGAGGACTTCGGCGTTTTTGTAGAAGTGAATGGTGCCAGGAGCTTCGAGCAGCGCGGTTTTGAGGCGGTCACGCGTGTGCGGACTGAGCGCACGGCTGGGATCGGGATCGTCGCTTTCCCAGGGATGCCCACGGGAGAGCAGATGCGCCTCTTTGCCGAGGTGCATGAGATGGATGGAGGCATCAATGCCGCTCTCGTAACCACCGATGAGGGTGAATTTTTGGTTTCCGACGACGAGCTGATCCCAGTCGCGCACCTGACTGTTATGAAGGCAAAATTCTGCGCCTTCGATGCCGCCGAGATCAGGCCGGGAGAACTCGCCAATCGCCCAGATCACGAAGCGGGCCGTTTTCATGCCCTGCGAGGTCTGCACCTTGAAAAAGTCGCGCACCCGCCGCAGACCAGTAACACGCACTCCGGTTTCCACGGCCAGCTCGTAGTGCTCCGCAGTAGCGCGGAGGTAGGAAGCGTATGCTTTGCCGGTGGGATGCTGCGTGTTGAGGAAATCGGCGGGCGAGGTCTCCGGTGAGATCGAATTCAGGTCCGCAAAGCCAAAGACGTTGCTGTGAAACGAGGGCGTGAGCAGCCGCATCTGCTCCGGCCAGGCCTCGAAGCTGGCACCGATGCCTTTTTGGTCCACGACGAGCACGTCCTCCACACCCGCCGCCTGAAGCGCCAGCGCACAACCCAGTCCCGCAGGACCTGCACCGATGATGAGGACTTGGTGAGAGAGTTTCATGAGGGGATGGGCCAGAGGTTTGGCAAAATGATGGCTGGCAGAATGATTTTGGGCTTCGGGATGGGTTCTGAAATCAGTTTGCCATCCATCATTCTGCCTGGGCAAACAGCGCCGCGATGAGCCACGCGCTGGCAATGGAGGTGAGCATCTGGCGTCCGGCGATTTGCGCGGCAAAAGTCCAGCCGAGTTCCTTACGCACGGTCCACAGCGTGACGAGGCAGGCGGTCAGAGTGCTGGCCAGCCACACGAGCACCAAGACCTGCCCGGCACTCATCGCGGTGATGAGCGCTCCCTCTCCGCTGTTGAGCGTGAGCAGCCCGTCTTTCCGCAGGATGGAGAAAAGAATGCCCGGAGCCACCTCTCCCGGCAGGTGAAACAACCCCAGCACGGGCGCGACGCCCGCTGCGACCCAGG